>CAKPZC010000004.1 GCA_934203355.1 uncultured Prevotella sp. | reverse complement strand
ACACCCTTAGGGGTTCGAACCCTAGACCCACTGATTAAGAGTCAGTTGCTCTACCAACTGAGCTAAGGGTGCATACTTGTTTTGTTATGAAGCAACCTCATTTCTGAATTGCGAGTGCAAAGGTAGTATTTTTCCATTAAACAGCAAAACTTATGACAAAAACTTTTCTCACTTTTTTAGTATTATTGATTTACATCAATCGTACTTGATAAAAAAACGTTAACTAAACTCTCGCAAGTTCAAAGAATTCAGTAGTTAAGCCAAATGCTTTTAATACTATAAATCAAGCATAAAAAACAAATGGCTTCGCTCGGCTGCTTGCTTGCAAGAACCCATTAACAACCATAGGACGTAAAACCTCCTTAACTATTTTCGCTTGCTAAACTTAAACCGTTAATATAATAACAAAAAACCTTGGCAGCAATCAATATGCAGCCAAGGTTCTATAAAGATAAATTTCATTCTTTTTTAGTTGCGAGAATTGATATGTTTCATCACCTTCTCGAAATAGCGCTGAGTGCGCTTTACACTGTAATGATTTCCGCCATTCCATGAACGTATGGCACGCTCGATGTCGTTGAGCGGATTAAAATGCGACTGGATAAGTATGAACATCTCTTTTGACTTCTCAATACTGAATCGGTCGCGCAATGTGAAACGCTTCTTGCTCTTGCGCTTCTTCAAAATATTGTTGCATTCAGCAACAAGAATCGGTGTAATCTGCATTGCTCCGCATGAGTTGCCATGCACAGCCTTAGCATTGCCCTCGCTTTCAACCTGGACAATAGCCTGCATCACCGGCTCCCAATCAAACCCTTCTGTGCTGACAGTTTCCGAATCAACTGTGTCGTTTGCACCCATTACAGGATTTGCTCCCATTAAACATACAATAAATAATACTACCTTAAAAAGTTTAATCATTATAAATTTGTTTGTGGAATCCGAACACTATCCCTTAAATATGCGTTGACGACATTTCTTCAAAACAGAAACGGCGCCATTTCATATAAAGAAAGCCCCACTGCTCATTAAATAAGTTTCGGCAGAAGGTCGAACCGGAATACATGCTCACGATATATGCCTAAAAACAATCTGTGCACTAATCTAAATTCCGTTAGATACTTTCAGATATGCCTCTAAAACAAAAAGAAGTTCATATCCTTTTTCTTATCGGGTGCAAAATTACACAATTTTTCTGAAATGTGCAAGTTTTCAAAGCGTGTTGTGGTTTTTTAATGATTGAAAACATACAACAACATAATGAATATCAAGAATATACGCCACACACAGGAAGGATTTCACCCCACATAAAGTAGCAGAAATAAAAAAAAGAAAGGTTTCTTTGTCATTAGCTTTGTTATCAAAGTTAACTACAAAGAGACCCTTCTTTTCACTTCTATATATTATATATAATAAGGTGGAATATCATCTGATACGGTCAGCTGCACGCACAAGTTTCTCGTCCTTCAATATGGCTATTCGCGCCATAAAGATGAGAACAATAGATATTGCAGGCAGACAAACTGCAAAAGCCACATGAAAATCGGTGTCGGCAGAAATGACATTGCGAGTCATCACACCAAACACGATATACCAAGCCACAAGCAAGAACAGGTTGCACAGACACATACGACTCTGCAACATGCGGTTCTTGAAAAGGAAGATGGTCGACAGGCTGAGAGCGCTGCTAATCAGCAACAGGCCAAAAAGCCCGCATACAGAATAGTCAGCACCTGTGCCAAGCATCACCATTAGATTATACATCTTGAAGCTGACACCCATCGCCTGAGGTTCAAAGCTACCGATTGGCAGACAAAGACACACAACAGAGGCGATAAAGGCAATAAGCAGGAAGACCGACTGTTTGCGCTGTATCATTATGCCTGCTCCTGTTCTTTATTGGAATCCTGCGAAGGATCGCGATAGTATACATTACCCTCAACAAACTCCTGAGTAGCAAGAAGAGTCGGCTTCGGCAGTTTCTCGTAGTAACGAGAGATTTCAATCTGCTCACGATTCTCAAAAACCTCCTCAAGCGAGTCGTTGTAAGATGCGAACTCAGCCAATTTCTTATTGAGATCCTGCTTTATCTCCACGGCAATCTGATTGGCACGCTTAGCGATAATTGCAACACTCTCATAGATGTTTCCGGTCTCATCGCAAAGACTCATAATGTTGCGAGTGACGGTGTTCACCGGAGCTTTTGACTTTTTGTAATCCATCAATTTAATGTTTAATGTTTATTTATTTATGTTTATTATTTCCTTTTTCGACTCATCAGTCTTTTGTATATGCCTTACATTTACTGATGAATTTCTCTGCCGTAACCTTGTCCTTAGAGTCGGGATATTCGTTGATAAATCCATAGCACTCGTCTTCGGCATCCTGAAAGCGCTCCAACTTTTTCTCCTCTACGCTCTGCTGCGCCAGTTCAAACTTGCTCTTCATCACAAGCAGCGAGAACTTCTCGCGCAACTTTGAATAGGGATAATCCTTCAAGGCGTTCTGGGCTGTAATTATACAGGCCTCGTAGTTGTTGCCTCCATATGTGCAGTTGCCGAAATACTGACCCATGTCATAATAGAGTTGCGCCGAATACAGTTCCTTCAGCACCAATTTATCCTGCAATTCGAAGAGTCGGTCTTGTGCCACACCACGATATTTTCCATCGGGAAACAAATCAATATATTCCTGAAATGCGGAAATGGCGTTCACCGTCTGCGACTGGTCGAGACGCGGCTCGGGTGTGCAGTTAAACAGACTCATTCCTGCATAGAATTCAGCCTCTTCGGCATAAGAACCCTTTGGATAACTTGAGTAATACTTCTTGAATGTGGCGGCAGCTCCCTCATAATCCTTACTGTTATATTCCGCCATTCCGAGCATATACAGGCTCTCCTGCGCATTGTCGGTTCCTTTCTGTAATGTGACAAGTCCCTGCAACAATGTGGACGCTCTCAAATACTTGCCTTGGGCATAGCATTGCTTGGCATATTCATATTTGTATGCGTAGTCGCTGGTCTTGTAAACCTTATTGAACTCATTGGCACAACTTGTAAAAAAAAGTGCCGAGAGTATCACGGCTGTTATAGAATTCTTCATAACTCATTATTTTTGAAGTGCAAAAATACACATTATTCACCTATTTACAAAGTAAAGGGCTGTTTTTTTATAGAATCTTCACGCTCTTTTGCCTTTACCACATGCCTATTTTGTTGTTTTATGCATTTAATTGGAACATTAAGCCCGATTCGCTTGTGTGTTTTCAAGCTTTTTACTATTTTTGTAAATCCACGCGAGTTTAATGCGCTATGGTCATTATAACACACACATATAGACATGGATTTTAAGATAACATCACGATTCTCGCCCACAGGCGACCAACCCGAGGCAATAAAGCAACTTACCGAAGGAATAAACGATGGCGAACACGCACAGGTGTTGCTTGGTGTGACGGGATCGGGCAAGACCTTTACTATGGCTAACGTCATTGCCAACATAGGCCGCCCCACCCTCATTCTGAGCCACAACAAGACGCTTGCTGCGCAATTGTATGAGGAGATGAAGAGTTTTTTCCCCGAAAATGCCGTAGAATATTATGTTTCATACTATGATTATTACCAACCGGAAGCCTACCTTCCGTCTTCCGACACATATATAGAGAAAGACCTTGCCATAAACGAAGACATCGACAAACTGAGACTATCGGCTGTCAGCGCACTTCTTTCCGGTAGGAAGGATGTGATAGTCGTATCGTCGGTGTCGTGCATCTATGGTATGGGAGGGCCTACCGCAATGGCAAATAGCGTGATAGGCATAAAGCGAGGACAGACCGTCGACCGCAACGAATTTCTGCGCAAGCTTGTCGATGCTCTCTACTTACGCAACGACATAGAGCTAAAACGCGGCAATTTCCGAGTGAAAGGCGACACTGTGGACGTGTTCATGGCATATAGCGACAATGTGCTGCGCATAACATGGTGGGACGACGAGATTGACTCCATCGAAGAACTCGACAGCGAGACATTCCACCGCATTGCCGACTTCGAGGAATACCATATTTATCCAGCCAACCTCTTTGTCACCTCTAAAGAGCAGACCGAAAACGCCATCCGCCTTATCCAAGACGACCTGACCAAACAAGTCGACTTCTTTGAAGGCATTGGCGACCACATACGTGCCCAACGCATCAAGGAACGCGTGGAATACGACATGGAGATGATAAAGGAACTTGGCCACTGTTCGGGCATCGAGAACTATTCGCGCTATTTCGATGGGCGTGAACCAGGTCAACGTCCTTATTGCCTTCTCGACTTCTTCCCGAAGGACTACCTAATGTTTATTGACGAAAGCCACGTCAGCGTGCCACAAATTAGTGCCATGTATGGTGGCGACCGAGCAAGAAAGCAGAACCTTGTGGAATACGGTTTCCGTCTTCCGGCTGCATTCGACAACCGTCCTTTGAAATTCGACGAGTTCATGGATATGATAAACCAAATAGTTTATGTATCGGCTACCCCAGCCGACTTCGAATTGCAAGAAGCTGGCGGAGTGGTTGTTGAGCAGATAATACGTCCAACTGGTCTTCTTGACCCTATCATCGAAGTGCGACCGAGCGAGAACCAGATAGACGACCTTCTGGAGGAGATCATCGAGCGCCACGACCGCGACGAGCGTGTGCTTGTCACTACACTCACCAAGCGCATGGCAGAGGAATTGACCGAATATCTGCTAAACCACGACATACGCGCCAACTATATCCACAGCGACGTGGCAACACTCGACCGAGTGCAAATAATGAACGACCTTAGAGCTGGATTATACGACGTGCTGGTGGGAGTGAACTTATTGCGCGAAGGACTCGACCTGCCAGAAGTGTCGCTTGTGGCTATACTCGACGCCGACAAGGAAGGCTTTCTTCGTAGCCACCGCTCGCTGACACAGACGGCAGGACGCGCTGCCCGAAACGTAAACGGTAAGGTAATTATGTATGCCGACAAGATTACCGACAGTATGCAGAAAACCATCGACGAGACTTCACGCCGACGCCAAATACAGCTGAAATACAACGAAGACCATGGCATCATACCACAACAGATACGCAAGGACATCAAGGTGTCGCTTGCCAGCATAGCCCAAAACGAGCAGCAAGGCGGAGCGCGAACAGACGCACAAGCGCCACAGGAAAGACGTGTCGCCAAGCAATACAAGCCCTATATCGAACCAGAACCGTATGCATATGCAGCCGACCCGATTGTGACACGCATGACACGCAAGCAACTCGAAAAGAGCATTGCCGACACCACATCACTCATGAAAGAGGCTGCAAAGAACCTCGATTTCTTGCAAGCAGCACAATACCGCGACGAGATTGTGCGACTACAGTCGTTGCTCGACAAAGAGAACGCATGAACAAGGCACCATGAATAATGGGGCAATGTTAAATAATCAATAATGGAGCAATCGTAGGATTATATTTTGTACTTTTGCATCATTATTAAATACATTTAAAGACAACAATACAATTATTGCAATATGAAGAAGATTCTTTTTTTGTTTCTTTTATGCTGTCCGCTAATGTGTGCGGCGCAAAGCGAATGGGAGCTTCCCACAGCACAACAAGACAACAAGAACGCCACAAATGACAACAAGAAACAGACAGAGGCTGGCAAGACCGACGCCTCAAAGACCGCCGAGATTAAAGACTGGCAATACATCAAAGAAGGTGCTGTTCCGGAAGTAGACGGCAAAGTGGTGTTCGAGCACGATATAGAATTCAAAGGCAAGACAGCACAGCAAATTTATGACCTCGCATACACAGCTCTCGACAGTCTTGCACATAGCGACAACCAAATAAACAGCAACATCGCACTAATCAACCGCAAAGAGCACAGCATTGTGGCACGATACCAGGAATGGCTGGAATTCTCCAAAAGTTTCATATCGCTCGACCGCTCCAAGTTCAACTATGTCATCATTGCAAAATGCGACGACGAGAAATTACACATCTCAATGGAGCGAATGAGTTTCAGCTACGAGGAAGGACGCTCTACGGGATTCCACGAGACTGCCGAAAAATGGATTGCCGACAAGTATGCCGTCAACAAGAAGCGCACTAAACTCATACCTGGAACTGCAAAATTCAGAAAGGGCACAATAGACCGCAAGGACGAGATTTTCAGATATATAGAGAAGAAAATGAAATAAAGCAGAAATGTGATATAAGCTAATGTCACATCACACATAAAACGACGATTATGGAAAACAGCGAAAATATAACGCCAATACACGACAAAACCAATACCATTGGCGAGAACGAAAACATGCAAACTGTGCGTCGACCCATGCGCCACCACCGCCGCGACGCCTCAAACGACAAGTATTTCAAAATACGCAACATTCTCAACATCATCTTCATGCTGGGAGCTATAGCAGGCATGGCATTGTTCTATTTCCACGACCGCACGACAGGCACTATTGTCATACTGACCGCCATGGCGTTCAAGATGGCAGAATGCTGCTTCAGATTCATCCGCCAATGAACAACAAAATGACAAAGCAAAATAAAAGATTCATATTATCACTCATTGTCGCCATTTTGTGTCTGCCGACAACGGCATTGGCACAATACGACGACTTCAGACAGTTGAACTCCGACATCGGCAACAGCAACAACAACCAGCCAAACAAAAACATGGCTGATTCGCTCGGCACCGACAAGGAAATTCCGCGAGGCATCAAGGTATGGACTGTGGACAAACGCTTCGGTGACATACAGAAAGCTGAGGTAGACACCGCATCGCATATGTTCCCTAACACCATATTCACCACTGGACTAAGAGGGGAATACAACACAACCGGCAACCTTGGAGCGCCGCGCATCAACCGTATATTCGTCGACCGACCTGAAACAGAACAGTTTATTTTCACACAGCCATACGACTATGTGGTGACACCTGTTGAGAACTTCCATTTCACCAACACGCTGTCGCCTTTCACCAATATCACATACAACAACGCAGGCGACCGCACCAACGGCGAAGACCATTTTGTGGCTAAGTTTGGAGTCAACGCCGGAAAGCGTATTGGTGCCGGATTCAACTTCGACTATCTGTATGGACGTGGCTACTATTCCAACCAAAGCACGTCGCACTTCAAATATCTCATGTACGGATCGTATTTAGGCGACCGCTACCAAGCCCATTTGCTCTTCTCAACCCTACACCAAAAGGTGACAGAGAATGGCGGCATCACCAACGACGAATACATCAAACATCCAGAGAGTTTTGACGACAACTTCTCCACAAGCGAAATTCCAACTGTGCTTGAGCAGAACTGGAACCGCAACGACAACAACCATATATTCTTCACCCACCGCTACAGCGTAGGATTCAACCGCAAGGTGAAGATGACCGAGGAGGAAATCAAGGCAAAGAAGTTTGCCATGGAGTCGCAAAAAGAAAACTCTGCCAAGGAAGAAATGGAAGAGGCGCGACGAAAGGCAAAACGTGAGGGCCGCGACTTCGACGAGAAGAACTATAAAAAGCCAACGTATAGCGGACGACCCGACAATGCCAAGATTGCAACTTCTGGCAATATTCCAAACGACAGCATAGGCAACAAGGCTGGCAACAATCGCATTGCCGTGAATGGCAAGGAAGCCGTCGACAGCTTGAAGCGCAAGGAAGCAAAGGCCGCACAAGACACTATGTGGTTAAAAGACGAGTACGTTCCCGTGACAAGCTTTATACACACATTGAAGTTTGACACTTACAACCGCATATATCAGGCATATCAAACACCTCAGGACTTCTATGCCGAGACCTACAACTCGATGAGCAAATACTCGGGCGACTCCATCTACGACAAGACCACACACTATCGTCTGCAGAACACGTTTGCCATTTCCTTGCTCGAAGGGTTTAACAAATGGGCTAAAGCAGGACTGAAGGCTTTCGTAACGTCGGACTTAAGACACTTCGCTCTACCCGACTCTGTAAATGCCACCACTTCATACAATGAGCATAATCTAAGCATAGGTGCACAGCTCATCAAGTCGGAGGGACGCACACTACACTATAACGTAACTGCCGAGACTTGGCTTCAGGGCAAGGATGCAGGACAGCTTAAGGTGGACGCAAACGCAAACCTTAACTTCAAGTTATTAGGCGACACTGTAAGACTTCAGGCTCGCGGATTCTTCCACAGCCTAAACCCTACATTCTACTACCGCCACTATCACTCGAAGCATTTCTGGTGGGACAACGACGACATGTCGAAGATTATACACTCACGCATTGAGGGCCTGTTCACCTACGACAAGACAAAGACAACGGTGCGCGTGGCTGTTGACAACGTAAAGAACCACACCTACTTCACAATGGGCTACAATGTCAACGACAGCTATGAAAGAACGGGCAATACGCTTGCCGTGAAACAAGAAGGAGGAGCAATAAGCCTACTTACGCTTGCCGTAAAGCAGGACTTCAAACTTGGTATACTACGCTGGGAAAACCTGATTACTTATCAGAAATCGTCAAACCAGACTGCAATGCCAGTGCCCGACCTCAATATCTACACAAACCTCTATCTGAAGTTCAAGATAGCAAAGGTTCTGAAATGCGACTTTGGTGCCGACGCACGCTACTTCACAAAGTATTATGCGCCCGACTATAGTCCGGCTCTCGGTCAGTATGCCGTGCAGACTGGCGACAACCGCACACAGGTGGGCAACTACCCAATAGTGAACGTCTACGCCAACTTCCATCTGCAACACACACGATTCTTCGTAATGATGAGCCATGTGAACGCAGGACAGGGCAACCGCGACTATTTCCTAACGCCACACTATCCGCTCAATCAGCGCATACTGCGTTTTGGACTGAGTTGGAACTTCTTCAACTAAGAGGCGCAAGCAAAACATCATAAAGAAAACAACCTGTAGGAGCATGACATAATGCCATATATCCTACAGGTTGTTTTTTATATACTAAACCAAACGTACATCAGTATATATGTTAACGCTTTTAGTTAACTATTATCTGCCTTTATCCCTATAAATAAAGCTGACACAGTCGTCTGCCATCAGTTGGCAAATACAAGGGCAGCCGATGCAAGCAATCCGAATATAAACATATTGCGTGCCGTCATTCCAAGCACACGGTTTAGCTCGGCACCTTTCCTTATACATCGTATCTCGTTGAACGCCCATGTATGGAATGGCGTGTATATAATTAATAGCGATTGTGTCCATTGTCCGTCGTGCCAATCGAGAAGCACAACACCTACAATAGCCAGAATGGTGCCTACAAGTCCAAGCATAAGATACAAAACCAGTCCGCCGCGCTCGCCAATGCGCACAATAAGCGTAAGCTTTCCTGCTCGCCTATCGTTGTCGATGTCGCGATAGTTGTTTACCACGAGCAATGTGTCAATAATCAGTCCGCAAGCTATCGACATCAATACCACGGCAAACGGAATAGACGTAAGCGCGGTAGGAGGAGCCGTGAGCCAATAGGTCATGCAAACCGGCACAATACCAAAGAACACGAGCACAAGCAAATCGCCAAGCCCGATGTACGAGAACGATATGGTATACAGAAAGCAGAAGACAACACATGCCAGTCCAACCATTATCATCTCCCAACCACCATAATATACCAGTGGCAGTCCAACGATGCAAGCCAAGAGAGTAGTAACGAATAAACCACTACGCATAGCCGATGCCGTTATCCATCCTTGCGCGCAGGCACGTTTGGGACCAAGACGTTGCTCGTCGTCGGTGCCCTTCATAAAATCGAAATAATCGTTCACAAAGTTTGCGTCAATCTGCATTATCAACGCAAACATCATACACAGCACAGCCGGCACTACCCTTATGCCGCTCCATCCATACAGAGCCACAGCACATGCTATGCCTATCATTACAGGCACCGCAGCTCCAATCAGAGTCTTAGGCCGTGCGGCAAGAATCCAAGCCTTCAGGGAATTAACCCTAACATTTGTTTCATCCATTATCTTTGTCTTTTTATCAGTTGTTTCTTGCAAATTTAACTATAATAAAGTAATTTTGCAAGTAAATCATAATATCATTCACCTATGGATACAAGAAATGTAAGCCTCGACCTCATGGAATTTGTCGAGCAAAACATACTGCCAAGATACAACGACTTCGACCGTGCGCACAATCTTAGCCACGCCAACCATGTGATAAAGAAGTCGTTGGCTCTCGCCCTATCCACCGGAGCCGACATCAACATGTCATACGTCATCGCTGCCTACCACGACCTCGGACTTGAGGGGCCGCGTGCCATACACCATATAACAAGTGGCAAAATATTGCTTGCCGACCGACGTCTGCGCCGATGGTTTAGCCAAGAGCAGCTTAAGATTATGAAAGAGGCAGTTGAGGACCACCGCGCTTCTGCATCACACGCTCCACGCAGCATCTATGGAAAAATAGTAGCCGAGGCCGACCGCGACCTTGAGCCCGACCACGTATTCCGCCGCACTATAGAATATGGACTCGACCATTACCCAGAGAAGAGCAAGGAGGAACATTGGGAGCGTTTTGTAGACCACATGGAGCACAAATATTCCAGCCACGGATACATAAAGTTGTGGCTACCCAACTCGCCAAACGAGAAATATCTGAGGGAGATACGCGAAATGATAATCGACCGCAAAGCAATGCGCGCCTGTTTCGAACAACTTTTTCAAGAACTTATAGGGGGATGAGAGTGTGTCATATTCTTTTCAGCCGTTTCCTTATCTTATCAATTATGTCTGTGTTCTTATGCAACACATTAAGAGTATAATAAGAGTCGGCTACAAAAAGCACTGCTCCCAACGCTACACTTAGCCAAATGTTGTCGAGCAAAGTTGTGGCATACACCAACAATCCAACCGTAAGATGAATAGCCACTGTGCGCACAACCGACGACGACAACCTATAGCCATAGCGCAGACGGTAGCACACACACACAAAGACAAGCTCCGTAAACGACGCTACAGAAATGCCCAAGCCGGCTCCCCACAATCCGTAAGTAATGTAGCCTAAGGTGACACCCACAACAAGCAAGGCGGCAGCCGTTGCCTCGACAAAGAAATAGGTGAGTGAGTCGCCACGCGAGAGGGATATATACTCTATTGGCAGATACATGGCACGGGCATACATCGAGAGTGCAGCCACTTGCATCATGGGCAATACCGGCAGAAACTTGCCGCTATACATAGCCGGCAAGAGCAATGGCATTGACATTATAAACGCCACAAGCATTGGGGAGACAAGATGCAGCGACACTTCTATCTGGGTGTTTACAACGCTGTTGAATTCGCCACCTAATGTGCCTATCGACGACAGACGGGGATAATAGTCGGTTTCCATCGCCGTGAATATCATTCCTGCATAGGTGAATATCATTACATACGCGGCATTGTAGAGTCCCACAACATCAGTGCCTCCTGCACGGTTAAGAAAAGCACGTATGCCCATCTCTGCTCCGCTTCCTGCCATGCCTGCCATAACAAACGCCAATCCAAGTCCTATGAAGCCCTTGCCTTCGCTCAACAACGAGCGACTCAGACACAGTCGCATAGGGAAGGCACGCATAGAAAACCGCATGACAATCAGCAATTGCGACATAGTGACAAGCACCAACGACGGCACAATACCCTTCATGCCCCATATATAATATATAGGTATCGACATTATCAGAGTGGCTATTGCCACATAAACCGAGCTTACTGCCACCGCTTGAAGTTGTCGGGTGGCTTTAAGAATAGCCAGTTCGCCCGACGAGAATGTTGTGAAACCTACAACTGGCGCGAGCAACATGAAATGCATTGTGTGGTCGCCCCACGAGAACGCCCAATGGTCGAGCCAAGGAGCCAAAACCAAACACACCACAAAACCAAGCAAGGAGGTGAGCAGACACCAGTGGCGAAACACCGAAACGCGATGAGCCAATTTTTCCTTGTCGCCACTTTCATAGGCTGCGGAAATGTCCCTGACGGCACTTATCGACAGTCCAAAGTTGGTAGAATCGCCTACAAGCTTTATGGTGGAAGAAAACAGGGCGACAAGTCCCATTCCCATAGGTCCGAGCAACAAGGCAACAAGCTTGTTGCGCACAAGACCCATAAGGATATTAAGTCCCTGCACACCGCCAAACAGTCCGGTGTATTTTAATATATGTGAATAGTTGTTCTGTTTTTCCATCTATTAATTAACGAAATAGAATTTAAATTATTACTTTTGCACATATAAAAAAATAATAATCCACTACGTATGCAGAAACAACCACTCATAAGCTTCATCATTCCAGTCTACAACACCGACTCCGATGCATTGCGCAATTGCATTGACAGCATAATGGCATTGTCGCTGAGCGAACAGGAGCGCGAGATAATCATAATCGACGACGGATCGGACATGACACCGCTTAACACCCTTGCCGATATTGTCAACCAGATTCTGTACATACGCCAACGCAATCAAGGACCATCTCTGGCACGCAATGCTGCTCTGAAAATGGCAACCGGACAGTATGTGCAGTTTATAAGTGGGGACGACATGCTTCTGCGCGCACCCTACGAGCATTGTCTCGACATAGCACGCTACCACAATCCCGACGTAGTGCTATACAATGTCACTACCGACGCTACTTCCACAGAGACTCCGTTCACCTACGACGGTCCAAAACTCGGCAGCGACTTTCTGCGCAACAAGAGTCTGCGTCCAAACACATTCTGTTTTCTATTCGAACGCAAAGCGCTGGGCAACATTCGATTCTCGCCTGACATCTATCACGACAACGAATATTTTGCCACACAAATGTTGTTACGCTCTGAACGACTCTACACCACCGACTCTGATGCCTACTATAATAGCCGCACACACTCTCTTGCCTCTGGAGTTGACAGCCAGAGCAGAAACGCCAGACTATTTGCCGACACCGAACAGGTGCTCATGCGACTACAGAATCTCGTGGTGCCTGAATCGGAACGTGCCGTACTCAATCGCCGCATAGCTCAAATCACAGTGGATTATCTATGTAGCATCATACGCCTCACTCACGATCGACACCTGCTGAACGATACGATTGAGCGACTACGCAACCACGGATTTTATCCCCTACCCGACCGCGACTACTCCAAAAAGTACAAATACTACCGCAAAATGCTCAGCAATCCCATAACTCGCCGTATGCTATTCTTTATTGTCAGATAACCGACAATTATAGAAAAAGAGAATGATTATCCGGGATTTTTTGTATAAATTTGCAGTTTAAACAATAAAGCGTAAAATGAAACTGAAATATCTCACATTATTAGCTGTTGCTGCATTGGCAACAACGCCAATGACAGCACAAACCAAAAAGGCTACCACCAAGAAACCTGTCGTGGCGGCAAAAACCAACGCCAACGCCTTATCGGCTGAGGCCAAGGCACTGTTTAACGACATGCTACCCAACACACAAAAGGTGTTTGTTATAGACAGCTGTGTTGTCGACCGCGACAAAGTGTTAAGTGCCATCCCACTGCCCAAAGCTTACGGTTCCTATGTAAGCTACGACAAATTCTTCGATAAACAAACGGGGACCGACTCCTACGTTTTTATTAATGGATTTGGCAACCGATGCTATTATACGGAAGTGGGCAACGACAGCATCACACGCTTATATATGTGCGACAAACTTGCCGACAAATGGGGCAAACCAGTTGCTATCAAGGAAATAAACGACAATTTCACCGACATCTGTTTCCCGTATATGGCATCCGACGGACAGACACTCTATTTTGCTGGAAAGGCTAAAGACGGAGAGGGGCTTGGCAAACGTGATATATACATGACGAAATATGACGCCGATGAGGGCATATTCATGCAGGCAGAGAATATAGGACTTCCATTCAACTCGGGAGCCGACGACTACGCCTTTATCATTGCAGATGCCGACCGCATGGCATGGTTTGCATCATCGCGACGCCAACCATCCGACAAGGTGTGCGTATACGCCTTTGTACCTGCTGAGCAACGCCAAAACTATAGTGCCGACGAGCTGGAGCACAACCAATTGGTGGGACTCGCCAACCTAACAAGCATAAGCGAGACATGGACAACGCCAGATATGCGCGACAACGCTATGGTTAGACTCAACAAGATGCACGCCAATGCCGACAAGGTTGCTGCTGGTACCAAGGACATGGCTTTCGTTGTGGACGACAACCATACCTATACAAGTGTCAACCAGTTTCGCTCCGACCAGACACGCAAGGACTTCTATGAGGTGATGCGCCAGCGCAACGAACTTAATGCAACGCTCGGCAAGCTACAAGAAATGCGTGAAAAATACCACAACGCTAAGAGCGCTGAGAAGACAACCCTTGGCAACCAGATAGCACGACTGGAGACAATGGCAGAGAACGCAAGAAACGACATAAAAAAGGCAGAGCAAGAACTCCGACGCAAGGAATGCCTGTTATTTAAGAACAAATAAAACCCTCAAAGTTATGGAAAAGAAATATTTTGCCGAGTCGGAACTAATTATCAATGGCGACGGTAGCGTGTTTCATTTGCACTTACGCCCAGAGCAATTGGCTGAGAAGGTAATACTTGTGGGCGACCCAGGACGTGTGGCTCTCGTGGCTTCCCACTTCGACTCAAAGGAATGCGACGTGACGAGCCGCGAGTTTCATACTATCACTGGCACATACAAGGGCAAACGAATTTCTGTAATTTCCACCGGCATCGGTTGCGACAACATCGACATTGTGATGAACGAGGTTGACGCGCTTGCCAACATCGACTTTGCGACACGCACGGAAAAACCACAGTTGCGTTCGCTCGAAATAGTACGCATAGGAACGTGTGGAGGATTGCAACCCAACACTCCTGAAGGCACTTTTGTTTGCTCAGAATATTCAATTGGATTCGACGGTCTGCTAAACTTCTACAATGGTCGCAACGCTGTTTGCAATCTACAGATGGAACGCGCTCTGATTGCACACTTGGGATGGACTGGCAACATGTGCCAACCATATCCATATGCTGTGAAGGCTAACCCAGAACTTGTAGAACGTATTGCGCAAAACGACATGGTAAGAGGCATCACAGTAGCATGTGGAGGATTCTTCGGACCGCAAGGACGCGAGCTGCGTATTCCACTCGCCGACCCTCAACAAAACGAGAAGATAGAGAGTTTTGAGTTTGGCGGACTAAAAATCAATAACTTCGAAATGGAAAGTTCTGCCGTAGCTGGACTATCGCTGCTTATGGGACACCGAGCCACTACCGTTTGCATAGTTATCGCCAACCGTAGAGCTCAACGCGCCGAAACAGCATACAAAAACCATATCGACGACCTTATTAAACTGGTGCTTGAGAGAATTTAAGGCTCTCTATCTGAGAGAATTTAAGGCTCTAAATCTCGCCATTAAGATAAATCGGGCAAAACAACAACATACAAAAACGGATAATTGGCAAGCATTAACGACACAATATATTTCAATCGTTAAAGCTTGCCAATTATCCGTTATCTTTTTTTTACTTATTCAACTTGATTTCGAGTTTCTCGAGCATATCGCGTGTCATCGCGTCGAGATCGTAAGCCGGACACCAATCCCACTCCTCACGAGCGCAAGAGTCGTCCATGCGGTCGGGCCAGCTCTCAGCAATGCTCTGCTTCAATGGGTCAACATCAAACTCCATCTCAAACTCTGGCTTATACTTCTTGATGGCCTCGAACACGGTCTCAGGAGCAAAGCTAAGCGAAGCAATGTTGAACGCATTGCGATGAACAAGGCGTGTAGGATCAGCCTCCATGATGTCGACAGCTGCCTTAAGAGCGTCGGGCATATAAATCATATCCATAAGAGTGCCCTGCTTGATAGGACAAACAAACTTCTCGCCACGCACAGCCGAATAGTAGATGTCAACTGCATAATCGGTGGTGCCACCACCCGGAGGTGTCACATACGAAATCACACCAGGGAAACGCACGGCACGAGTATCAACACCATACTTATTAAAGTAATAGTCGCTCAACAACTCTGTAGTAACCTTAGAAACACCATAGATTGTGCGCGGACGCTGGATTGTGTCCTGCGGTGTCATCATCTTAGGAGTAGACAAACCGAACGAGCCGATAGAACTTGGTGTGAACACAGCGCATTGATGTTCGCGTGCCACCTCAAGAATGTTCCACAAACCGTCTATACCTATCTTCCATGCAAGACGTGGCTTGCCCTCTGCTACAACCGAAAGCAACGCGGCAAGATTGTATATTGAGTCGATTCCATACTTAACTACAACGTCCGAAATCATCTGAGGATTCGTCACGTCACATTCAGCCATCGGGCCACTCTCAGCCAACTCGCCCTTGGGCTCTGCACCCTTGATATAACCAGCCACAACATTGTCGCAGCCATAGATACCACGCAGTTTCTTAGTCAGCTCGGAGCCTATCTGCCCCGTAGAACCGATTACAAGGATTTTCTTCATGTTTTCGTTTTAGATTTATATTTTAAATTTAAAGAAATAGTTTGTTCAACTCTGACTTTTTGTCACAAGAACCAACATGAGATTCTTTTCTGAATGCAAAATAACAAAATTTATTCGACATAGACACTATAAAAACTTGACATTTTAAAAAAAATAACAGTAATCGTTGGCGTATGTGGAAAATTATGAGTTAATTTGCACATCTTTAATAACAAAACCTTCTAAAAAAACTAATTGATCATGTACGGAAAAATCAAGGAACATCTGACAACAGCATTAGAGAACCTTAAAAAGGCTGGTCTCTACAAGGAAGAACGCATCATCGAAAGCCCGCAGCAGGCTGCCATCCAGGTAAAGGGTAAGGAAGTGCTCAACTTCTGCGCCAACAACTATCTCGGATTGTCTAATCATCCGCGCCTCATCGAGGGAGCAAAGAAGATGATGGACCGTCGCGGATTCGGCATGTCGTCTGTACGCTTCATCTGTGGCACACAGGACATCCACAAGGAGCTTGAGGCTGCTATCTCGGAATATTTCCACACCGAGGACACTATTCTCTATGCAGCTTGCTTCGATGCCAACGGTGGTTTGTTCGGCTCGTTCCTCACCGACGAGGACGCTATCATCTCCGACGCTCTCAACCACGCCTCTATCATCGACGGTGTGCGTCTTTGCAAGGCTAAGCGTTATCGCTATGCCAACGCCAACATGGAGGAACTCGAAAAATGTCTGCAGGAGGCTCAGGCACAGCGTTTCCGCATCATCTGCACCGACGGTGTGTTCTCTATGGACGGCAACGTGGCTCCTATGGACAAGATTTGCGACTTGGCAGAGAAGTATGACGCTCTCGTAATGGTTGACGAAAGCCACTCGGCTGGCGTTGTGGGTGCTACTGGTCACGGCGTAAGTGAGCTTTGCGGCACATACGGCCGCGTAGACATCTACACTGGAACATTGGGCAAGGCTTTCGGCGGTGCTCTCGGAGGATTCACAACTGGCAAGAAGGAGATTATCGACATGCTGCGCCAGAGCAGCCGTCCTTACCTCTTCTCCAACTCTCTTGCTCCGTCTATCATCGGCGCAAGTCTCGAAGTGTTCAAGATGCTCAAGGAAGACAATTCTATCCACGACCGTCTTGTTGACAACGTAAACTATTTCCGCGACAAGATGATGGCTGCCGGATTCGACATCAAGCCGACACAGAGTGCCATCTGTGCCGTTATGCTCTACGACGCTCCTCTGTCGCAGCGCTATGCCAACCGTTTGCTCGAAGAGGGCATCTACGTTACTGGATTCTATTATCCTGTTGTTCCTAAGGGCGAGGCACGCATCCGCGTTCAGCTCTCTGCTGGACACACACGCGAGCAGCTCGACAAGGCAATCGAGGCTTTCATCAAGGTTGGCAAGGAACTGGGTGTGATTAAATAATTAAAGTTTCGCAAGTTTACAACTTGCTCAAACAATTTTGAGTAGGAGGCTAATACCAACAACTGGTATCAGCCTCCTATTTTCGTAAAAAAAAGTTTGATGAAAAAAAGTGACATAAGTACCATAAACGCCACAACAAACTAAATATCAACCGGTTAAAGACTGGCAGATACATGGCACATTCGAGTTTAAAAGTAGAAATGTGCCAGCCCGTGATGGCGGCATATCATGCGAAGGCATGACACGCCGCAATCACGGGCATCGTTTTGAATATATACATGAAACATATTACTCCGTTCTCATCAGCACATCATCGCTTCCTGATGACGACTGTGTTGAGAGGTCGCGGTTGAACAGACGATATGTCAGCGTAAGCGAAACGCCACGCATGTCGTTTGTACCGTAGGTTCCGTTGCGTGTATTGAGATAGCTGTATGAGCAGTTGTTGTAGTTGGCATGGTGGAGAATGTCGGTCACGCCGAAGCTGATAGTGAGCCGTTTCTTCAACAAGTCCGACTGCACACCTGCCGACCAGTTGTCTGCCCTGCGCTGCTTGGAGAAATTCTCTTTATTGAAGCTCTGGTAGCTGAACGACGTGTATACGCTTGTGCTCTTGCAAACGGGATAAGACAGATTGAAGTTGCCTTCCCAGTATGGCGTGGTCACGGTGTGGCGCTTGCCAAGGAAGTAGTAGACATCATGCGGAATCGTCACCACCACATTACTGTTGAAGAACAACTTGCCGAAAGCATGGCGGTAGTTAATCATTCCTACGTAGTGTTCCATACGGTGGGTGTTGACCGGCATCTCCGTTGTCACGTTGCGGTCGTCCGACTGACAGAAGGTAGCAGTCTCTATCGGATCGTATTTGTTGATATATCCCACTCCCATGACAAGACCGTTGCCTATAAATCCGTAGAGGAAATACCGGTCGAGATACGATGGACGAAGGTCAACATTTCCGGTGGCATAGGCGAGTGAGTCCTTATAGGATGGATAAGGATTCAAACCCTGGTAGCCCTGCCTATCCAACGTGCGCATATAGACACCACGCAGAGCAACCTTCTTTGCGACTTGCCATTGCAACGTTAGCGACGGCAGGATGTCGGAGGTGTGGCGCGCAGCCTTGTAGGAGTCAGTTCCTGTGTTTATTTTTATACGCGTGTCGGAATACTCGTAGCGTGCACCTACATTTACGTAGAATTTCTTCCATCCGCGTTGCAGTGAGAGGTAGCCTGCCGTAACGTTGTCGCTCAATGTTTGGTGGTTGCTTGAGGCCGATACATTGGCAAACATGTTGTTTGTGGAGAAGTCGAGCGGATAGTGGGTATTATAGTAGCGTGCGCCCACCTCGGTGCCGATGCCTCCGGGTAGTTTGAAGCTATAAGAGCCATTGAGCGTGACAATGTTGTAGGTGCCTTCCGAGCGCGAGTAGACACTCGACTTGCTGTGTGTCGTTAGGCTCTCCTCATCGCTTGTGTTGTCTATATGGTTACTGAGTATCGAATAGTCAGCCGACAGATTGAGGCTGCTGTTCTCCGACAGGTCGCCTGAATAGGAAAGTGATATGTTGTGTAGATTGCGCTGTATCTTCTCCTTGCGCACAATGTCCTTCTCCTCGGTCTGGTCGCGGTCTTTATATGTAGTCAGTTCGTCGTCGGTCGTGTTGTCCTTGGTGTGGGAGAAAGTGTAGACGAGTCCTATGCGGTTGTTTTCGTTGATGTAGAAGTCGTTGGTCCACGTCAACTCGTGCGACATGTTGCGCATGTAGGAATGGTTGGCCTCGTCGCTGCGGAATGTATAGTCAGGACGGTAGATTTCCGTGAAGTATGTCTCCTTGTTGAGATTCCTATACTGGCTGTACGAGTAGTCAACAGTTGTCGCCCACTTGCCGCGGCTGTAAGTGAAGTCGAACGATGGTTCTTCCGACACCTTCCGGCGCATGGTGAGCGTGTTGTAAAGATTGAGCGACATGTAGTCTTTCATTGGCTTCAGCGTGACGATGTTGACAACAGCGTTTGTGCCCGATGGATATTTTGCAGAAGGCTCATGCTCTATCTCTATGCGTGCCACATTGTTTGCCTTGATGGTGTTGAAGATGTCCTGCTGCGTCACTTCCCTGCCGTCGATATAGTATTTCGGTGCGCCTTTACCTATTACCTGAAACTGGTTATGTCCTATCATGACAAGTCCAGGCACCATCTTGAGCATGTTGCCAAGATTGCCCATGCCACTAAGATACGAACCTTTCACGTTGACAATGTCTTTGGTTCCATCATGCGACACGAGTGGGCGCTTGCCTGTCACAACCACAGAGTCGAGATTGACACTTTTGTATACAGTACTGTCGTTAGGGGTTTGCGCCATCGCGCCAATCGGCGACAGCAACAATGTTAAAAGGAGAGTGTGTCCATGTGTCTTATTGTTCATATTATCACTTTTTGGTTTTCGTGGTGCAAATTTATATTTTTAAATTGAGAATCAAAAAAAAAATGAAAGACTTTCTTATTCACAAAAACTTCACAAGAGTTCACAGAAAATTCACAAATCATTGTCAACTATTTATAAATGAACTCTTTACATATTCATCAAAGCTTTTTGACGTGCCTTGCTTACCTGTCATTTTTGTATATAATCGCTTGCGTACATTTGAAATATTTGACATGGAATTACCTGTGATCATTGCTATCTCTGAAGGAATAAAGCCCAACTTTACCAGTATTGTTATTTCAAATTCCAACTGAGTCAGCATTGGCTTTAGAGAATACAGCGAATGGAATCTCTGAGATACAAAAGAATACAATTCGCGCCATTCATGCTTAGAAGCTGCTGTTCGTTTAATATTTGCAAGTTCCTTAAAATAAATCACAACTTCACATTTACTAAAATCAAAATCATCATATTGCTTCTTTAGAACATTCAATTCATCTACATATTTTTGTTTGTCTGCTATTAACTGTTCAACTTGTATACTATGTATACTTTTAAGTTTTTCTATCTCTCCTTCTACTTTGTGTAACTCAGTTAACACTTTTCTATGTTCCTTGTTTTCATTCTCGATTTTATTCAAAGAAACCTTAAGTTGTTCCTGTATCAACTTCTCTTTAGTTTTCTGCCTATACCATAAAAATATTGCTACAAAAATACATGCAACAAACACAACAACAAAAACTATGAGTATGTTCCACAATCTCTGCCGTTCAACCTTTCCTTTGTAATACTCTCTAAATTTTTCTTTTGATTTATAAGCTGCTTGTAATTGCTGTGTTTGAGTTATAGATAAACATGAGTAAGAAGAATCGTTTTCTTGACATGCCAGTTCTGAATATTTGGCAATAGAATCCATATTGCCATAGCGTTTGTAAAGTGACAGCAGACCTTTAAATGAAGCCTCACGAACAGAATGATCTTTAGTGGACTTAATACCTGTCTCAAAATAATGCCTTGCCTTGCTTAAACTATCCTTGGCTAAATAATAAATTCCCTTCAATGTATAATAATATTCTCCACCATTAAACACTACACCATGTTGGTCTACATCTCCAGACAATTTATCATAGTCATCCAACACTTTGCCAACTTCATCTATTTTTCCTTCGGCAAGCATCTCCTCCACAGAAGGAACTAATGCCTTAGAAGCCTCACATAATAGATTTTTACTTAGCAACAAATCTTTTATATTTTTTCTCAACACATAACCGTCATGTGCTCTACCTTCAGAATCTAAGATAGCAGCAATCTGGATTTCTGCACTAACAGCAGCTATAGTGTCCTTTGCTTTAAGGAAAAGGTATTTTGCATTATTATATTCCTCTTCAGCCTCACTTAATGCAAATTGAGCAAGCAAACACTCACCTATCTGCCCATGCACACGAGCCAATAATGCATACTCCACCGAATCTGGCTTCTCTTTTTTATACTCTAACGCCTTATGATAATATTCCAATGCCTGCGGATAATCCTTCAAGTCGCGGTACACACTGCCGAGAATATAATAAGCTGACATGCTCTCATAGTCAGTGCCGTGATTTTCGAAGTATTCTGCCGTGATTCTCATTATGCTGTCCGACTTGAACGGCACCATGGCAGCGTTTTGCGCACGTCCACGAATCAGTCTCAGCCTCATGATCTCAGAAGTTGACATGTCCGCAGAGTTAGCACGCATAATGCTATCCGCCATTGATAATGCGATACCAGGATTCTCTTTTGCCACACTGTCGACATGCAGCAAAAGCATGTCAACATGCTTGTTGCCACAAGATGCTGTCATTACGGCAACAAGTAATACAATAAAAAAGACTACACTATGTTTGTTCATATTCATTATTTGCTTAGCACATAAAACGAGGGTGCATCAGAAGACACACCCTCACTTTTCAACTCACCGCCCCACAGAAATGGGGACTATGGGTCATATCGCAATGTCAACTTTAGTTTCAAAACGTCTCTTGCAATGAATGTAGTTTCCGCGCTGTATGTATCTGCTGTGGCACGAGATACCATCCTTTGCATACTTCTTCTTGCAGTCAACGTCGCCACCGATGATGTCGTCCATCTCGTCAAGTTTCAGAATGTCAATAGTGTCTGACATTCTAGCACTTAATAACTCCATTTTCTTGTCCATATTAAACTACTATTTAAATTGTAAGACAAACAGGCATTATACTTACGCAAAGTTACAACAAATGTTTGGAAACTGAGCAATATTACAAATAAAAAAGTCCAAAAGGGGAAACCCTTGTAGAGGCACTGACAGTTTTGGGGTCTGGCACTAACTGTTTTTGATTCTGGTACCAACTGTTTTGGGCTTTGGTATCAATCGTATCAAGTTCTGGTATCCATTGTTTCTGGTTCTGGTAATGTTATTTCTCAACTACAATTATTAAAACTGTGTAGAGCTTTATTAGTTGTCGTAATCCTCGTCCATGTCGTCGAACATGTCGTTAGACATGCGTCGGCTTCTTGCCTCGCCGTGATAAGAACCTGCCAAGATGTTTCCCATCTCCATTGTTATGATGCGGATTGATGGTTTGCTATATGTTTTTTTCATTTTTCTATAGTGTTTAGTGTGTAATTATATATGTCTTGTTATTTTCTTACAATCTTCTTGCCATTACTTACAACAATGCCTTTATAGCTATTGCCAACGCGCTGACCCGAGAGGTTGTAGTAGATGTCTGAGCCGTTTGTGCTGTCTGCCACAGGTATGCTTATGCCCGTCGGCTCACCATTAATCACCACTTTAAGGCGTTTGGCTCCTACTGCTATAGCTTCTGGAGCATAGATGTAAGCACGTCCTGCTGGCACTGTGGCATCTGCTCCAAACTTCACAAAAGCACCAGCCTCGTAGCCATCCTTTGCTTCGGCAGCATAGCCGTAGCATCCTTCTTTGTTCTCATCGGTAAAGGTGAGAAGGGTGTAAACACCGCGCATGTAGCCAGTCTGACTTTCAAGATTGGTAGTCTTCTTCACCGCCATGTCGTTACCAAAGTTGAGCTTTGTGGTTGCAGGTTTGAAGATATATGCCGTATTGGGCTCAGGCGTTGCGACCTCAGTAAACTCGGCTTGCGACTTCTCTGCATTTATGCCCGTGCAAGCATACAGTTTGCCGTTGGTTGTAGGTATGGCGAATGGGGCATAAACCGTATAGTAGCCATCGTCGATAGTGAAGTTGCGGTCGTAGCTGAGATTCTTAGCAGTAAAGTCGATGCCAATGCCCACCTCTTCCTTATCCTTCAGTTGGAAGTCGTCGCACACCCAATCGGTGCCATCATTATACACATAGTTGGGTGTCGGCTTCTTGCTTTCGTTATACGGCTTAGGCATATTGTCTGTGCCCAATATCTGTGCCCATCCGTTGCCTAACAATGTCAGTGCTTCACCACTTTCAAGCGTTTCGCTCTTTATTTGTGTAGCACCAGAAGGCACCTCGCCCAAAGCGTTAAGGTAGTAGCTATTTCTTACAATTATATCGTTGCTGGAGCTGAGTACGAACGTGTTTGATTTCTCATCTGAAATACCAAATGTGGCGGTGAGCAAACAATTATTTATGAAAATTAATTTATTAGCCGAACCTACAAATCCAGCACAACTAGAGGTAGATTCGGTGCAGTTCTTTGACTGTGTTATACTGCCGGTGAAGGCACAGTCGATAATGTCCATGGTTTCATAAGTATAAGCTACCAGTCCGGCGTAATAACAGAAGCCACCAGACTCTGACACGATGTTTACTTTGCTCACACACTTCTCCAAGAAAGCTTTTTCATATTCGTTTCTTGCTATAATACCAGCAGCAAAACTTTTTGATGTGCTTATATTGCCGTCTACCGTTAGGTTTTTGATGGTGGCACCATTTGTCACTTTAAATGGAGCAACAAAACGATCTGTTATACCTTCATAGTTCACGGTAATCTTATGGCCTCCACCATTGAAGGTGCCTGAATAAGGTCTATTTTCAGTACCCACCATTTCTGTCACAGGTGTGGTGATATCAGCAGCGAGCAAAACATTAACGCCTTTGTCGATTGTGTTTACATATAAACAGAAATATCCCCAATCTTGATTATTATTGATAACAAATTCGCCTGCTGCATTGAATAAGTCTGCTATTTTCTTCCATTTTGCATAAAGAGTTACCCTGGTTTCTGCAAACGGTATATCTCCGACTATAAGCTGTCCGTCAGTATATTCCACCTTCCCGTCAGCCGAAGTGCTCCAACCTAAGAACATATACCCTTTGCGTGAAAAACCATTTGTGTTAAGCTTACTTTTACCATCATTATATAGTATTTGGTCTTTCATTGTGCCAGTTGCGTCCGTGCAATTCTTGTCGAAAGCTATGACATATCTTAAAGGAATATTAATCTCAAGCTCATCAGGGAGAACGTTGGAGACTTGCGTCTTGTTAAATATTGCGATGTGAGAAGGAACTTCGTCTTCCTCGCCAAGATACATACCTATTTTCCCATTTTTGAAGCCTAATACATAGCTTGTACCTTTTGAGTAAAAGCTACCACTTGTCAACATATTGTCGTAATAATTTGTGTAGCTCCATCCTTTTTGGGGCTTCGCCAGCACAATTCTTTCTTTGTTACTTTGCAAAATTAGCCCCTTATTGTCATAAGGAATGTACATATCTTTGTTGTCGACGGGCACAATATTTAAAGCTGTTTTCGTTTCATTCAACACCGCTTTATAGGCAAAGGTATTTTCGTCTAATGAATATGCTCCAGGCATCGATACGGCTGCATAATATACGCCCGAGTGTTCAGGATATTCTGTGCCATGCACGATGACACTATTCACGGTTATAATGTTCGTCTCATCATCTCCTCCCTCATTGCTCACAAGACACTTATATTGATAATTTGGACTGGAATAGATTGGCTTGAAATTTGAAGTAGAGACACCTGTATATTCCCAAAACGAATTAGATTTTTGCTGATTCTGATACCACTTGTAAGAGATATTATCTCCAGTAGCAGTAACACTGAGTGTAGGAATATTGTCGGTGTCAATATCTATTGAGACTTCTGGTTGATTTGTGATTTCAGGAGCTATTACACCTTCTTTTATTATAGAAAAATCAGAGAAAATACAATTGTATGACTCTCCTATAAGGGATCCTGTTATTTTTATACAGACATAGCCTTCAGTTGGAGCCGACGTGAATTTAATTTGTTTTAGTTCGGGTGAGTTATAATGATAATAATTAAGATAAATATTACCCAAATCTTTAAGCACCTGGGCATCGGCTTTAGGTTCTTTCTTGAGCTGCACTTGAACCTTTGCGTCTTTCAAAAATCTATAATTCTGAGCGGTAGTAATATAGAACTTTAAGATATATGAAATACTAGGCTTTAGTGTAACCTTGTCCAATAGAAAATATTCTACATCAAGCTGACCAGGATTAGTGGTTGAGTTTCGTCCAGTTGATATTGAATATTCAAAGTTATTATCATCATCACAGAAGATAAATTGTGGATATAATAGATTGTCATCTACGATGCAATTGACAGATTTGTCTATGTACTGAACGTGCTCTTTAATATTTTCCTTTGTCCATGTAGATCTCCATACAGCAGCATGAACAGATGCTGCCATGAGCCATAAGAGAATTGTAGTTAAAAAGATGTTTTTTTTCATAAAAGATTCTATTTTTATTATTATGTTTAAAATGCTTAATTGTGTCGGTTCTATAATTTCGCATAAATTGCCCTCAAAGTTACTATTTTTTGGGGTTTTAGTCAATAAAAAGAATGAAAACATGAACAAAAATTACGTTAAATAAGCAAAAAACGCCTTTAAAGGATAGAATGCTAAAGCAAAAAATAAGTAACATTCAGAATAATACTATAAGTATGTGGCTCATATCATCTTTATATATGAGCGACAATCTGTAGGAGGGTACGGCATCCTTGCCATACTCGCTCTGCCATGATTGTCCTGCCGGTTTAGTGGGTATGGCAGGGATGCCATACCCTCCTACTATATGTAAAGATAATTCAGAACAGTTATTAAATGGCAAAGTAATATATATTAAATGGCAAAGTAATATATATTAAATGGCAAAGTAATATATATTAAATGAGCAAGTAATATAGTATTAAAAAAAAGCCGCTGATTTCTCAACGGCTTTTTTTGTTTGTATAAAACTGATTGGTTTCAAATTATCCGAAATTATCATACATAATGCTTTCCGGGTCTACGCCGAGCGAGTCGAGATAGTCGGTAACTGTCTTGATGAGCATAGGAGGTCCGCAGAGGTAGTATTCGCAATCCTCAGGAGCCTCGTGGTCCTTCAAGTAGGTGTCGCGTATGCAGTTAACGGCAAATCCCTCGTAGTACTTCACGCCCTGAGCGTCGGCAACGGGGTCCTTGCGGTCGAGCGAGAGGTGGAAGTGGAAGTTAGGATACTCCTTCTCCAATTCCCAGAAATCCTCAAGGAAGAAAGCCTCGCCAAGAGCACGAGCGCCATAGAAGAAGTGAAGCTCGCGGTCGCGTGTGTGCAGAGTCTTTGTCATGTGCATGATCTGAGCACGGAGCGGAGCCATACCAGCACCACCACCAATCCAAATCATCTCCTTGCCCGAAGTGAAGTTAGGATGGAAGTCGCCATAAGGACCCGACATCATAACCTTGTCACCCGGCTTCAAAGAGAAGATGTATGAAGAAGCGATACCAGTCGGAACGTTCTGGAAGCCCACCTGCGGACGTGGCAAGAACGGAGTTGTGGCAATACGCACGGTGAGAGTGATGATGTCGCCCTCGTCGGGATAGTTGGCCATTGAGTAAGCACGCACAGTCGGGTTGGGGTTGTGGGCCTTGAGCGAAAGGATATTAAACTTCTCCCATGTGCCGATATACTCCTCGCCGATGAGCTCCTTGTCGAAGTCCTTGTCGTAGTCGATGCAGTCGTATGCAGGAATCTTGATCTGAGCGTAAGAGCCAGGAACGAAGTCCATGTGCTCGCCCGGAGGCAATGCCACCTTGAACTCCTTGATGAACGAAGAAACGTTCTTGTTGGAGATAACCTCGCACTCCCATTCCTTAACGCCCATAACCGAATCGGGCACCTTAATCTTCATGTCCGACTTCACCTTGCACTGGCATCCCAGACGCCAGTTGTCCTTAATCTGCTTGCGTGTGAAGTGAGGCTTCTCGGAGTCGAGAATCTCGCCGCCACCCTCAAGCACCTGAACCTTACACTGGCCGCAGCTTGCCTTACCGCCACAGGCTGAAGGCAAGAAGATGCCGTTCTCGTTGAGTGTAGTCATCAACGATGAGCCCTGGGGCACGTTGATGGTCTTGTCGCCATTGATTTCGATGTTGACATTGCCGCTCGGGCTGAGGAACTTCTTAGCTACGAGCAGGATGACAACCAAGAGGAGTATCACAACAAGGAAAACTCCGATACTTGCAAATATAAATGATGTGTTCATAACGTTGAGTCCTCCTTATTATATTTTAAGACCAGAGAAGCACATCATGGCCATTGCCATGAGTCCTACGGTGATGAATGTGATGCCGAGACCCTGAAGAGGCTTTGGCACATCGCTGTACTGCATCTTCTCGCGGATGGCACCCATGGCTACGATGGCCAAGGTCCAACCGATACCGCTACCAAGGGCATAAACAAGAGCGTCGACAACGTTGCCGATGTACTGCGAGTTGGAAGGATCGAGATTGATGCGCTGCTGCATGAAGAGCGAAGCACCCATGATGGCACAGTTAACGGCGATAAGGGGCAAGAAGATACCAAGGGCCGCATAGAGCGACGGAGAGAACTTCTCGACAACCATCTCCACCAACTGCACGATGCCGGCGATAACGGCAATGAAGAGGATGAAGCTCAGGTAGGAAAGGTCTACACCCTCGATAAGACAGTCGGGACCCAACACCTTTGTCTGCAACAGATAGTCGACAGGCACAGTGACGAGCAACACGAATGTCACGGCAAGACCCAGTCCCAATGATGTCTTCACGTTCTTCGACACGGCAAGGAACGAACACATGCCGAGGAAGAAGGCGAATATCATGTTGTCCACAAAAATGGACCGGAAGAAAAGGCTTATTAAATGTTCCATTGTTTAATTTTGAGTTTTGAGTTTTGAATTTTGAATTATTCAAAACTCAACATTCAACATTATTTTTCTTTATAAAAGTAAGCTCTATGAATCCATATTACGCATCCCAAGAGGATGAGCGCCATGGCGGGCATAGTCATCATACCATTGTTGATGTAGCCTGCGTCGTAAACACCCTGAGGAATGAGCTGGAAGCCGAGCAATGAGCCACGACCGAAGAGTTCGCGCAGACCGCCGACAGCCACGAGGATATAGGCATAGCCAAGACCGTTGCCCACACCGTCGAGGAATGAAGGCCAAGGCTTGTTTTGCATGGCGAATGCCTCAAGACGACCCATGAGGATACAGTTGGTGATGATAAGACCCACGTAGACCGAAAGCTCTACGCTCACGTCATAGACGTAGGCCTTCAATATCTGGCTCACAATGGTCACGAGAGCAGCAACAACCACCAACTGCACGATGATACGGATACGGTTTGGTATGGTGTTGCGAATGATTGAGATAATCACGTTAGCAAATGCTGTAATCACCGTCACGGCAAGACCCATCACGATGGCAGGCTTGAGCTGGGATGTCACGGCGAGAGCCGAGCAGATACCGAGCACCTGTACGAGGATAGGGTTGTCGAGGTTCAGAGGATTGGTGAATGCAGCCTTATTCTCTTTTGAAAACAAACTCATAATCTTGTTCCTCCTCCTTATTTAGATGTTAAGAATTTTGTGTACTCACCGAGGCCGTTCTTGAGCATGTCGCTCACACCGTTACAAGTAAGTGTTGCGCCTGTCACTGCATCGCACTGGGTTGTAGGGTCGCTAACCTCGTTCTTCTTCACTACCGAGAGAGCCACGCCTTCCTTGCCTGCGGCAAAGATGTGCTTGCCCTTGAACTGGTCCTGCCAAGCGCGTGAATCCTTGATTTCGGCACCAAGACCTGCGGTCTCACCCTCGTGGTTGAAGTAAGCTCCATATACGGTCTGCTTGTCGGCGTTCAGGGCAATGTAGCCGCTGATGCCGCCCCAAAGACCCATACCGTAAACTGGGATGACATACTTGGTCTCGCCGTCGACATTGCAAACATAGAGAGCAAGCTTGCCTTCCTTGGTAGAAGCGCTGTTGCAGAGGAAGCCAGCTTCTGTGCCGCCCTGCTTGCCAGCCTCAACCTCCTCGCCGTTGCGGTCGATAATCTTGTCGGCTGTAACCACCTTATTATATTGTTCTGTAGCCTCAGCACCGTCGATGTCGCGGATGTTGAGAGCTGCGAGAATCTGCTTCTTCTTGTCGAGAGCCACGTTCTCGTCCTGCTGCGGCTTGAGTGTAGAAGACACGAAGGCAAGCAGGAACGCAACGATAACTACGATAACGACAGAATATATGATTGTGTAGGAGTTTGAACTGGTGTTCAGCCCCTTCTTCTTTGTTTCTTCCATATTCCGATAATGGTTATTTGTTGGTTAAACGTTTCATTCGCTTGGTGATGTTCTTCTGCACTACACAGTAGTCGATGAGCGGAGCGAACATGTTCATGAAGAGGATGGCGAGCATCATGCCCTCTGGATAGCCAGGGTTCATAACGCGAATGATAACTGCCATGATGCCAATGATGGCACCGTAGTAGTACTGTCCGCATTGTGTGCGAGCTGATGTCACAGGGTCGGTAGCCATAAACACAGCACCAAAGCAGAAGCCACCCAACACGATGTGCTCATACCATGCGATAGGAGTCATGCCAAGAGCCTCGAAGATGTAGGCAGCTACAGCACCACCAACAAACACGCTGAGCATTGTGCGCCAAGAAGCGATACCTGTCCAAAGAAGGATAACGGCACCGATGGCGATAGCAATAACGCTGGTCTCGCCGATTGATCCAGGTATAAGACCTGTAATCATGTCGCAGAGACTGCTGTTGACGGCTGTGCCCTGAGCAATCTCACCAAGCGGTGTGGCGCAGGTGAATGTGTCGGGAAGAGTGTTGCCAAGACCGAGGATCGTGTCGTTTGCCACCCAAACGGCGTCGCCACTCATCTTTGTAGGATATGAGAAGAAGAGGAAGGCACGTGTCACAAGAGCCACGTTGAAGATGTTCATACCTGTACCGCCGAAAATCTCCTTGCCGATTACTACAGCGAAGGCTACGGCGATGGCGAGTGCCCACAACGGACAGCCTACAGGGATAATCAACGGAATGATGATGCCCGAAACAAGGAAGCCCTCCTGAATCTCCTCGCCCTTCCACTGTGCCCAGGCAAACTCGATGCCGAGACCCACAACGTAGCTGACGATGATTTTAGGAAGCACCTGCAATGCTCCGTAGATGAACATTGAGAAGAACGAAGCGTCGGCCAAAGCACCGGCTGCCTTGTAGTTCTGGAATCCCACATTGTACATACCAAACAGCAATGCCGGGAGCAACGCTATCACCACAAAGCTCATGATGCGCTTAGAGTCGATGGCGTCGTGAATGTTCACACCGGTCTTTGAAGTCTGGTTGGGTACAAACAGGAAAGTCTCAAAGCCGTCGAACAAGCTGCGGAAGGCGTGGAGCTTTCCCTCAGGCTCGAAGTTGGGCTTGATGTCGTTAAGATATTTTCTTAGAAAATTCATACTTTTCTCTTTGTAATTAAATTAAATGTTATGCATTCTCCTTGCGGAGCATGTCGAGACCCTTACGCACGATGTGCTGGAGCTCGAGCTTTGAGGAGTCGACAAACTCTGCCACGGCAAAGTCCTCGGGAGCCACTTCATAAATGCCGAGCTGCTCCATGCGGTCGATGTCGCCGGCAATGATTGCCTTAATGAGATATTCGCCATAGATGTCCATCGGGAGCACCTTGTCGTACTCGCCACTCATAATCATATGGCGCTCGCCTCCCTTGACGCGTGCATCGAGACTATACTCCTTGTTCTTGCCGAAGAGCCATGAAAGATAGCTGCGACTTACAGAGAAGTCGTTGGTGCGCGGAAGTATCCAGCCAAGCATCTCGTCGACATTGTCGCCCTCGGGAATTACGGTAATCTCAGAAGTGTGACCACCAACGAAGTCCTCGGCTGTGCACTTGCGGCCTGTCAACGGGTTGCCGTTGATGATGCGCACGTGGTCGTTCTTTGCGAGCTTGCCCTCAAGAAGGCTCGAGATAGGCTGACCAACAAGCACCTCGGCATAAGTCGGATTGTTGATTTCGCTACCTGCAACTGCCACAAGACGACGGAGGTCTACCTTGCCCGTATTGAACAGTCTTCCGAAGAAGATGACTGTTGTCGGGTCGACTGTCCAAACCACCTCGCCCTTGTTCACTGGAGCGATGTTGTTAACCTGAACGCCAACGTTGCCCGCAGGACACGGACCGTCGAACACGTTCACCTCAACATCCTTGGCTGAGGTCAAAGCAGAGCTTGTCTGCTGTGCTCCGATGCCGAGATAGGTCTTAGCAATCTTCGATAGAGCCGTGAGACCAGTCTGGAAGTCCTTCTCGTTGCCCTGAAGTTCAAACTCGAAATTGCCTGCGAGGGGCATGTCGCGCAATGCGCTCACAAAGATAGCGCGAGGCTTCTGGTCGGGAGTGGTAGACACAGCGTAGGGCAACTGGTTGATGTAGCCGAACAAACCTGCCTCAAGAAGAGCCTTAACCACAGCGTCGCCATCGAGCGAAGCCACCTGTTTCTGACCGAAGTCAACATACTGCTGATCCTTGTCAGCCTCTACGACAACGCGCAACACCTTGCGGCGGTCGCCTCTGACAACTGCCTGCACTACTCCACTCACGGGCGATGCGAACTTAACGTCGTTCTGCTTCTTGTTGACAAACAGAGCGTCGCCCGCCTTCACATGGTCGCCCTCGCGGACTACCACCTTCGGGGTCATGCCTACAAAGTCGTCAGGTACAAGGGCATACTGGGCAGCTACCTTCACCGGGAATTTCTGCTCGGCAGCTTTTCCCTTAAGGTTGATGTCCAAACCCTTACGTAACTTAATTACATTTGCCATAAATATATATAAAAATAATAAGATTTTTCTTGTCTTCGGGGACATTACACGCATTCGCTTCATGCAACGCCTCGGAAGTTGCCTACAAAATTAACAAAAATTTGTGGATAACGATAACAAAAACTTTATTTATTATCTTTCTATTGCGTTTTATTATTTCCATTTTGCTTTTTACAAAAGAAGAACTGCTATTGACAGCCGATAAAAGGTCAAGAATGTAAAACCTACATTGCAAAACAACAACAAAAGCAGAACATGATAGATGCAATAAAAATTTATGGCTCATCCCGCATTTCGAGAGATAAAGTCAGTATGAGACAAAAGAACGCTGAACATTTTGTCTATAAAAAGTTAAAGGAGTTCTTGCAAGCAAGCGGCAAGGACTCCTATAACTTACGATATTTGAACTAATACATATACACCTTAAACTCTTTCACGCAGCCCGGAGGAATATCTTGAATGTTTGTTTCATTCAGTCATTTTATTGAGTGCAATACTCGAATTTCTGACAAGTGCTACATGAACGGGTCGAGCAATGCCATCAGCTCTGCCTTGTCCATCACTCCACTGTTACGGTAGAGCACCTCGCCATTACGGAAAAGCATAAGTGTAGGCACCGACTGTATGCGCCATTGCGCTGCCACGTCGTTATGCCTGTCGACATCCACCTTTATGATGCGGAGCTTATCGCCTACAGAGGCTTTAAGCTGTTCGAGTATCGGGTGCATCATCTGGCACGGCTGGCACCATGTGGCAAAGAAATCCACCAACACAAGTTGATTGGCAGAAATAACCTCATTGAATGTTTCCATATCTATACGCCTTGGTTTTTATAATTTTAAAAAAGCTGATTAAACGATTAATAATTCACGCATGTATTCGTCTTAGGGTTGGAATACCAATTCCAGCAAGCCGTATTGGTGACATCCATGCTCCAACCAGCAAACATGCTGTAGGCAGTAGTTATGCCCACTTCCTCCATGGGCCATTTCCATTCGCCAGCCACAAGCACAGCCTGAGGCAACGACGAGGGGGCATCGGGCAACTGTAGTATGTCGGAACAATCGTGGCACGAGCCACGTTTCACCTCTATATAGAAGCGACTCGCGTCGCGCTGCATGTCGTAGGTCTTAGGCCACGCCACAGAACCAAGATCGGCAAATGGAGCGACAGCAACCGACGAAGATGTGTTGATTGTCTGGCGAGCATTGCCGCCAAGCAACTCGTGAATCTCCCCAAGATTCTGGTCGCCATCAGGTCCATCGTAGTGTAAATACATGCGTTCGGAGGAACCTGCCGCCATGAGCATCACACGACACAATTGATTATCGAAGTCGGGAATGAGCTTCAACACTGCATCGTTGAAGTCGAAGTCGGGATTGCGATGTACGTCCTCAAAAGCCAACGTCCACGGCATCATGTCACCCACGTGTACTGTGGGTTGCACGTCGGGCACCACGATGTCGGGCATATAAATAGGCAGTTTGCTACTGATGTGGAAGATAACGTCGTTGCAGTCGAGGTCGCCACCCGTGTAGTCGTTCTCCATACCGAGCCAATAGGAATGCTCACTCTCCACAACACAACTCCTGTATGACCCCTTCATATTCATGTTCATAGCCTCGCACGAGAAGTTCGTTGCCTTAAACTTGTCCCTCGAAGTATAGGGCACTACGCCCAACTGCTTCAGACGGTCGTATTGCTCGGGCAAAGCCACATCCTCGATGCGATAATAGACCCCTGCACGCATACCCTTTGGCACCTTTATAGTAAACGACACACCCCTAATAGCAGTAATGTCGGCATCGTAGCGATTGTAGACAGCCATTGTGTTGTAGGCATTGTCGCCAGCACGTGCGCCCAAGCTTGGATGCGGGTCATTGAAGACGTCACCCATGTCGAAATTGGCATCATACCATTGGTTGGCTACAATACCATATCTTTCGGCGGCATTCTGATTTACCATATACTGCACCTTGGCCTTACCGTCGATATAGTCGTAGATTTCTGCCTCGGATATATCGACATAGCGAATATCGTCGTAGGTTCCAGGCGAATGGTAGTAATAGCCAAAGACGTGAGGAGTATGTGACATGCAATTTCCAGCATACCAGGTGATATCGAAGTCACCATTCGACTCAAACTCATAATTGCAGTTAAGTCCAAGATTCTTGGCGCTCACATATTCTATATAGTAGTTCTTGAGCATATGGAATCCCTCGTATCTCTGCTCGTCGGTGAGCTGATAATAGCGGGAGTCGCCAAGAACACTGTTGCCATAGAGAGTGCTGTTCACACCATACGCTTTAGAAAGTTTAGTAACAACGGGGTCTGCGACAACTTGCTCTGAATGAAGAGGAGCTGTGATATGAGTGGCAGAGAAGTCGACCGTCACCGACTCCTCGGGCTTTCCCGTAAGTGCCACAGCAGCCACTCGCTTAACATTACCACAAATACCTACAATATACACCTTGTTACCCTTGCCCTGAGGAGCCACCATAGTCACAACGGTGTCGGCTTCGACACTGCGGAAGTCGTAAAGCGTTCCATTATCCTCAGCCGACACAAGCCATAGGCAAGCAGTAGAGTCGGCTGCAACACTCACATTCAGCCGCACCGCTGTGCGCCACATCTGCATCGAACTGACATTGCCACCCAGGCTATCGAGAAAAGCAGCTTTTGTGCGTTCATATTCGGTAAGCTGCTCAGACGAGCACCCCACCAACGCCATGACCAGCGCAACGAAAGTCATGGAAAAAGCTATATATCTGTTATTCATCATTAATTGATACTTCTTACCTAAAATCCTTATCAATAATCAATCTTCCGTTTTCAAGTCGCCAACTCACACTTCCCTCCATTGCTTTTATTATGTCAGCCAGATACTGCGCCTGTTTTGTGTCGCCCGCATTGAGAAGAAAACGCCGCGCATCGGTCAGTCGCCTTGCCCTCACACAGGCACATGCCGCGTTGAGATTAGCAATAGGATTGTCGGGATATTGTTTGGCAGCAATAGTAAGAGCGTCGAACCATTCGTCGGATCCCTCATCGTAGCTTTGAGCCACACGATACATTTCCTCCACACTAAGAGCCTCGGGATGGGTATAGATGAGGCGGCGGCTCTGCTTCAGAGGGTAGTCGCGCACAACATATTCTATAACATAGTCGGTATGGCGCAATCCAGGGTAAACATTCTTGAGCAGCCATTTGTAAGGTTCGCCACCTGCAACACGCTGCAGCATCAGCTCCTTCTCATCGGCATCGATGTCAAGGTCAACAACACGTAGCAACTCCTCGCGGTTGTCGACCACACACGCAGGCGCCTCGGGGGTGTCGAGCACTGAGCCACTCTCATACCAGATGTCGCCCTTTATGCGACGACGTCCGTCGGTGGCTATGAACTCACGCAGATTATGCCAATCCTCAGGAGTAGATTCGTTATGAAAAAGCGAGGCAGAAATGTGATACCTATGCTGTAAGAACTCCATAAGCGCAGCTGTGCGCCCTTTAGCTAGACGAGTATTATTGGCATACGAACTCTCGGGCGAGGCATAGCCATGGAGCGAGATGGATGTGACACGTATTGTATTGTCGAAGAGTGCGCTGTCGATGGTATTGCATATGCGCCGCAACTCCTGCGGGTTGCGGCGATAGTTCTTGTAAATAGCAGTCTCGTTGACAGGGAAATCGAGAAAAGCCCTACCCGACACTTTGCGCTGTTTGGAAACCTCGCGCTTTGGCAAGACAAAGGGCAAGGCAGGAACAATACGAAGCCTGCGATCGAGCACCACTGGCTCGCGAGCTACTACACCGCGTCGTTTATCACCAAACAGATAAGCCACACCCACCTTCAGATTGGAACGCGTATCAATTGGAGTTGACGAAACAACCCCATTGAAATTGTCGGCAAATGCCGTCTGACTGAGTTCGATGCCCAATCGCCAATTGTCGGCAACCTGACAGGTGGCTGTAAGTCCAACGCGCAAAGCTGGCACAAGGGAGCCATTATGCGAATACTCCTCGGTATAAGAGAGCGGCACATCGTCGAAACCAAACGTGACGGCTGCGCCAATACCAGCAAATGCCTTCAGATTGAACACACGGTCAGCATCATGCGAGCGACGTTTTCGCCCGATAGCGTCGGTTATATCGAAAGTGGCATCGCCAAACAATTCGAGACTGTTCCACCCCCAAGTGGCAGCCGACTCACATTTTGCAACATTTCGACTCTTATTGTGGTTGTAGCGCAACGCTCCGCGCCATCCCCACAGAGGTGACACCTCCCTGCCTACACCAGCGAACATTCCGAACGAAAACGGATAGCGAGAGAACTCGCTCAAGGGCAGATGTTCATTGGCAGACTTGTTTAAGCCAGCGTACAACTGCACATATAAAGGGTCGATACGGTCGTCGGCCATTACGCCAAGCGAGACGCACAGTAAAAGTATCAATAATTTATGCTTCATTCCCACACGGAAAAATTTACTCATTTCTCAACACGTCTAAAATGCGCTGACATGCCTTGCCGTCGCCATATGGATTCACTGCGTGGCTCATCAGGCTGTAAGCCTCTGGACTGTCGAGAAGCAGGGAGGTTTCGGCAACTATACAGTCGTAGTCGGTGCCCACAAGTTTCACAGTTCCTGCCTCAACCGCCTCAGGACGTTCAGTGGTGTCGCGCAACACCAAGACGGGTTTGCCCAGTCCAGGTGCCTCTTCTTGTATGCCACCACTGTCGGTAAGCACAATCGTCGATTTGGCCATAAGCTCTATGAAGTCGACATAACCCAATGGCTCTATAAGCTTAATATTTCTCATGCGGTTCACCGAATAATCCTCACCAAATATCTCCATCGCAGCCATCCTCACCTTGGGGTTGGGGTGGATAGGATACACAAAATCGACATCAGGATATTTGGCGGCGAGAGTTTTTATCGCCTTGCACAGGTTCATCAGTCCCATGCCAAGATTCTCGCGCCTATGACCTGTGACAAGCACCATCCGCTTGTTGCTATTGGCATTGATGTTGATACCAAGACGCGCCACTACCATATGCAGAGCATCGATGACCGTATTGCCAGTGACATAGATTTTGTCGTCGCTAATGTTCTCGGACAACAGATTTTCGCGACTCAAAGCAGTTGGTGCAAAATGCCATGTCGCAAGACGTGAGGTCATCTGTCGGTTCATCTCTTCGGGCCAAGGCGAATACATGTTGTATGTGCGCAATCCTGCCTCGACATGTCCAACTGGTATGTGCTGATAGAAAGCCGCCAAGGCAGCAGCCATGGAGGTTGTGGTATCGCCATGCACAAGTACAATGTCGGGCTGCGCCTTTACGAGAACGGCACGCATCTTGACCAACACTCGGCTTGTGACATCATATAGGTCTTGCCCTGGCTGCATTATATCAAGGTCGTACTTGGGCTTAATGCCGAAAATCTTCAGTTCTTGGTCAAGCATATCCCTATGCTGTCCGGTCACGCACACGATAGTGGAGAAATGACACATGTCGTCCTCGAAGGCTTTCACAAGCGGAGCCATTTTTATGGCCTCTGGTCTTGTGCCAAAGACAAGCATCACCTTCTTCATAAGCGATAGGTATTAGGCAATGGACAAATGTTATGGCAGTCGAGGACGATTTTATCCTTCAGACAGTCCCAATTGTTGATTATATGGTCGTGCTTCACCATTACCACCACAATGTCGACAGAAGAGAGGAACTCGTCAAAGTCGGAATACTGGCTTTCCACCAGTTGCACTGTCTCAAGGAACGGGTCGTAGCACTTGAGCGGTGAAGCAAGATGACGAGCCTGCGACTCAAGCAACTGCAATGTCGGCGAGTCGCGGTAGTCGTCGACATTCTCCTTATAGGTAATTCCATATAACCCCACACGACTCGCGTCCTTTACGTTGTTCTCGCGCATTATTGTCTGTAGACGCTCAAGTACAAAGTCGGGCTGCGAGTCGTTCACCTTCATACTCTCGCCTATCACCCTTGTCAGTTGAGGATAATCGCCTACCAGAAACCAAGGATCTACCGATATGCAATGTCCTCCCACACCGGGACCAGGATTCATAATATTCACACGCGGATGCTTATTGCAAATGCGTATTATCTCGTAGACATCCATGTTGTCGTGACGACATATACGCGAGAGTTCATTAGCAAATGCTATATTGACAGCACGGAATGTGTTCTCCACAACTTTTGTCATCTCGGCTGTGCGAATATCGGTGAGCACTATCTCGCCCTTGCAGAAAGAAGCATAGATGTCGCGCACACGCTCAGCCACCTCGGGCTCGTCGGCACCGATTGTACGGTTGTTGTTCACAAGCTCATATATCATATTGCCAGGCAATATGCGCTCAGGAGCATGCACAAGATGTATGTCGCTACCTGCAACCAAGCCACGGCTGGCAATCAGTGGGCGAATCTCGCGGTCGATAGTACCCGGGCTAACGGTAGATTCAACGATTATCGTTGCACCTGGATTACACACGTCCAATACTTGACTGACAGCCGACTTTATGTAGCAGGCATCCACCTTCTTTGAGAATTTGTCGTAGGGTGTGGGCACAGCGACAATATAGACATCGGTCGACTGATACTCGTTAGTGAACTTGATTCCAGCGTTGACGGCACTCTTGAACAGTTCATCAAGCGCGTCTTCCTTGAACGTAGGAATACCCGCATTCAAAGAGTCGACCAACTGCTTGTTGTAGTCGGTGCCTACAACTTCTACCCCATGCGAAGCAAGCATTAGAGCTGTAGGCAATCCAATGTAGCCTAATCCTATTACATTAACCATATATTAACTCTTAATTTATTTGTACTTTTCATTAATAACACTATCTGTTTTTGAGAATTTATTAGTGGCAATCCACCAAGCAAACTTCACAAGCTTGGCTTGGCGCTTAATGCGGCTGGGCTGATTGACAAGTCGGTAGAGCCACTCCACACGATGGTCGATCCACCATTGAGGCGCGCGTTTCACACGACCCGTATACACATCGAAACTTCCCCCCAAGCCTTGATATATAGCCTTGTGCTGGCGCAGCATTTCCTCCATAAATAGCTCCTGTTTTGGAGACCCCATAGCAACAAACACCACATCGGGCTTTTTCGCCACGACATCGGCTATCACCGCCGCCTTCTCCTCACTGGTTGTTATATAGCCGTTGCGATAGCCCACGATGTTAATGCCAGGAAACTTAGTATGGAGTTTCCTCACTGTCTCGTCGATGACAGGCTGCTTGGCTCCTATAAGATAAAATGTTTTTTCTTTATAAAATCGCTCAATTAGCGACAGCCACAACTCACATCCCGCCACTTTTATAGCGTCGGGATAACCCATGCGACGCAAAGCCATCTGTGGACCTGCGCCATCGCAATAACCAATGTTGCGGTTGATTATATTGCGTGTCTGCTCGGTTGAGTTTATTATTTTTTCTGCATTAATAGCTACGAGAATACCAGGATGGGAGCATACGTAATCGGCAAGTTGATTTCTTGACGAAAATGGGAACAACTCCACCCCTCGAATATTTATCTTGTCCATAGATTTACGGTTTAAAAATCCTCTCTAATCATTTTTTGCAAAATTACACATTTTTAATGATATTATCAAGTATCATGCATATAATTATTGTATCATATTACAGCCGACTGACCGATTGCGGTCGATTGGTCAGTGGCTGCCGTATCATCGACATATTCAAACTGCAAAAGGCAATAAATCATGGCATACAACAAGTCGTAATGGAATATATGACCGCCTTGAGTCAACTGAAATGAAAGATTCATAACCCATGACGCAGCTGCCAATCTATAGGTGGGGCAATTCTTTCGGCGATGAATGAAACGCAGCAACAGCAACATTGCCAACACCTCCATCAACAAGCCTATGGCTCCGTCGGTGGCCAACAACGTAACAAAGCCGTTGTGGGCAAACAGGGGTTTACCGATTTTCTGGCGCTCATATTCTTTAAGACCTACCATTGAATAGCCAAAGGCAAGCTCGAAATAATTGCCCGAAGTGTATAGTTCTATGGCATTCGCGATAAGTGTGCCACGTCCAGAACCCATTTCTTTCTTCTTGCCTGTGGCTGAATTGATGTCGAGAATGCGGTCGTGGAACGCTTTGTTAGAAACCATCATATAAGCAAACACACCTCCAAGGACAACACACAACGAGGCTATACGCATCCATTGTCGTGCCTGCAAATCCTTGGGGAAGAACAATATGCATATACCTATCACACACATCACCCAACCAGTTCTCGCAAAGCCAAGATACATGGCGTATACGCCAAGTGCCAACAGGAAGATATTATAGAGTTTAACTTTCCAATCCTTGAAAGTTCCCGACTTAAAATTATACAGTACAACCATAATACATATAGCCATTATGACCGACATGGCGTGTTGGTTCTGGAAAATACCAGTGAAACATTTGAAACCTCCGTAGTCTATTCCCTCCCGATTACTCTCCATACCGAAGAAAAGAAATGGGATATTGGTAAGAATAAAGTATTGGCATACACAGAGAAGACATTTTTGTAGTGATATTGTCTTGAGCGTATTCTGAAAATAATTGTAGGACAAAGGCAGGAACAAGAAAGTGAGTCCATCCTGTATGTTACTAACAAGGCTTTTGCACATCTCGCCATTTATCAAATGCTTCAGCGATAGCCAATAATACATCTGTGTCCAATCGGGCGATGATTTACGCCTGTATTGGAACACATAATATATAAGGTATGCCAACAATGGCATTTTCCAAAGTTGGGATATCTTCATGCCGCCTCCAATATTTATATTCTCAGAATAAAGCAACATGAAGAAGGGAATGAACAATAATATATAACGTTTTAGCTTAATGGGCATGGTACAAACTATTCTTCAAGCAAGTAATAACTTAGGGCACAGAACATAAAAGCATTGCTCCAACGCATATACGAAATTCTAGAACTTATACCTGGCTTTAGCTGATAATAGAAATAGCCATTGGGTGATTGCATGTTATCGACAGTCCATTGCAATACCTTGGCAGCCGTTTGGCGATATTCGGCGAATTTGTGCAAACGCGACAAAGTAACAAACAGTTGCCCAGGGCAATGAATGTCAATAGGATAAGTCTGGTTATCGTAATACATGGGAGTGCCGTCGTGCTGGAAAAAATGGTTTATGTAATAATCAAAACCTTTAGCAATATACTCGTCGAAAGAGTGGTCGCCGGTGTTCTCCTGATAGGCTATCAGTCCGTCGAGATTGTAGCCCGTATGAAAAGAATCTCTCCATTTCTGCACAGGCAACATTCCATATCGCCAAGCCCCGTCTTTCTCCTGTCCAGCACAACTAGCGACAATACTCTTGCGAGCGAGTTGTTTATATTCCTCATTACCAGTATATTTATAGCAATAGCTCAATAAACGGGAGCCAAGGATTGAAGCATTAAACACTGTATCATTGCCAGGAAGCTTGCTATAGGAGAAGAGGAAACCGTCCTTATACTCAGAACGGTGAAGGTCGTCAACAACAAACTTCGCTGCACTCAGAGCCACATCCAAGTATCGCTTGTCGCCAGTAATCTCGTATGCCTCCATTAATGCTGTAGCACAGAAATTGGTAGCTACCACCGTTGGCGTATGAGCAGGAAAGAGAAACAGACGGCGAGCCTGCCAATCGAAGTTATATCCCCAACAAGCACCATGATACTTACCTGGAAACATTTTGTCCGACCGCATTTCAATGAGTAAATCGGCTGTATATCTTATCTTATTTAACACCTCATCCTTTGTACCAAGCTCTTTTAATGACGCCCTTTTCTTCTCTATCGCTTTATAGAGATTGCAATAGCCTTGAAGAAAAAGTCCTATACCCTTGGCGTTGTGCTCCTTTGGAACCATGGCTATTCTTCGCAAATTCACTGGACAACGCTTAAAACCCTGAATGATACAGAGTCGCAGAAGAGCCGAATATTTAAGAGGCAGAAACGCATTTGCCACCCTTGACTTCAAACCGTCGTAGGGATCCCAACCCTTATAATCCTCGGCCTCACAATATGATTTGAGCCTTATTATACTGTCTATTAGAGACTTCATATATATTCTATTTTTGTATTTTACTGACCAGCTGAAGGAACTTGCCGTTAGTCTGGAATATCAATTTGTCAACATATCTTATCTCCACTGCTTCCTTGCCACCCATAGCCTTGGCATAGTGATTCACTATAGATTGTTCGTCGGCAGAGGTGTATCTCTCATTTTTTATAATGCACACTATCAACCGTCCAACCTCTTCTTGAATGTATTGCAGACCGTCGATATGGCTATATAGATGGCTATGCAGGTTAAGCGTTGCAGTGTTTACATAGGTGCCGTCGGCTTTGTATATCAAACTTCTGTCCCATCTGCCCTGTACTCCATCAAGACATCTGACACCATATTTTGTGTTTGTACAATGAGCGTATCTGCTGTAATCACCAGTCTTATAACGAATTAACGGAAAGAGTTTATTGCAAAATGTAGTTCCAACCATTTCTCCTGTAACACCATTGTCTTTGATCACGCTGCCCTCGTTGTCAACCAGCTCGCAATAGCCATAGTTTTCTTCTATGCAGTAGAGAGGACTTTCAGGACTGTTGCCCGCAAGAATAAGTTTCTCGCTATGACCATAGAAGGAATATATGGCTATTCCCGTCTCTTCAAAAAACACCCGCTGTTCCTCAGTGACACCTTCACTTGCGAGAAACGCCACTTTAATGAAATCGAGATTCAATCCTTGATGTACGCATAATTTACAGAACTGATAGAACGACGAGGGATAGGCGTGAACAAAACGTATGCGGTATTTCTTCAACGCTTTCCAACACCTTAAAGCATAAGAAGCATCCATACGAAACGGATCAAAAATAACCTCTTTCAGAATGGGGCTTATAATAAAATCGCGGTCTTCTGGTATATGATGATTGCGGAATACACCACGCGCGTCATACCTCCATCCAAACCACATCCACTGCTTATGCGTGAAAGCCAGCGAATGGGCATAGCGGTTGAGCGGCTCAACCAACTTCAATGGTTTTCCGCTCGTTCCACCAGTTGTGCCGGTATGAGCTTTTGACCAATCTATATTGTCGACAAGAAAATCATCCCAGTGAGCCATCACCTCTTCCTTGTCGATGAACTCTATCTTTTGCTCAAAATCAGAGAGACTTTGAATCTGCAACGTTCCATATTTCTTTCTGTAATATGGTACATTGCTGATTGCAAAGTTCACGATGTCGAGTAGTTTCTTTTCTGGATCACCTTTGTCTATATTCCTTAATATCTTATTATAAGTTCTCCCATAAACCAAACTTCCCAACACATTAAGTCGTAAGAGAAGACAATTAAACCAGTTGGGCCAATACGGAAGTTTCGTTTTTATAAAGTCGGCAATTCCCATAACAAAATCATATACTTTTATACACCTCAAGAAGGCTCTGTTCGACAAATTGAGGTAAGTTTTTCATACTTATTTCCTTTGAACATTCAGCCATCACAGCCCTAAGTTCTGCGTCCTGCATCAAGGCATCGATAACTATCTTCATTTGCTGCTTGTTGCCAGGTGCAAACAATAATCCATTCTCACCATCAATCACAATTTCGGGAATACCACCAACTGTGGTCGAGAGCACAGGCAGGCCATACGATTCAGCTTCAAGTATAGAAATTGGCACGCCCTCTGTATAGGAAGGTAAGATATAAGCGTCGGCAATATTAAAAACATCAGTTTTGCCTTCTCCCGACAACCATCCGTGAAAACGAACTATTTCCTCCATCTTGTTGTCAGAAATAAAACGCGTCAGTTTTTCCTCTTCATACATTCCGCCACCAATATCAAGGATTAGTTTGCCACAATATTCGTCCTTATGTTCTGCAAGCATCTCAACAAGGTCGAATATGCCTTTGGCTTTGGTAATATGCCCCATATACAGCAAATGGAACACGTCGGTTTTGGCAACATTCTTTACTATTGGATTAGCGATAACATTTGGCACTATATGAACATTTTTGTGGTGTACTACTCTCTCGAAAAACGCCTTCCACCGAGGAGACAGGGTTATAAGGGCATCGCATTGGTCGATGATAGGCTGAATAGAATATTTCTCCTTGTCATAATACTCCCTAAACCCACCACCATGTATATGGATAACAACTTTTCGCCCCATACGCTTGGCTGCCTTCACAAACCACGACGAACGCTTGAAACTATTGTATGAAGCTGTGTGGATGTGCACTATTTTTATTTCGCTGTTTGTAGCCAATATCCAATGGAGTTTAGCCAATGAAGACAACGCCTTGCATGACTTCTTTAAAAAACCTCCTTCACATGAGTTGGCCAAAAACCTAAAATCTGAGAATACGGCTTGTTTATACGTAGCAATACACTGAGCCACCCCACCCTTTGGCGGAGTAAACTCTGGTCCTATTGTAAGCACTCCTTTCGACGAAATCATAAGATGCTATAAAACTGATTATATATATTATTGTTATTTGCTCAATTTTGTTCTGACATAGACAAACCGTTTAAGGAAAAACCACAAGTCTGACAGTTTAAGATATTTACAAGCAGTCGCTAATTCTCCATACTTTTGCATTCCATGCTTTTTCAAGAGTTTCTTAACCTCTTTAATCGGAATATCCTCGCTATATAGTGCGAAAACTGTCTTGGCAACACGATGATGCAACTCATACGAAATCTGAGTGTAAAGCTTGCATACCTCGAATATTATTATATTTGCGATGATTATACTCTCTATTTGTTTCTCTCCATAAACGCGCTGGGTAACGGATGTCTTGTTCTCATAATAATCATACACGTAAGCATCGACAGGCTCTATTATCTCTGCTTTTACGGCAACTTGATATAAAAGGCAAGCATCTTCATATATTGTCATATTATCCAAATTTTTTAGCTGATAATCATGAAACAGACTTGTACGGTATAATCTTCCCCACAGACAACGCCTTGCCTTTTCATCCAACAACGCTTTCAGAAAATCCAATTTCTTGGCATTTGCCCTCACATTGTCGACAAGACGTTCCCTGCGTCCATTCACATATATTTTTACAGCATTTCCCAAGACAATATCTGCATTTGTCTCAACCTGTTTGCTCACAAGTTTCTCTACAGCATCTAATGGCAAGGCATCGTCGGAATCAACAAACATCAAGCATTCTCCAGTTGCTGCCATATAACCGTCCTTACGGCTTATCATTGAGCCTTTGTTTGTAGGATGTTTTATTATCTTTATCGACGAATATTTTTTCTGATAATCCTCCGCTATAGACAACGAAGCGTCTTTGCTTACATCATCCACCAAGATTATCTCAATATCCCTGTGTGTCTGATTAAGGATAGAGTCCAAGCATCTGCCAATAAAAGGCTCTGCATTATATAAAGGAATTACAACTGATACTTTCATATCTGTCTCATTTTTAATCATTTATCAGTTCATTTCTCTTACGGGCGTTTCGCCTCCACCACCAATACAGCATTTCTTTGGGCAATATGCGGTATAAAATCGTGCATATCCACAAATAAAAGCATCGATAAAAATAGCTGAGACCCTTATTCTCGCCTATAGCCTTGAAGTTTTCCTTGTAAAGACGGAGTCTATTCTCCGACGAAACTCCTTCGTCGGCAATATATACAGCCACCGGGCATGCCACATATTCTTTATTGAAACCCTTATTGCATATATTTGTCAACACTTTCCTGTCAGCCGCTATCGGATGGCTAAGGTCAAATAGGTTTGCCCTGTGACAATCTGTGCGTACAAACTCAGCTTGATGGCAAAAGCGGAAGACACCCTTATCCATTCCCTTCTTGTAGACGCGTCCCCATTTATATTTCATAATGAAGTCGCCACAGATAACAGCCACTTTTTCATCAAACTCCTTGCTCGAAAAAACTTTTGCCAAAGTGTCTGCACTCACAAACAGGTCGCCTGCATTCATGAAGTTTATCCAATCGCCCGTAGCAAGGCCTATGCCTTTGTTCATAGCATCATAAATGCCACGGTCTGGTTCCGACTTAATTACTATGTTGGCTTGAGGATATTCTGCGCTTACCTTATTTATTATGTCCAATGTATTGTCTTTGGAAGCACCATCCACAATAACATATTCCATATTGGAATAAGTTTGACTAAGTACCGACCTCATGGTCTTTTCTATAACTCCACTTGCATTATAACACACAGTAACAACTGTGATTTTAAGTTTTTCCATACATTAATCGTCTTTTCTGTTTAAAATAGTTTGATACAAACTGAATATTTTATTTGAATTCAATACAGATGTAAAGTGACTATAAGCATATTGCTTGCCTTTCTTGGCAACACTCTCAAGAAGTGAATGGTTATCAATCAACAATTTCATTTTTTCAGCCAAGCTTTCTATATTTCCTAATTCATACAAAAGTCCTGTCTCTCCATCCGTTATAATCTCGGGGTTAGCTCCTGTATTTGATGCTATTACAGCAAGATTTTGCATCATATATTCCACAGTTACACGTCCAAAAGCCTCGTTGGTTGACAACATCAATCCTACATCACATTTCTGAAGGATCTGTGGCACATCTGTTCTGTAGCCCAAGAACTCCACATTATTTTCCAATCCATTATCTGCGACAAACTTCTTCAATGTTTCAGTATAGTCATTGCCGCAATGTCCAACTATCAATAATTTAAAGTCACGCTCCGTCTGCTTCTTTATCAAAGCAGCCGCTCTAAGTGCTTCAAGCTGATTTTTGTTGGGTTCCAACCTACCTGTCAAACAGAAAGTTGTCTGATTATTATCATGTATAGACAATAATGACTCATCCTTAGGAACAATGCCATTATATATCAATCTAATACGATTATTGAAATACGGTCGGAATTTATTTTCTATAACTCTCGATATAGCTATCGCACATGTACATTTCTGATATATCCATCGTTCATATCTCTTTCCAAACACAGAAACAAGTCGGAAATCCTCATAACCAAACTCCCTTAAATGCCAAACGTGAGGAATTCGCCTTGCCATAGAGACATAAGCTCCCATATCTATCACACTCGAATTGGAATGCACCATGTCAAATCTGACGTTTCGAAGTTTGAATATCAAGCAAACGTTTCGTATAATAAAAGACAAAAAGATTTTAAACCTCTCAATGAAAGATTTGCCAACAGCCAGTTTAAACTTAACCAACGGAACTACATAGCATTCTATGCCCCTTGCCTTGCATTCCGATGCAATGGACTGCCCGTTGCGAGTGGCTTCACGTGGACAAACCACAAGTGGAATAACATTGTGATTGGCACGCAATTCCTCTATCAGTTGAAGCAAACTCCTGTTGGCGCCATCCATAGCGCTCACATGTGTTATATATAATACACGCATATTTTTAATATCAGTCTTTCCTAACGTAACTATTATTTCTTTACTTGCGTATTAACATTCTTTTTATAGCTGCTCTCTCGTCCACAGTCAATCCTATGCCATAAATCAGCAATATAGTTAAAACTGCGGTTACTCCGATAGTGGCAATACTCTCAAGGGCACTCTCTATATCCAAGAACGAGTGGAGATAGAAACCTACGGCTGCTATAATGCTTATAACCATAGGGCGTCCGTAAGCCTCGCATGCATATCGCCAAGAGTCGAAGCCAAGCAGACGATGCATAAGATAAAGCTGCACGCCACGCTGAAGCACGTCTGCTAAGAGAAAGAGCAGCAAAATGCTGTAGGCAGGAAAGCCTTTGTCGAACAATATATAGTCAACTGGGATGCAAGCGATGAAGAAGGCGCTTGTGTTGAGCTTGAACCACTTAATTCGGCCCGTGGCATTGATAAGATTGTAGATGCCACCACATGTCAACGACATTCCTCCCACTATTATATTAAGATAGGTGAGCATATATGCCCCATCCGGCACATTGCCAAGCCAAAGCCTAAGCACAAAGTCAAGTTCTATGAGCAACGGAATGCACAACAGCTCGAACATCAGAATGTTTATACGCCCTATCTTGTTGCAGAGATATTTGCATCGGTCGTTATCCCCGGCGGCATACGACTGAATTATCTGCGGAGCCGAGGCGCTATCAAAACTGCCAGTAAACGACATTATGCTCTGATTTACCGTGCGGCTTATAGCGAAAGCACCATTCATTGCCGTGCCGAAGAAGCTATTAAGCAACAGGTCGCTACCCGACGAACGCACCATATAAGCCATAGTAGCAAGCACATTCCATCCTCCAAAGCTCAGCACCTCGCGGTAGCGTTGCCATCCGCCTATGAACCTATATTTAACAATGTGTACCCAATTGCGATAAGCCACCCAATGATACACCACAAACGTATTGACTGTGGTGAGCGAGAAGATGATGCTGTAGACACGCAAGGCATAATCACCATGATAAAAACTGAGCATAAGGATGCAGCACAGTCGTACAAGCGAGTTTACTATGTCCATGACAGCCATGAACTTAAACCGCTCATGGGCTGCAAACAGACTCTGATAGGGTCCGTTGACGATACCCAAACAAGCCGTAATGATGCTTATGTGGTAGACAAAGACTGCATCCTGCAATTTGCCCGACTCTACGTTGAGCCTGTTGTATACATACCACAGACCTATTGTCTCGGCAAGGGCAAAAATGATGAGGGCAAGGCAAACGTGCAGCAGCAGGTTTATGTTGAATGAAGCGTTCACGTCGCCATCCTTCTTGCCCATCTCGGTATTAAAGAAGCGCGAAGTGGCACTTGCCAATGAGTTGCTTATAAAGGTAAACATGGCAAGAACTCCACCCACCACGGCAAACAATCCGTAGTCCGACACGCCTAGTATCTCCAACGCCAAACGCGACACATACAGTCCTATCACCATTGTGGTGAGAAGACGCACATACATAAATGCCGTGTTCTTTGCTATGCGACGGTTAGCACTCCTCATTTCTTTTTCTACCTTTTTATCTTTTTACTATTCTCATCGTAGTAGCCGTAACGATAGCCGTTGCGATAGCCATATCGGTAGCCCTTGCGATAACCGTATCTGCCAGCGAATTTGGTACCATTGAGTACAATACCAATATTCTTATACTTGCCGTTAATTGAGTCGATTTCAAGGTCTTCCACCTTTTTGCGTTCAAACATTCCTGCACGTATAACAAACAAAGTTCGGTCGGCATTGCGCTCTATAAGTCCCGTGTCGGCAAGCGATTCTGCAGGAGGACAATCGATGATGACAAAATCGTAGAGAGGACGCAGTTCTTTTAGCATCTGTGCTAGTCTTCTACCCGAAAGCAACTCCGTAGGATTTGGGGGAATTGTTCCTGCAGTTATAATGTCGAGTGTCGGATATTTATCGACGTGAAGCAGAACGTTTACCAAATCGTCCTCATTTTCAGAAAGATAGTCGGACAGTCCCTTATGAACCTTGCCAAACACTCTCGATGCCGAGGCATGGCGCAAATCGCCATCAATAAACAACACGCGCTTACCACTAATCGAAAGCGACACGGCAAGGTTTGTTGCTACAAAAGTCTTGCCTGATCCTTCATAGCTCGACGTGACGATATATACATTCCTGTCGCCAGGTCTAGAGGTCATAAACTCCAGGTCGGTGCGCAACATTCGGAATGCTTCGTTTATGGGGTCTTGCTTGCCAGCCTCAACCACTATGGTTCGCATAGTCAGAGTCCGCTTCCTCGCCATCCACTTTTGCAATGGATTCTTGTAATTGTTGCGTTCAATATAAGGTATCTCACCAATGAACGGCACAGTTGTCTTGCGTGCTATGTCGTATTTGTCGCGTACTGTAGTGCCCATGCTCTCGCTGACAAAGATTACCACTGTTGGCAAAAGCAACGCAAAAAGAATTGCAGAAAACATCACCATACGCCTATTTGGCGACACTGGAGCATCGCTACCATGTGGCATATCTATTATCTCTGTGTTCATCGACGAATAGGTCATACTTATCTCGTTCTCCTCCTTCTTCTGTAGCAGATAAAGATAGAGTCCCTCTTTCACCTTCTGCTCACGCTCCACACTGGCAAGGTGTTTGGCTTGTGTTGGATTTGACACAATCTTCGAATTTGCCTCGCCATAGTAGTTCTGCAATGCCTGAAGCTGTATGTCAATGGTCTTTATCTGGTTGTCAACAGTGGCAAGTATGTTGCGGCGAATGTCGTCGAGCTCTGCCTGCTGTTTAATAATGAGAGGGTTCTGGGTGGACGTTGCCGTCATGTTGTTCTTCAACATCAGTAGCAAAGAGTTGTATTGCGTAATTTGAGCCTCAGCCACCTGGTTGTTGATGCCGGAATTGGTAGGAAGGAGTTGCAGGTGCGCCGACTTGCTGCGCAATAAGTCGTATATATACTTGGCCATTGTTCTCTGGCTCGTGATGCGCATTATCTCGGCATCCGACTGGCTCTGCTGTTGCAAATAGATATCACTGACACGCGAAATATCGGTAATCTTATTGCGTGTCTTAAATCTGGATATGCTGTCGTCAACAACATTAAGGTCTTTTTCCAAAAGCAGCAACCGCCCGTCGATGAATTGCGACGTGCTCGCCGTGCTCTTGTTCTTGTCAGCAATGAGTTTCTCGTTATACACCTTTACTATCTCGGACAGCACACGCTCTGCATGAATCGGATTACTATCGGTGTATTTCATGCTGATGACAGTCGACTTGTCACCCTCGATGTCAGCCTTTAAACGCGACTTTATATGTTCCGCCTCACGCAAAGTCTCGCGGTCGTTCTTGGTGTGCAGCACGCGCCGCGCCACCTCGGAAAGAACTCCAAGCGAAGTGAACTGACGTTGCACATTCTGCACATTCACGTTTTGAGCCACAAGCCCGATATCGTTGAAACTGTTGTCGGAAACATTCTGTGTTGCACTCTTGCCCTGAGCATCCTGCTTAACAAGCACTGCCATTTCGCGCGAATACATCTTGGTGGACTTCACAAGATAGTATGAAGCAAACGAGACACACAATATCAACGACAAAACATACCAGTTCCAACTGGCAACACACATATGCCACAGGTCGGGGATTGTAATGAAATCGTCCGACGACTTGCGCGCCACATTATAATTATTATCCATGGATTATTTCAAAATAAGAGCGGTTATAGTTGTCAGCAGCGAGGCTATAGAAATCCACACCGAAGGATTATTGAATGTGTTGCCTGTAGCGTTTGACTCGCGCTTGCGCTTGTTATTGGGCGACACATACACGAGGTCGTTCTGCTGAAGATAATAAGCAGGCGAATTGAGCACCGACTGCATGTTGGTCATATCTATCGTATACACAAGATTTGCTCCGTCTGACTGGCGAGACACAAACACATTGCAACGGTCGCCATTGATTGTCATATCGCCTGCATACGACAGGGCATCGACAATTGTAAAATGGTCTTTAGTTATGTCGATATGTCCCGGCTTGCCCACCTCACCAAGGACATTGACCCCCATATTCACATACTCGACAGTCACAATCGGGTCGCTAACAAGCTCGCGTGCCACCAAGCGTTGCTGAATATACTGCGACACTTCCTTGCGAGTTTTGCCTCCAACCGAAATCTTGCCAAGCACTGGAAAGTCGATAGTACCCTGCTCGTCGACGGTGTATGCGACAACCTGAGCATTGCCAGTCGCCGAGCCCGCCGTAGTCTTGGGTGTCACCGACGAGCCAAGTGTGCGATTCGTATTGGCAGTGGTGAGCGTAAACTGCTGCTCAAGCAGCGGATTGGAACTGTTCACCACAATGTTTATCTTGTCTTCAGGGCGTAGCCTTAACTGTTGTTCAGCCTGCAAAGCCATGCCGTTGACCACAGCCGCATCCTGAAAATATGTTATATTTTGTGGCGTAGAACATGACGTTAGCCACGCAACTGCCATCGACAGCATCATGCCTGTCAATCTGGTATTTCGTAATTGTTTCATTTGTCGCTCGTATTTATTTCGTTGTCAGCAATTGGTTCAAGATACTTGCTCGGAACAAAAGCTGTGGCAACAGTGAGAAGTCCGTCTATATACAACCCCACACGCTGTTGCCCCTTGAACCTCGTTACTCTACCTATCACTCCAGCAAACTCGCCCGACGTGACCCTCACCAGTTGTCCCTTGCGAAATTTCATTATCTCCTCTTCGGCTATAAACACGTCGTCGACCTCTGCCCCACATATAATCATAAGACTGTCCATCTGCCGCTTGGGAATTATCATAGGCACCCTCTTCACTTTATTCCTGCCAATAGAAAACTGACGGTAGTAGAAACGAAGAAACGGCAGATTAACATTGTCGTAGACAAAGGACTGAAGAAACTCTTCGGTTCCATAGGCAAAAAATATGTTTGGCAAGCGAGACACGACAACAGCCTTGCGCTTGCCATCAACAAGTCGGAAACCGGTGATGGTGGGATAAAATGCTGTCACTCCTTTTTCCACCAAATAGTCATAGGCTTTCTTCTCCCTGCCATATGTAGTACGCAAAGCAAACCAATGGGCACAATTGGTGGACACCCCAATGTGTACATTCTCATTATTGTTAATTGTGAATGGCTTATTGGAGGTGGCACTGGGCGCAACTCCAGAGCTTATAGTTTTTTCACTTTTTCCAAAAAAGGATTCTTTATTCATCATGTCAAAATAATTAACTTTTCTACCCAGAAGCAAGTTAATCATCTGGCTAAAATCGGTAAGCCTCGACCTAAATCTTGATTCACCAATATAAGACCGCCACATATCTCTCAATATTGCGACAAGTTTACATCTTGCAAAGTTAATATTTTTTTTGAATAACTTCTATATTTACAAATAATTTTACATAACTGCAATAAAAATAATTACAAAACAAACATTGTCAAAGTCGTTTCCTATCCAAAACTATCATAATCTTATTTTTTTATTGTATCTTTGCATGTTTGAAACAAAAAATAAGACTTCCAACGTGTTAAAACGTATAATAAACATAACTATATGGACATTGATAGGCCTATATACAGCCGTCATAGTAATGCTACACATTCCCTTCATACAGACGTTTATAGGCGAAAGTGTGGCCAATGCCTTGTGCGATAAATTCGGCACAAAGGTGAGCATAGGCAGAATAGATCTGGGATTTGCCAACCGTCTCATCATTGACGACTCAATGATGCAGGACCAGCAAGGGGAGCAAATGCTCCGTGTGTCGCGCATTTCGGTAAAAATAGACCTCATGGCTCTTACCAAAGGACAGATTGAAATAACGTCGGCACAGTTTTTTGGTCTAAACGCTAATCTTTATAAGACAACAGCTGAGGCTAAACCAAACTTCCAGTTTGTCGTAGACTCACTCGCATCCAAAGATACGACAAAACAGAAAAAACCTCTCGACCTTCAAATAAACTCGCTGATAATACGCAACGGAAACATTCGCTATCGTGTATTGTCACACATTGACGGAGATAAAAAATTATCGCCTAACAACATCGACGCACGCAACATCAGCGCACACATAATAGTAAACCGTATCACCGACGACTCACTCAACGTGCGCGTGAAACGCATTGCGTTTGAGGAGCGTAGCGGTATTGTACTGAAATCACTCTCACTACAAGCTATCTACGGACCAAATGGTGCTAAAATTGAGAATTTCAAAATAGAAATGCCTTCAACTCTGATTCTGTCGAAACAAATAAAGGCATCCTACCACAAAAAGAATGGAACAATTGATATGCCCACTCTACAGTTTGAAGGTTCCATCGATGCACAACAAATCACACCATCGGATTTTGCTGGACTAATGCCACAATTGTCGCAATTACGAAATCAGTTGTCGCTCACAACGTCATTCTACGGCACTAGCTCGTCAATCACGATTAGCGACCTAATACTCGCTACTGTCGACAATGGAATTGCGTTAAAAGCCAAAGGTGCTTTAAAGAACTGGCAAACCCAGAAAACTTGGTCGGCAAGCATAAAAACACTCGACATCAGGAAAAACGCACTTGACCCTTATATCAAGGTTCTCACCAAAAAGGAAGCGCCAGAAATATTAAGCCGACTAGGCGATATTCATATTACTGGATACGCCGGAGGCGACAAATACGAGATTGCCGTCAACGGCAATATACAGACATTAAATGGAAACATTAAACTGGCTCTTGACAAGCACGCCGAAAAAATGACAGGACATGTAGAAACAAGCAACTTCAACATCGGTCAACTTATTGCAGACAATAAATTAGGACAGCTGTCGGCCAACATCAACATCAAAGGTACAGGAAAAGATAATATCGCAGCAAAAGGAAGAATCTACGACTTCGACTACAACGGCTATAAATATAAGGACATAAACCTTGATGCCACTTACATCAACAAGTTGTTGCATGGCAAGATTAACATCGACGACCCCAATGTGCAATTGTCGGTCGACGGATCGTTCAACCATATAGGAGCTATGCCCACAGTGAAGGTGGCTGCCGACATTAAAAGGTTAGGCCCCAATAACCTAAACCTCACAAATAAATGGCATAACACGGACTTCACTGCCAACATTACATGCGACATCACTGGCAACTCACCTCACAATGCCGACGGCAAAGTGACAGTGAGCAATTTTGCCATGCAGTCGCCCGAGACATTCTACTCTATCGATAGCATATCGGTTAGAACTGGATATGTCAACGGTGTGCACTTTCTTGATGTAGACAGCGACTTCGGAACAATCGACATTAGCGGACATTTCAACTACAACACTATAGCACGTAGCGTGCTCAATATGGTAGCAAGCAAATTGCCTACTATTCCAGGACTGTCGCTTCAACAACAAAAGGAGCCAAACGACTTCACTATCAACGCATCGATAAACAACACAGAATGGATGAAACACCTGCTCGGTGTGCCTCTCGAAATAAGTCGTCCACTTAACATCAATGGTGAAATCAACGATCTAAAAGAGAAAATAAACCTTTGGTGCGACGTGCCTGCATTCACATACGATGGCAATGCCTACCGCGACGCTATTGTTGACATCGAGTCGCCATGCGACACATTGAAAGCAGATATACGCATTAAGAAAATGGCGCAACATGGCAAATATCTATCACTGAACCTCAGTGCCGGAGCATCGAACAACCGACTGAAGACCTCACTGAAATTCAACAACAACCAACGACATCCACTAAAGGGAGTCATCAACGCCAGCACTGTATTCGCCAAAAACAATGAAGGCGTGTCGACTGCCTATGTCGACGTGCTTGAGTCGCGCGCTACAATCGGTGACACAACATGGCATATCATGCCGTCGAATATAATATACAGCAAGAACAGGCTACAAGTGAGCAACTTCGCCGTAAAACACGCAGGACAGTTCATAACCATCAACGGTACAGCAACAAACAACAACACAGATTCGCTGCTCGTGAAACTCAACGACATAGACGTAAGCTACATACTCAACCTTGTTAACTTCCACTCGGTGGAGTTCTACGGAATGGCTTCGGGCGAAGCAGTTGTTGCCGGTGCTTTCAGCGAAAAACCCATGCTTACAGCTGACTTGCAGGTGAACAAGTTCAAATTTGAAGGCGGACGCATGGGAACATTGTTTGCCAACGTGGACTACGACAACAACGAAGGACAGATTAACATCGACGCCATTGCAAAGGACGACGAAGGTAGAAGCACGGTCATAAACGGATATGTTTCACCTAAACACAACTATATAGACCTCGGCATCGATGCTCACCACACTCGTGCTGAGTTTATGGAAAGTTTCTGTGGCTCGTTTATGGACAATGTGGATGTTGACATCAACGGACACGTGAATGTCGTAGGTCCCCTGAACAACATCAACCTTGTTGGCAAAGCGGTGGTAAACGGTAGCCTGCGCATGTCGTCGCTCAACACAACATACTGGCTGCGCAACGACTCGATAACATTTGTTCCCGACGAGATTAAATTCAAGGGAGACACTCTATACGACCGCAATGGCAACATCGGAATAATGACGGGTAGCGTGTATCACCAACACCTAACCAACCTCTCGTACGACCTCAACATTAAGGCTAAGAACCTGCTCGCCTACGACACTCACACGTTCGATGGCAACACTTTCTATGGCACTGCCTATGTGACGGGCGACTGCGGAATAAAGGGCAAGAGTGGTAGTGTGACTATCGACATTGATGCCGTGCCGGAAAAGAACAGCATCATCGTATACAACGTGGGCGACCAGTCGGCATTGGGTTCGTCTGACTTTATCACATGGCGACACAACACGCCAATCGACTCTATAAATAATGGAAATAGAGACGACGAAGAAGACGATATAATGGATATCGCCACAGACATACGACTCAACTTCCTCATCAACTGTACACCCGACGCCACTATCAAACTCATCATGGACGAGAAGACTGGCGACTATATAACGCTGAACGGCGACGGAGTGCTGAGGGCCACCTATTTCAACAAGGGCTCATTCGACATCTATGGCAACTATATCGTGGATCATGGTGTATACAAACTGACCATACAAAACATTATAAAAAAGGACTTTCAGTTCCAAAAAGGTGGAACGATAGCATTCGGCGGTAACCCCTACGAAGCGGCACTAAACTTGAAGGCTCTATACGTGCTAAACAGTGTTAGCCTTGCCGACCTAAATATCGGACGGTCGTTCTCGAACAACAATGTGAGGGTGAACTGCCTTATGAACATCACTGGCAAACCAGAGGCTCCAAAGGTGGACTTCGACCTCGACATGCCGACAATGTCGAACGACATGAAGCAAATGGTCTACTCGCTACTCAACGCTGAAGAGGAGAAAAACCAACAGGTGCTTTACCTGCTAGCCGTAGGCAGATTCTACGCACAAGGCAACAACAACGCGCCTGGTGGGGAAAATCCACAATACAGCCAGACATCACTTGCCATGCAGAGTTTCCTCAGTGGAACAATAAGCCAACAAATAAACAGCGTGCTGAGCAATGTCGTGAACAGCAACAACTGGAATTTCGGAGCCAATATATCTACTGGAGCAGAGGGATTCAACAATGCTGAATACGAGGGGCTGTTGTCGGGTAGTATGCTCAACAACCGACTACTGTTCAACGGACAGTTCGGCTATCGCGACAATGCCAACGCCACAACAAGCTTCATAGGCGATTTCGACTTGAAGTATCTACTGTTCCCCAATGGCAACCTTGCAATCAACGTCTACAACAAGACAAATGACAGATACTTCACACGCAACAGCCTCAACACACAAGGACTGGGCATCATTGTCAAAAAAGACTTCACACGATTGTCGGACTTGTTCTTCTGGAGAAAGAAAAAAGCAAAGAGTAAAAACGACAATGAGTGAGTATGCGCCAATAAAAAAAACTTCATTTAAACAACGTACATTCATCTTTTTTGTGTAAGTTTGCAAAAACATTCACCAATAAATCAGCAATAATATGAATAACAACTACATACGGTTTGACTGGGCGATGAAACGCATGCTGCGCAACAAGGCAAACCATGCTGTGCTTGAGGGGTTGATGACCTCGCTGCTCGGACGTAAATACACAATTGTAAAGTTCTTGGAAAGTGAATCGAATCAAGAATCAATGGAAGACAAGTTCAACCGCGTGGACGTGCTTGCCGAAAGCGACCAAGGCGAACTGACAATCATTGAAATACAAAACAACCGCGAACTGTCTTACTTCCACAGAATGCTTTACGGAGTATCAAAAGCCATTACCGACTACATTGAGTTGGGCGATGACTACGAAAAGGTGCGCAAAGTGTATAGTATCAACATTGTATATTTCGAACTCGGCCAAGGCAACGACTATGTTTATCATGGAAAAACAGACTTCAAGGGATTGCACAACGAGGAAGATATACTAAAACTATCAGTAAGACAGAACGAGAAATTTTTTGGTATGCGTGAAAACAATGTGCTTAAACGCAAAGAAGCCGGCGATTTATTCCCTGAATACTATGTGCTGCGCGTCAATGACTTCGACAAAGTGGCAACAACACCACTTGACGAATGGATAGAATTTCTTAAAACAGGCAAAATATCACCTGATGCAACAGCACCTGGCCTGGGAAAGGCACGAGAATGTCTGCGTATCGACAGTCTAAGCTCTACCGAACGCAACGACTACAACCACCACCTGGAATCGTTAATCTATCAACGAAGTGTACTGGAGACAAGCCGAGACGAGGGATTTGCTGAAGGACATGACGAGGGATTTGCTGAAGGACATAAGAAAGGCATGGAGAAAGGCATGGAGAAAGGCTTGGAGAAAGGCATGGAGAAAGGCATGGAGAAAGGGGCTAAAGATAAAGCGATAGCTATTGCCATACAATTGAAACGTATGGGAATGGCAACCAATCAAATTGCTACTGCTACAGGGTTAAACGACGAAGACATATTGAAATTATAACTATCCACAAAACTACTAACCTATATGAAAAGACAAATACTTATAATCTCTATATTGGCTTTGTCAACACTCTGCACAGCACAAACAGAGCCGACAACGCCAACAACCAAGCATACATGGCAAGGTTTTTTCGAACAATTGACCGATTACGACGATATAGACAACGGCAATCTTGAAGAACTCTACGACATAATGTGCGAACTTGAATCGTCGCCTATAGACCTTAATTCGGCTACAGACGATGACATACAACGATTGACTTTCCTTAACGATGAACAACGCGAACAACTCACAGAATATCTCGACCGTTACCGTCCACTGCGGTCCATGGGTGAGATTGCAATGATAAGCTCGATGGGCCCATTGCGTATGCAACTTATGAGAAACTTCACCTACATAAGCGAGGAAAACAGAGAAAGAAGTTTCCCATCCATTAATGATATATTGAAATACGGCAAAAACGAAATTGTGGCAACAACAAAAGTGCCATTCTATAACCGCAAAGGCGATTATAACGGTTATCTCGGCTATAAATATAAACACTGGACAAGATACAAATTCCAATACGGACAATACCTGCAAATAGGACTACTTGGCACACAAGATGCTGGAGAGCCTTTTTTCTCTAACAAAAACAGCATGGGATACGACCATTATGCCTACTATGCCATAATAAGAAATCTTGGTAGACTGAAAACACTCGTTGCCGGACAATATAAACTGAGATTCGGACTTGGACTTGCAATGAATACCGGATTCAACATCGGAAAGACGACGTCACTAACCATGTCAACCCCTGCCAATAGCATCACGACTAACTCTTCACGCTCAGATGCATACTACCTGCAAGGGGTAGCTACAACTATTTCTGTTAATCCTACACTCGACCTGACTGCATTTGCCTCATACCGAAAAATAGACGCCACTCTTAATGAAGATGGTTCAATAAAAACTATACTGAAAACAGGCTACCACCGCACAGATAGTGAAATGCAACGCAAGCAAAATGCCACACAAACTACAACTGGAGCCAACTTAAAATGGCACAACGGTGGCTGGCACGCTGGAGTCAGTGGCATCTTTACATCATTCAACAAGCCTCTGAATCCAAACACTTCACAAATATTCAGAAAATATAACCCCGCAGGAAAGAACTTTTACAACGCAAGCGTTGACTATGGATACTTAAGCCATATGCTGAATATTAACGGAGAGACTGCTATTAACAACAAAGGGGCCATTGCCACACTCAACTCTATCTCCTTTAAATTCAGTTCATCGCTCAGACTGACAGCCATACAACGTTTCTACAGTTACAGGTATTATTCACTTTTCAGTTCTTCGTTTAGCGACGGAGGCAACATACAAAACGAAAGCGGAATATACATCGGAGCCAACTGGTCGCCATTATCTCATGTTTCAATTCTTGCCTACAGCGACTATGCATACTATCCATGGGCACGCTATGGAGTCTCTAACTCGTCGCATGCTTGGGATCATATGCTTCAAACAACATATTCAATTTCATCATGCATGTCACTAATTGCACGTTATCGATTGCGACTAAGACAAGTGGACAACAAATCAGCTAATAAACCAAACGACAACAACTACAATAAAAATGAGTTGCTCATTGACAAGAAAGAACATCGCGGACGAATTGCATTGATATACAATGACAATAAACTTACAGCCAAGACTCAAGCCGACGTTGCATACACTACATTTCCCTATAACACACGTGATAAGGAAAACAGTTTTGGTTGGATGCTGTCACAGACAGCTAGCTATGACTTCGGAAAAATTTACACTGGATTTAACTTCGGCTATTTCCACACACACGACTACAACTCACGTCTTTATACATACGAACGAGGAACACTTTATACTTTCTCCTTTCCTATGTTCTACGGCAAAGGAATGCGTGCCGCATTTTTCCTAAAAGGAAACGTCGGAAACAACCTTATTATTATAGGTAAAATAGGGACTACAAAATACTTCGACCGTGACAAGATTTCAAGTTCGTTGCAGGAGATTGATGCTTCAAGCCAAACCGACTTGGACCTGCAGATAAAATGGAAATTCTAAAAGAAGAATTATTATTCCAAAATCAAATTAAAAAAAGACTCTTGCTGATGAAAAAAAATGGAAACGTATTACTTTGCCATTTAATACGTATTACTTGCCCATTTAATACATATTACTTGCCCATTTAATACATATTACTTTGCCAAGTAATACTATAATACTTTTTGTAAGCACTCGTATTTCGGGTGACGCAATGACGAAGTCAGGATCTAAAACATGCCTTAATTTTTAAAATGGGCTCAATTGTATAATAAATCAACGGGGATTAACGACCTTTCAATAAAGTCGCTAATCCCCGTCAATTCTTTATTTATACTTTAAGAATTACTCTTCTGCTGCCTTGAGCTGCTCAGCCACCTCGTCGTTAATGCGCTTAGCAAACTCTTCCTTAGTCATTGTAGCCTGCTCGCCACCGCCCTGCTTACGCATTGAAACAAGACCCTCGGCAGCTTCCTTCTCGCCAACAACAACCATGTAAGGCACTCGCTTCAGCTCGTTGTCGCGAATCTTACGACCAATCTTCTCGTTGCGGTCGTCGACAACAGCGCGAACACCCTGTTTGTCGAGGAATTTCTGTACCTCCTTGGCATACTCGTTATACTTCTCTGAAATAGGAAGGACAGCCACCTGGTCAGGTGTAAGCCACAATGGGAAGTGACCAGCAGTATGCTCGATGAGCACTGCAGTGAAACGTTCCATTGAACCAAATGGTGCACGGTGAATCATTACCGGGGTCTGCTTTGAGTTATCCTCAGCTGTATACTCCAACTTGAAACGCTGCGGCAAGTTGTAGTCAACCTGGATTGTGCCAAGCTGCCAACGACGACCGATAGCGTCCTTAACCATGAAGTCGAGCTTAGGACCATAGAAAGCAGCCTCGCCAACTTCCTCATGAACCTCAAGACCCTTCTCGCGGCAAGCCTCACGTATTGCGTTCTCGGACTCTGCCCAAATCTCCTCGCTACCAATATATTTTTCTGTATCTTTCGGGTCGTGGAGAGAAATCTGAGCCTCGTAGTTCTCGAAGCCAAAGATGCTGAACACCTTGAGGATGATGTCAATGATATTCTCAAATTCCTGCCTTACCTGATCTGGACGAACAAAGATGTGAGCGTCGTCCTGAGTGAAAGTACGAACACGTGTAAGACCGTGGAGCTCACCGCTCTTCTCATAACGGAATACAGTACCAAACTCAGCAATACGCAAAGGCAAATCCTTATATGAACGTGGCTTACGAGCGAATATCTCGCAGTGGTGAGGACAGTTCATTGGCTTGAGCATATACTCTTCGTCCTCCTCTGGAGTGTGGATAGGCTGGAAAGCATCTTTGCCATAGTGAGCATAGTGACCTGATGTCACATAGAGACTCTTGCCACCAATTCCAGGAGTGATAACTTCCTGATAGTTATACGGCTTAAGAAGCTTGCGCAGAAGGTTCTGAAGACGAAGACGAAGATCTGTACCCTTTGCCAACCAGATAGGAAGACCTTTTCCTACACGCTCAGAGAACATGAAAAGTTCCATCTCCTTACCAATCTTACGATGATCGCGTTTCTTAGCTTCCTCTAGCATCTGCAGATACTCATCGAGCATGCTCTTCTTGGGGAACGAGATACCATAAATACGGGTCATCTGGTCGCGCTTAGCGTCGCCACGCCAGAAAGCACCTGCAACACTTGTAATCTTAACAGCCTTGATTGCACCGGTATTCATGAGGTGCGGACCACGGCAGAGGTCGGTGAAGTTTCCTTGAGTGTATGTAGAGATAGTGCCGTCCTCAAGGTCCTGTTCAATGTGCTCGCACTTGTAAGTCTGACCGTCGGCATTAAACTCAGCCAAAGCCTCAGCCTTAGGCACCTCGCGGCGAACCACCGGCTCATTCTTCTTGGCTAGTTCCTTCATCTTTGCCTCAATCTTCGGGAAGTCGTTCTCGGAGATGACATCGCCTTCCTTGGGCATCACGTCATAGAAGAAACCATTCTCCACTGCCGGACCAAAACCGAACTGAATGCCGGGATAAAGTTCCTTAAGAGCCTCGGCAAGGAGGTGTGCAGATGTATGCCAGAATGTGTGCTTACCCTCCTCGTCCTCAAATCTGTACAGGGCGATAGTTGCGTCCTCATTGATAGGACGGTTAAGCTCCACTGTTTCGCCATTCACACCGCAAGATACAACGTTGCGAGCGAGAGCCGGCGAAATGCTCTCGGCGATTTGTAACCCCGTCACGCCCTGTTCGTACTCACGAACTGAGCCATCGGGAAATGTGATTTTAACCATAACAAATTAGTTTTTTAATCAAAGTTGGTGCAAAGTTAACTAAATTAGAAGACTGCACAAAATAAACCGTGTTTATTTTTGATGTATTCCTCGTTTTTTTGAATTATTACTCTTGCGTCACTCTTAATCCAGTCACTTTGCTCTTGAAGTTGCCTGCCTTCTGCAATGGAAACACAAGTGTACGCTGATAATACATCTTTGCCGACGGATTATACAACACTGGTTGCCAAGCAGAAGCATCTGCCTTTTGGAATGTAGTGAGGTCTTTCTGCTGCATAGCATATAAGGTAAGCGGACCAAGTTCCTCACGCAGTTTGCCATCAACATAAAGACTGGTTTTTCGGTTGTCACCTGTAATAACAATTGCCACTTTCTTGCCTGACTGTATCTTATAGTTGAATTTGTTCAAATAACCCTCACGTGCGAATCCAAGATGTCCATCCTCTGGGTCGGCAAGATAAAATGTGGCGTTATCGGATGTGAACAATACCGTACCTTTAGCCTCATCAGTAGCTTCGATGGTGAATTCAACCCGATAACCATAACCCACCTCTTTTTCTCCTGTGGTCTGACCAGGACGCAAATTATCGATAACGAGTTTCTTGCCCTTTGCCCATCGGGCTGCCTCATTCACAGCTGGAGCCTCACTGAGATTCATGCGCAAGCGGTCGAACTTGCTATAAGGCAATGAAGTCGACGTGCCTGTCCAGCATTTAGTCGACAAAGTTTGCAATGCTGGGAACAAACGGTCGTGGATGTCCTTCACACTAATACCATTGCCTGTATGGTCGTTCCATACAGCAAACATTCCACCAAGGATGGCAGGATCGTGCTCGTCGAATGTCTGATTGCCTATTTTAGATGGAGTCCACGTGTCGTAAAGATTCTTACAATTGAGATAATCATAGTAGTAGCCGGCAGCCGGAACTATATACAAGAGGCCGTCAGGAATGCTTACGAGTTTATACCCCTGACGCTTCATTTCCTTCGGGTCGGCATATCCGTTATACCAGCAGTGCATTATCACATTATCCGACTTCACCTTAGTGTCGCCATTGGCATGAGTGAGTGCTCCCCACACAGCAGCCTGCTTGCCAAAAGACTCCACGTAGCGAATATAGCGGTCGGTGAAATAGCGGAATTTTTCCACAACTTCCTTCTTCGCGTTGGAGTATTCGTCCGTACCTATATGCACCACTTTGCCGCGGAATACTGGATTTTTTCCTTCAAGATATTCCTTCAAAAGGCCATCGACAAACTTATAAGTCTCAGGATTGAAGAGATCGAGATGATCCATACCATACTCTTTGGAGCCTATCTCTGGCTTGTAATGTGTAAACGCAAGTGAATGGGCGGGTACATCAATCTCTGGGATGATGTCCACGCCATATTGTTCGGCAAGTTTCTGCAACTCTACAAATTCTGCTTTAGTATAGAATCCATCACGTGCCGTGAGTCCTGGATAAGTATCACACTCCAAGCGAAAGGCGGCCTGCGTCTTTGCCCAATCGCCATCGAAAAATTGGAGAAATCCGTTATCATTGAGATGAAGCTGCAAAGTGTTCATCTTGTAATAAGACATCATCTTCACCAAGGAACGAAGATATGACATAGGGATGAACTTTCTTCCACAGTCTATCATAAAACCGCGCAAGTCATAGTCGGGAGAGTCTATCGTAGAACCTTTGGGCAAAGTAAAGTTATTGAGGCGATTTTGTTCTGAAAGCTGCAATATGGTTCGTGTTCCCCACAGTAGTCCATCAATATTTGTGGATGTTAAGGTAGCAACGTCGCCAATAGCAAGCCGATAGTCTTCACCACCAAGGCTTTTGTCTTTTTTTAATACAAGCACTATATCGCCAATACTCGCCTTACCACTCTTGCGAGTCAGTTTGACACCCAACAAGTCCTCATAGTCCTTAGCAAACAATTCTGCCACAGACTCAGCCTGTCTACCGCCTACTACTATATATTTGCCAGATGGCTTAAAATAACCTTCTGCCCCACTCCACTGCTTAAGCTCAGGCACGACAAAAGGTTTTGGATTGACCCCTGCCCATAAGCAAGCAAACACAATGCTAAAGCAAAACGTCAAACACAAACGCTTCGCTAACACTTGACTATTCTTCACCGTTGTTTTTTTGTTTGTTTTATAAAATTTATCAGTATTCATAATTATCATATGTCCATTCATCAGTTGTTGATAGCAAAAAGTTGCGTCCTGTTCCAGGATCTTCCGTAAAGAAGTTGCCAGTATAGCACGTGATTTGATTGCGCACAATTGGCACATTACTGAAAGTTCTGGTGTACAAAGCTGTCGACGAAGCACTTCCGAGTGCCGAAACTTCTATTTTAAGTTTCTTCTCCTCCATATGCGGGAATGTGTAAATTTCATATGTTGATTCGTTTGAGTATGCCGCATTCTCTACCGAGCGCATCTCGGTCTGCTTCGAGTTGACGCATCCAAATCCTGTTGAAGCGTCGAAGGTGGAGCTACCGCCTGTATAATAGAACTTCATACTGTTAACGGTCTCGGGTGTTTTGTCCTTTACAACAAGACGAAACATTGCCACAGCTCTTTTCATACTTATGCTGACATTACTATCTGCATCAACAATCAGTTCACCATAATAATAGAAAGTGTCGGTCACTTTATTATTGCTAAACGTAATTTTTGAAGGAGACGATATTGTTGCATTCCCCTCACCGTTGTGGGCTATAACCACTACTATATAAGAGCCCTTAGGTATACTCAACGATATTTTACCAAACTCTTTATCTGATTTGTTTTGATTTACGAGCTTCACTTTCTCCACCCCTTGACTGTCAAACAAGGCAAGGCTTATTCTGCCACACAAGTCTTGAATAGCAGTTGCTGAGCGACTTTGCCCAGAAGTTACATTGCTGAAATCGGTTTGCTCCATGTCAAAGTTGCTAAACGTAACATTAACAAGACCGTTTTTGTTTGATTCTATGCCGGGCTTGAAATTGTCCTCTTCAAGCACTGGTTTTTCACAGGATACAACAACAATCATTAACAATACTGCCAATAATGCTTTCGAAAAAAATGAATGTCTCATAAATAAAGGTTTTTTTGTTTGAGGTTTAGTATCTTTTGCAAACTTATATAAAAAAAGCGAATTATACGCCAGTTTTATAAAAAAGTTGAGACCACAGCCATACATAGCCTCC
>CAKPZC010000003.1 GCA_934203355.1 uncultured Prevotella sp. | reverse complement strand
GGCGTTTAGCTCAGCTGGTTTAGAGCATCTGCCTTACAAGCAGAGGGTCGGCGGTTCGAATCCGTCAACGCCCACAGGGGTGTTTCCTCGTGGTCTTCTCTTCGGAGAGACTGCGGGGATTTTTTTTGTTTTATACCCCAGCAAATAAACCATTGCCATTCATTCTGCAAGCTAAACATCCGGACTCAGCAAACTAAGCATCCGGACTCAGCAAGCTAAACATCACAATCCATCCGTATTGTATTGCACACCCAGAAACAACAATCCACAATCTTATATTTGCATTTCTAAACGCTCAAAACTACGAGCTAAACGCAGCGTTTAATCATTGGCTGATTTTTTGCGAGTTTTGAGCGTGCAATACATATATTTCTCATATCCAGCACTTTACAACAAAACCGATTGGAAGTGTGCAAACAACAACACCTTTATAAATATCCCTGCTAATGCTAAAGGATTCCTTTAGCATCGCTGTTATTATCCTTTAGCACTGCAAAAGGATAATAACAGCGGTGCAAAAGAGCTACACTTGGAGTGCCAAAGGAACTTAACTGAGGATTAGCTGGAAGTTTATGAACTGCAAAACAGAAATGTAAGCCTAAAGAACCATCAAATTCCCCATTCAAAAACTCTATTTTCAAAGTTTCATTTGTCACAACTTTTTACCATCAATACAATATTTGCATCAGTAAAAAGAGATTTAAACACCAGCTTATAACATTAACGTCGATTAAACGCACCTATAATTAACGACCGTTAGAAATTGAACAATTCAAGTTAAGCAAACATATGTAAAGATAATTCTGGATTGTTACTTAATTATAGCAACAAAAACATTTGGCTTAACTTCTTAACTCCTTTAACTTCTGAATACTCTGAACTTGCAAAAGTTCAGCTAAATAAAAAATTAGCGTCGATTACACGATGCCATTTCAGTTTGTATGATTTAAAACCTCATTGTTTCGTCAAAAATCAGTAACTTTGCATAATGATACCAACAAGCCTGCATGATGCCCAGCATACAGCAAGGCGTAGCACCCCAAAGATAATGAACCCAAATTGAAGTCCTTATGACCAATATAGCCAACTATTTTCCCATAACCGACCCCACCCTCATATTCTTCGTGGTGCTGCTCATCATCCTCTTTGCCCCCATCATCATGGGCAAGCTGCGCATTCCGCACATTATAGGCATGGTGCTTGCAGGTGTAGCCGTAGGAAAATACGGCTTCAACATATTGGCACGCGACGACTCATTCGAACTATTCGGCAAGGTGGGTCTCTACTACATCATGTTCCTCGCCTCGCTCGAGATGGACATGGAGGGAGTGAAGCGCAACAAGGGCAGGTTTGGAGTATTCGGACTGCTCACGTTTGCCGTACCGCTCAGCCTCACCTATGTGGCAAGCATCACCCTGCTCCACTATTCGCCTCTGGCATCGGCACTATTGGGATGCATCATGGCGTCGAACACGCTCATTGCCTACCCTATCGTAGGACGCTATGGACTGCAAAGAAAACCAAGCGTGACGCTTAGTGTTGGCTCGTCGATGATATCGCTGCTCATGGCTCTCGTGACGCTCGCTGCCATCGTCGCCTCGTACGAAGGCGATACGGGAGTATTGTTTTGGACCCTGTTCGCAGGCAAGTTTGTGGGCTATTGTGCAGTGCTCGCATTCGTGATTCCACGGCTGACGCGATGGTTTCTGCGCCGCTACTCCGACGCCGTCATGCAATTCATATTCGTGCTTTCGATACTGTTTATGAGTGCCGCGTTGAGTGAGGCTGTAGGACTTGAGGGCATATTCGGAGCATTCCTTTCGGGACTCATCCTCAACCGATTCATTCCCCACGTATCGCCGCTAATGAACCGCATTGAGTTCATAGGCAACGCCCTCTTCATTCCCTATTTCCTCATCGGTGTGGGAATGCTCATCAATGTGCGCATGCTGTTTCAGGGAGGCGACATTGTCATGGTGGTGCTTATGATTGTGGTCTTCGGCACAGTGGGCAAAGCACTTGCCGCCTATCTCGCGAGATGGCTGTTCAAGCTGCCACTGTCGTCGGGCAACATGATGTTCGGACTCACGTCGGCACATGCCGCGGGAGCCATTGCCATGGTGATGATTGGCATGAGGATAGAGCTGGAACCAGGAGTGCCGCTCGTCAACGACGACATGCTCAATGGTGTGGTGATAATGATTCTATTCACATGCATCATATCGACCATGGTGACCGAGAAGGCCGCACAGCAGATAACCCTGCGCGACAAGGAGATGCCGCTCGAAAACGAGACGACACAAACCGAAGAGAAGATTCTCATACCGATGAAATATCCCGAGTATGCACAGCGGCTCGTGAACCTCGCTATGATGATGAGCAACAATAAGAAGACCACCGGACTCGTGGGGCTCAACGTGGTGTACGACGACGACGACATGCTGCGAAATCAGGAGCAGGGCAACCGACTACTGGAACAGATGGCACGCTATGCCGCCTCCACCGACATTGCCATGCAAACACAGGTGCGCGTGGCTGCCAACATAGCCAACGGCATACGCCACGCCTTCAAGGAATTCCGCGCCACAGAGATTCTCATCGGAATGCACATGCATCTGGAGGTGTCGCAGAAGTTCTGGGGAGCCTTCCACCAAAGTCTGTTCAACGGACTCAACTCGCAGATAATAATGGCGCGACTCCGCCAACCACTATCCACCATACGCCGCATACAGGTGGCTGTGCCGTCGAGAGCGCAGTTTGAGCCAGGATTCTACCGCTGGCTGGAACGCTTGTGCCGACTCGGCACCAATCTGGAATGCCACACCGAATTCTACGGACGCGACGACGTATTGCCGCTAATAGAGAAATATGTGCGCAACCGGCACACCGACATGAGAGTGTCCTACACCGTGATGAACCATTGGGCCGAGATGCCCGAGATAGCGTCGACCATATCCGACGACCATCTGTTCATCGTGGTCACAGCACGCAAGGGCACCGTGTCGTACAAAAACGCACTCGAACGATTGCCCGACGAGATACAACGCAACTTCTCGGGCAAAAATATAATGATTATATTCCCCGACCAGCACGGCGACGCTATGGACGAAATGACATTCGCACAGCCTCAACACACCGAGGACCAGAGCGCATACGAGAGTCTGGGCAAGTGGATAAAGAAGAAATTAAAAAATTAATTTAAGATGATAGACATTAAGGGTATAACCAAGAGTTTTGGCTCACTGCAGGTGCTTAAAGGCATCGACCTGCACATCAATAAGGGTGAGGTGGTGAGCATTGTCGGTCCGAGCGGTGCCGGCAAGACCACTCTGCTACAGATAATGGGAACGCTCGACAAGCCCGACAACGGCGAGATAAGTATCGACGGTATCGACGTGGGCAACCTGTCGACCAAGAAACTGAGCGACTTCCGCAACCAGCATATAGGATTTGTGTTTCAGTTCCACCAGCTGCTGCCCGAGTTCACAGCTATGGAGAACATCATGATTCCAGCATATATCGGTGGCAAGAACACCAAGGAGGCAAAGCAACGCGCCCAGGAACTGCTGGAGTTTATGGGACTCTCCGACCGCGCCTCGCACAAACCCAACGAGCTATCGGGCGGCGAGAAGCAACGTGTGGCTGTGGCGCGCGCCCTGGTGAACAATCCAGCTGTGGTGTTCGCCGACGAGCCATCGGGCTCGCTCGACTCAAAGAACAAGGCTGAGCTTCACCAGCTATTCTTCGACCTGCGCGACAAGTTCGGGCAGACATTCGTCATCGTCACCCATGACGAACACCTGGCGTCAATCACCGACCGCACCATCCACATCGTAGACGGAAAGATTGTGGAACCAGAAGAAATATAGAAAAAAAACAATTCGATTATGATAAAACTTGGCGATTACAATAAGATGACCGTTGTCAAAGAAGTTGACTTTGGCATTTATCTCGACGGCGGCAACGAGGGCGAAATCCTCATGCCCAAACGCTATGTGCCCGAAGGCACCAAACCAGGCGACGAACTCGAAGTGTTCGTATATCTCGACCAAGACGAGCGTCCGGTTGCCACCACAGAACATCCTCTGTGCAAGGTGGGCGACTTCGCCTATCTTGAGGTGTCGTGGGTGAACGAGTATGGAGCGTTTCTCAACTGGGGATTGATGAAGGACCTCTTCTGCCCTTTCCGCGAACAGAAAATGCGTATGCAGAAGGGCGAGAGCTACATCGTGCATGTGCATATTGACGAGGACAGCTACCGCATCATGGCATCGGCAAAGGTGGAACGCTACTTCGCCGAGCGCCATCCATTCTATAAGCACGGACAGGAGGTGGACCTGCTGGTGTGGCAAAAGACCGAAATGGGATTCAAGGTGATTATCGACAACTGCTACCCCGGACTTGTATACGAAGACCAGGTGTTCCGCTACCTGCACACGGGCGACCGCGTGAAGGGCTATATCAACACCGTGCGACCCGACGGCAAAATCGATGTCACACTGCAACCCACGGGACGCCAACAGACACTCGACTTCTCGGAGACGCTGCTGCAATATCTACGCGACAACGGCGGCACTTGCGACCTGGGCGACAAGAGCGACGCCGAGGACATAAAGCGACGCTTCCAGGTGAGCAAGAAGGTGTATAAGCGAGCCATTGGCGACCTGTATAAACGCCGACTGATAGATATAGTGGAAGAGGGCATTAAGCTTAAATAAAAGGTTGCCTACAATCCGCAGAACCTGTCGATGAGCCGCTTGCGATAGAAACGCCCCACCTTCACATCGTCGAGCGAATCGAACGGAGGATAGAAGCGACACGTGTTGTCGACCACCTCCATAAGATAGGCAATGTTGATTATCTGGCTTTGGCTAATGCGTACCAGACTGTCGTCGAGGGCGAGAATCATGTCGCTGTTGACATTGCGGCGCAGTTTTATTGGCTCGTCCACTACCGACGACAAAAGTTCCCACTGCCGTTGCTCGCGGTTGTAGGTGAACACGCCTATCTCGCCAAGACTAACAATGCGGAAGTCGTTGTTGTTGGTATAGATCATAAACCTGTCGTCGCCACAACGTCGCGGTTCTCCGTTGGAATCGTCGTCGACAGCCATTTCGGCAACAGAGGGTTGCCGAGTGGCTTGCGTCGACGACACAAGTCTATAGTCGATGCAGGCGCGGCGCATGATGCTACGCAACTCGGCATCGTCAATGGGTTTGACAAGATAGTCGAACGCTCGGCTGCGAAACGCTGGCAACATGTAGCGGCTGTGGGCTGTATACATCACCACACGACAGTTGCCCATGCCTACAGCGTCGATGCACGCAAGGAAGTCCAAACCCGACACATCGGGCAACTCCACATCAAGAAACATAAGGTCGGGACTCGACTCACGATACATGCGCAGTCCGTCGACACCCGTATGCGCCATACCAATAAGCTCGGTGTCCTCATACTGCGCGAGCTTATCGGCAAGCGCCTTTGCCGACGACATATCGTCGTCGACGATTAATATCCTCATCATAATTATTCCACACTAATCTAATACTTCGTTCTTCTCTATAATCTAATACTTCATATTGTCGGGCACACGCAGAGTTGACCGACATCCCTTGACACTGCCATCGGCATCCACAACATTGCTTATGTTGAAGCGCATCTTTTGACTGTTGCGCTCGTTGACAACAGCTATAGTCTGCGAGATTATGCCCAGTCCGGTGCCTTTACGCATGGCGCGCCCAGCGTTGAATCCTGGCCCGTTGTCGGTGACAGTTATTATGGTGCATCGACCGTTGCGACTCACTTTTATATCCAAGCTCTTAGCGCCCTGCTTGCCCTTCAGTCCATGCACGATGGCATTCTCGGCAAGAATCTGCACAAACATCGACGGCAAACTCACCTCAGATGTCTTCACATCCTCGGCTACATCCACCGAGAAACTGAAGTCGTCGCCAAGCAGATAGCGTTCAACCATTATATACTGGTTGACAAAGTCGAGCTCGCAGTCGAGCTGAATCGACGGCATACTCGACATGTCGAGATTAGCACGTATTAGCTTTGCCAGTTCCATGAGCTCAGAAGCCTCCTTTTGGTCGGAGTTCAATATCTTATTGTTGAGCACATTAAACATGAAATGCGGCGATATGCGGTTGCGCACATTGTTTAGCTTTAGGTGCATCACGTTCAACTGGTTCTCGAAACTCTTCTTTCTCGTGTACATATACCACATGGCAAGCAGCAGCACCATAGCCACAGCCACCGCTATTGACGAAGCCATGACGAAGTTGGCATGCTGCAGGTCGGCGTTCTTGTGCTCCATGGCGAGGTCGTGATGCAGGCGTAGGGTGTCGGTGGTGAAACGCGCCATGATTTCAGCCGAGCGCATGTTAGAGCGGTTGTGCTCCAGCGAGTCGGTGTAGTCGTTACTCTCACGCAATATGTCGTAAGCCTTGCGGTAGTTGCCCGTGTGCTCATAAAACTTCATGAGGTAGCCATTGCGTATGTTGACCAGAGAATAAGGCATCAATCCCTCGTTCTTCTCGTCGGCAATCAGGCGGGCAGCCATGGCTGTGTCTACACGGCGTGTGGCAATGCCGATGCGTATGGTGCGGCAGTAGTACAAGGCGCTACGGTCGTTGTTCTGCAGGAAGAACGGCTCCACCTCGTCGAGACATACGAGCGACTGGTCGATACTATCAAGATTCAAGTAGACATCGGCAAGATTTAACTTGCACAGATACATGTCAAACTTGTTCTGCATGCCATGCCTCAACAACTGCTGCTTCATTCTCAGGAAAGTAGCCAACGCCCTATTGTAGTCCTTGGAGAAATAATACAAGTTGCCGAGGTTGTTGAGATAATAAGCCTGCATCGACGGCGACATGCTATCGAAATAACGTTCAGTGTAATCATAATACGCCCTTGCCTGGGTGAAGTCGTTGAGGCTGACATAAATTTGGGCAAGTCCCATATATAGAGTCACATTCTCCTGCTCTGGGAGTCGGAGCGAGTCGACCAGAAACAGGGCACGCCTATACCACTTGGCAGCATCGGGCAAATTGTTGCACTGTATATAAGCATCGGCAAGATTAGCACAAGTTCTTGGCAAGTTGTACTTGCTGTCGCTTTGCATCATCAAGCGATAGGCATCATTATATATTGACACCGTAGTCTCGGGATTGCGATGAAAATTGTGGTTGCGCGCCGCACGGCACACCAATGCGGCAGACATCAGCGAGTTGAGGCGCGGTGAACTGTAGGAACTGCGTATGGTTTCGCGACCAACGCCGTCAGTTCTGTTTACAAACGCCACAATACGGTCGACCAAAGTGTCGGCACGCTCTGGAGTGTCCGACAACCAATAGTAGGTTGCCTTGCGCAATAAATATTCATAATACTCCATGCTGTCGGTGGCAGAAGCCAAGCCCCGATCTATCTTGCCTAATACCGAGGGAGCCAACGCCGAAATAGAATCGTCGATAAGGCGCAGACTATCAATACGGGCAGAGTTGGCAGTTGCATTTTCAGCGCGCGAGCCACACGCCACAAATGCCATACACAATGCCGAAGCCAGCACCACATATAATGACAAAAGTGATATTTTAGCTCTAATTTTATATTTGATTTTAGAATTCATGTAAGGTTCTATGTTGTCAGTTAGATACAGAGAATTGTTTGTTATGCAAATTTACTTACTTTTTTGCAAACAAGAGTATTTATTGTCAAAAAAATAGCAACAACGCCGATATATCAATTGACATATATCAAGAAAAAGTGGCAAAAATCAAGAAAAACGCAAAACTAAATTACAAATGTTTTGCTAATTGATTAAAAATATGTATCTTTGCAATGTTTTTCATGGTATTAGATTTAAGGTTAACAAAGGTTGGGACTCGGCGGAGCCCCTTTTTTTGTGTCCATAAGTCAGAACACACACCAAGCTTTTATTTTTACCCTTAATAAATCCTCATATTCCCAATTAATTTTGTATTTTTGCAAAACGATAAAAACATAAGCATTTAATAAGAAATATGAAGATACTCACCGGAGCTCAGATTCGCGAGCTCGACAAATACACAATCGACCATGAGCCGATTGCCTCAATAGACCTTATGGAGCGGGCAGCGCGCGCCATCACCACAGCAATCACCGCAAGATGGGATGCCAACACACCAGTAGTTGTCTTCGCCGGACCAGGCAACAACGGCGGCGACGCTCTCGCCGTGGCAAGAATGCTCGCAGAGAAAGGATATGCCGTGGAGGCATACCTCTTCAACATACACAGCAACCTGTCGGACGAGTGCAGCCGCAACCGCGACCGACTCTCGGGCGAAGGACTCGTAAAGAAATTCGTGGAAGTGACCAACAACTTCGACCCGCCCAAGCTCACACAACAAACACTCGTGGTTGACGGACTCTTCGGCTCGGGACTCAACAAGCCGCTGTCGGGAGGTTTTGCCTCGCTCGTGAAATACATCAACCAGTCGTCGGCAAGAGTGGTGAGCATCGACATGCCGTCGGGACTCATGGCTGAAGACAACTCCAACAACAAGGCTGCAGCCATCATACGAGCCGACCTGACGCTGACAATACAGATGAAAAAACTGTCGATGTACTTCGCCGACTGCCAGCAATTCCTGGGACGTGTGCAGGTGCTCGACATACGACTGTCGAAGGAATACATCAAGAGCATACCGTCGCTCTACAGCACTGTAGACACAGAATACATACACCAACAGATGCTGCAACGCGACGACTTCGCACACAAAGGTTCTATGGGTCACGCACTGCTCATAGCCGGAAGCGAGGGCATGGCGGGAGCAGCAATGCTCGCCACAAAAGCCTGCTTGCGCAGCGGAGTGGGCAAGGTTACAGCACTCACACCACGATGCAACGCCATGGCAATGCAGATTGCTGTGCCCGAGGCAGTGCTCAACATCGACCAGGAGAACTACTACTCAATGGCGGTTGCCACCGACGAATTCAACGCTGTGGGCATAGGCCCCGGACTGGGCAGAGAGGAAGACTCGGCACTCGCACTTATGTCGCAGCTGCAACAGACACAATGCCCAGTGGTGCTCGATGCCGACGCGCTGAACATGCTCGGCTCGCACGGAACATGGATTAACCAACTGCCCGACAACATGATTATGACTCCACACCCACGCGAACTCGACCGACTCGCCGCTACAACATGCCACAGCGACTACGAGCGACTGAGCGTGGCTCGCGACATGGCTGAAAGCCTGCGAGCCTACATCATACTGAAGGGACACTTCTCGGCACTATGTCTGCCCGACGGCAACGTGATATTCAACACAACGGGCAACTCGGGCATGGCTACAGCTGGAAGCGGCGACGTGCTCACGGGCATCATCACCGCACTGCTCGCACGCGGCTACTCGCGCAAGAACGCATGCCTCACGGCAATGTACCTGCACGGACTCGCAGGCGACATCGCGGCTTCGCGAATCGGCAAGGAGAGCCTCATCGCAAGCGATATCATAAACGCTCTGCCCGATGCCTTCAAGACTATGTATTAAGAAATAAAACGGCATATATCATAAGAAGAAATAAAACGATGAAGAAATTACTGTCAACCATAATCGTCACGGCAATGAGCTCAATAACAGCCATTGCTGCCGGAGACAAAACAGTGGACGGACTGACCTACTTCCTGCCCAAGACCGCAGTAAGAATGCAGGTGCTCGTGGAGAAGACAACTGTGAAGCCGGGACAACTCGCCGACTACTCAGAACTTTACTTCAAGAAGACTGCCACAACCGTACCACAAACCACATACCGCATTGTGGGCACCAACTTCTCGACTGTCGGCACACCCGACAACGAACGACAGTTCACCGTAGCCATCGACAAGAAACACAGTGTATTTTCTATCGACTGCACACCCGACCGCGTGCTGAAAGCCATCAACACCAAAGCTCCGGCAACAGCCAAGCCCAAGGCTTTCAAACAATCGCCAAAGGCGGCTCCGCTAAATCCACGCGACTATATGAGCCAGGACATCCTCGCAGCTGGCAACCTGCCCAAAATGGCACAGCTTGTGGCACAGGAAATCTACGACATACGCGACTCACGCAACCAACTATCGCGTGGCGAAGCTGACAATATGCCAAAGGATGGCGAACAACTGAGACTGATGTATCGCCAACTCGACACTCAGGAGCGTGCACTTATGCAGCTGTTCACTGGAACTGTGACGGTGGACACCACCGAGACCGTGCTGAACATCATTCCCAATGCTGAGCAAAAACGCAGCGTGGCTTTCCGATTCTCAAAGAGATTCGGACTTTGCGCAGCCGACGACTTCTCGGGCGAACCATACTATGCTACGGTTGAGGACGAAGGAATAATGAAAGAACTGCCTGCCGAAGCACAGAAGGCAGACAAGGAGAAGGACGACTTCAAACTTGGAGTGTGTCTGCCTGGCAAAATACGCATCAGTATCACAACAGCCGAAGGCACTCCTATTGCATCATACGAGACTGAGGCTGCACAGTTTGGAAAGACCGAACTGCTCAACGGCGCACTGTTCGGAAAAAAATTCACATCGAACATCGTGCTCGACCCAGCCACGGGAGGCATTGTGGAACTGAAGACCGAGCCACTGGAATAAAACAAGAGTGGCTGGCACTTTGGCAGGCTCATCGCCCAGATGTGCCTGGACAATATGCCAGCCATTCAACTGATAGAATACTACAAATAAAAAAAGCAGAGATTGTCATTTATTATCTGACATTCTCTGCTTTTTTTATTTCTTCTCGAAACGGGTAGACTGTAATTACTCAGCTGAAGTGCTGTTAACGCGACGCTCAGCGATACGAGCCTTCTTACCAGTGAGATTGCGGAGGTAGTAGAGCTTAGCGCGACGTACCTTACCGTACTTGTTGATCTCAATGCTTTCGATGTTCGGTGACTCGATAGGGAAGATACGCTCTACACCTACAGTACCTGACATCTTGCGAACAGTGAAACGCTTCTTGTCACCGTGACCAGAAATCTTGATAACTACACCACGGTAGAGCTGAATACGCTCCTTTGTACCCTCGATAATTTTGTAAGCGACTGTGATTGTGTCACCAGAACGGAACTCTGGGAACTTCTTGCCGGTTGCAAATGCTTCTTCAGCAACTTTAATTAAATCCATTGTAATTTTGATAATTAAATTTGTTTTATCGTTCTCGCGCAACATAACTGGGCTACTCATCTTCCCGTCATCGGTTACGCCGAAAAGCGGGTGCAAAGTTACTACTTTTTCAGCTAACTCCCAAATATTTAGCGAGTTATTTAGTTCTTCTTCGACGTTATACCTCCATTTTTTGTAAGCGTTATGGTTGATTGCTGCAATTGCTTGGACGTGTGGTCGAAAATGAGGTTGGGATTGAAACGTCTACCCTTGAAATGAGTCTCAAAATGAAGGTGCTCGGTTGTGGCGCGACCTGTGCGCCCCGTGAGTCCTATCACTTGTCCCGCCTTGACACGGTCGCCCACCTTCACGAGGTTTTTCGACTGGTGGGAGTAGAGCGTCTCGATGCCGTTGGCATGTTTGATGACGATGCAGTTGCCATAAGCGGCATAAGGAGAAGAACGCGTCACCACACCATCGAACGCAGCGAGAATATTGTCGTTGGGTTTGGTCTTAAGGTCAACTCCAGCATGTCTGCGTTTGCCTCCATAAGGACTTATCACCTTTGCGCCTGGCAGAGGATAAGCCCAACGCTTTTTCTCCATCTCCTCAAGATTCCACTTGAATGTGGCAGATTTCTCGAAGACATTCTCCATTGCCACATCGTCGTCGGTCTCCTCTATGTCGGTCTTGTCGCCAAGAATGCTCACATTTACATGCGAGCCATTGAGTTCGAAAAGCACAGCCTGCCGACGCAGGTGATGGGTACGTGTCTCAATGATAGTCGACGGATTGATACGTCCGCCATTTACCATGATTGAGAAGTTGCAATAAAACTTGCCGTCGCTATGGCCCACAATGGCAATGGTCTGTCCGGCACGCACATAGTCGCCAACGTCCACAAGATTCTCGGCATTGTTGGCATACACCGTCTCAAGTCCGTTGCGATGACGTATGACAATCACGTTGCCCATATCTGGATGCTTGCGCGAGAGTCGCACAGTGCCTTCAAACATAGCCTTCACAGCATCACCGTCCTTAGTGGTAATCTCAAGCTCATTGTTCTTTCTCGACACAACCTTTCCTACTGGAAGCGGAAACGAGTACTCCGATGCCTTCAAGGTGCTGAAATCCACATTGAAGGCATCGGAGCGAGCGAAAAGTCCGGGCGTGGCAATGCTTATCTGCTGCTGTTCGGCAGCAGTGAACTGCTGTTTTACGGGTGCTGCAGCAGTGGTGGAAAACACTACTGCCGCGGCAATTAATAATTTCTTTAATATCATATATTGTCTTACTCAAGTTTCGCAAGCGAAAGAAGTTATTGGAAGTTATAGGAAGATAACCCGCATCACTCGTGAAGTTAATGGACAAATGTCCTATTATTTAATCAGAAAGACTTATGGCGGTGTAGATTCTTCCCGATTCCACCCCCAAGCGACGCGCCGAGAAATATTCGTCGGCATTGTCGTAGGTGCATACACCGTTCATCTGGATGTTGTCCGAAGGCACTCCCGACTGCTCAAGTTGCAGGCGATTGCAGAGAGGGAGGTTGATGTGCCACTTTGCCTGGAATGCCTTCGATGGATCGTCGGCATTAGGAATGCGCTTGATGCGTCGCTCGGCAATGGCACTCATGTCGAACGCCCCACTCTCAAAGGCAGCATACACCTCGTCGCCCACCTCAAAGTTGTCGAGCGAGATGCCTGGTCCTATCACAGCCTTGAGCTTACGTGCATCGGTGTGGTAGGCCATCTCCATATCTACAATGACCTTGCTAACAATGCGCGCAAGTGTGCCTCGCCATCCGGCATGAATAGCTGCAATGGCGTGGTGCTCCTCGTCGTAGAGAAGCACTGGTATACAGTCGGCAGTCGACACACCTATGCAGACACCGCGTTGATTTGTGAGCAAAGCGTCCACTCCGTCGAGTAGCATTCGGCGCACGTTCTCGGGCAATGCGATAAACTCCGGTCCGATGATGCGCGACTCTACACCATGAGTCTGATGTGGCAATAATATGCACTCTTCAGGCAGTCCGATAGCTTCAGAAAGCAGTCGGCGGTTTGCCCCCACAGCCTCCTCCGTGTCACCGCAATAGGGATTGATGTTGAACGAGGAGTAGTTGCCCTCGCCCACCCCACCGTGTCGTGTCGACGAGAAGGCATCGACCTCGGGTGCTATATTATAATGTGTGAGGCGCAATGGTGTGTTATTCATCGCTCTCCTCCTCATATTCAAAGTCGTCGAGATCCTCAACGTCCTCAATGTCGTCCTCGTCGAGATAGATAATCTCGTCCTCGCCCTCGGCCTTAAGCTCGGCAGCAAAGCGCGACATGTCCTTGTCGCGATGAACGAGAGTGTCCTCGGCTGTTATCTCTTGCAATTTGTTGCTTTCGGAGTTGAGCTCGCGCCACAATATGTCCTTGAGTTCCTGTATGCCAAATCCTGTTACAGAGGATATAAACACCACTGGCAGATCGTCGGGCAAAGTCTCGCGTAGCATCTCCACGAGTTCCTCGTCGAGCAGGTCGCACTTGGTGATGGCAAGCACGCGATGCTTGGTGAGCATCTCGGGGTTGAACTGTCGCAGCTCATTGAGCAGAAGCTCATACTCGCGCTTTATGTCGTCGGTGTCGCCCGGCACCATGAAGAGCAGCAGGGAGTTGCGCTCGATGTGACGAAGGAATCGCAGTCCGAGTCCCTTGCCTTCGCTCGCGCCCTCGATAATGCCCGGAATGTCGGCCATAACAAACGACTTATGGTCGCGATAGTCTACGATACCAAGCGACGGCTCAAGTGTGGTGAATGGATAGTTGGCTATTTTGGGTCGCGCACTCGACACGGCAGAGAGCAGAGTTGACTTGCCAGCATTGGGCAGACCCACCAAACCAACGTCGGCAAGGAGTTTCAACTCCAGGATTATTGTCATCTCCTCCATCGGCTCTCCTGGCTGGGCATAGCGTGGAGTCTGGTTGGTGGCTGTGCGGAACTGGAAGTTGCCAAGTCCTCCACGACCACCCTTGAGCAACAGTACTTCCTGACCGTCGTAGGTGACGTCGCACACATACTTGCCGGTCTCAGCGTTGTAAATCACCGTTCCGCAAGGCACGTCGATATATATATCCTTGCCGTCCTTGCCGTGACACTTGTCGCGTCCGCCATTGCCTCCATGTTCGGCAAAGACGTGACGCTGGAATTTAAGGTGTAGAAGCGTCCAATAATTATGGTTGCCGCGCAGATAGATGCTGCCGCCATGTCCACCGTCGCCTCCGTCAGGACCGCCGTTGGGGTTATACTTCACGTGGCGCAAGTGCATTGAGCCTCTGCCGCCCTTACCCGAGCGACAATATATCTTCACATAGTCTACGAAATTGGATTCTGCCATTACTGTATGTCGTTGTTGTTTGTTTGCTGAATGTGGTTGCTATAAAAATAAAAATGCGAAAAACGCGTTTGGGACAAAGTTACTAATTTTTTTTGACAACACACTCCTATATATAAAAAAAAGCAGACTTGCCATAAATATAGCAAGCCTGCATGTGTATTGTCGATGTCTATTCTCTACAAAATAGATATCTATTTCTCTTATAATATTAGAGAGCGTCGATTACAGCGCAGATGTCGCCGAATATGCGATCAAGTTCGCCAAGACCGTTGATGTGGTGATGAATACCCTCGCCTTTATACCACTCGATGAGCGGTGCAGTCTGGTTGTGGTAAACATCGAGACGCTTCTTGATTGTCTCAGCATTATCGTCAGAACGTCCACTCATCTGTCCGCGCTTGATGAGACGTGTCATCAGCTCTTCCTCAGGAACATCGAGCTCAATCATGGCAGCCACCTTGTGTCCACGCTCGGCGAGCATCTTCTTCAGAGCCTCAGCCTGCGGGATGGTGCGTGGGAAGCCGTCGAAGATAACACCTTTGTGCTCCTTGCCGAAGCTGTCGTAAACGCTGGCGAGGATGTTAACCATGAGCTCATCGGGAATGAGCTGACCATTGTCGATAAAGCCCTTTGCTGTCTTGCCAAGCTCTGTGCCGTTCTTGATTTCGCTGCGAAGAACGTCGCCTGTTGAGATGTGGTTGAAACCATACTTCTCAATCATCAGATCACTCTGAGTGCCCTTACCTGAACCTGGAGCACCGAAAATAACGATGTTTTTCATCTTTTTACTTTAAGAATTTATTATTTAAATTTTAATTTACCTATTTACTCCACTACAGTGTATATGTCGCGCAGATTGCGTCCCTGCTGATCGTAGTCGAGACCGTAGCCCACAATGAAGTCGTTGGGAATCTCCATTGCCGCATATTTAATGTCGAGTGGCACTTTCAAGCAATCGGGCTTGAGCAACATTGTGCACACATACACTGCCTCTGGGCCTCTTGCCTTCAGTGTCTCTATGATTTTCTGCATTGTCAAACCAGACTCCACTATATCCTCAACGATTATGATAGTGCGTCCCTTGATATCTTCGTTAAGTCCTATAAGTTCTTTCACCTTGCCTGTTGACGAAGTGCCCTGATATGATGACATCTTAACGAACGATACCTCACACGGTACGGTTATCATACGCATTAGGTCGGCAGCAAACACAAAGGAGCCATTGAGCATGCCGAGCAGCAATGGGTTCTTGCCTGCCATATCTACATTAATACGGTCGGCAACAGCCTTTACACGCTCCAGAATTTCAGCCTCAGGTATTGAGGTCTTGAATGTCTTGTCTTTTATTTTTATTATACTCATTAGTGACAGTCTTTAATATTGTGTGCAAAGTTACTCAATCTTAGCATATGTCGCAAAAATAGTATCATAAAATTGCTTTAACCATAAAGAAAATCTACTCTCTATGCAGCAACATGCCGACATCGCTTATTCCAGGAAGAATCTCGCGCTTCATGTCGTGACGTATGCGCACATAAATGGAGTCGCCATGCTGAAGCTGCATTGAGCGCACGGGAAACACATATTGATGATAACTCAGTCCGTTGCCCGAAGGGTTGCCTCTACGGTCGGTAAGCTTGCAATTCACTGTGTCGACAAAAACCTTATTGCCAGGCAATAGACGCTGCTCTACAATCATTGTGATGGCAGTGAACGGATAGGCATCGGTGATGCGCAGTCCGATACGAGTGTCATACAATGTGGTGCTGTCGACTGGCGGAATCGCAAACGAAATAGTATCGTTCTTCTCCCATCCCGCCAATGGAGTGTTGACATATTTGTCGTAAACCATACGGCGGCTGCAGGCAGTGGACATCAACAATGCCACTGCTATGCAGACGAGTAATAATGATTTTCTCATTGCTGATTTATTCAGCACTCGGCTGATTATTGTTCTTTGCCTCTGTATTTGGCTGTTTATGAGACTCAGCTTTTGCCTGCTTCTGAGGCTCTACGTTTGCCTGCTTCTGAGGCTCTGCATTTGCCTGCTTCTGAGGCTCTACGTTTGGTTGCTTCTGAGGCTCTACGTTTGGTTGCTTCTGAGGCTCTACGTTTGGTTGCTTCTGTGCATTGCCCATTTGACCCTTATTATTGCCATTCGGTTGACGTTGCTGACGATTGTCGCGTCGCTGATTGTCACGGCGCTGTTGTTTGGGTTGATTTCCCTCACGGCGTTCGCCTCCGCGTTGCTGTCCTCCCTGCTGTGGTTCATTAGCGACAGTTGCAGTTTCGGCGTTGGGTTGCTGCTTTGCGGTTGCATTTGCGGTCTGCTGTTTTGCAGCCACATTGGGTTGCTGCTGTTTCTTAGCCTGTTTTTTCTTTTTCTTCTTTGCCTTATCAAATCGACTAATGTCGGCATCGGCAAGCAAATCTTTAGATTGATCGTTAGGTTTTGCTTTACCGTCCTCGGTAAGCGACTCTGGCTTCTCGCCACGCTTGTTCATCTCGATGATGGCGCGTGCACGGTCGGCAGTAATAGTCTCGAGATTTGCAGCCACACCCTTGCCAGTAGAGTAAGTGACAAGTCCGGCGAGTATGTCCGACTTAAATAGATAATAGTCGTTGTCGAGAGTCTCAAGCACCACGTCGCGCGACGGCATCTTGCGTCCTGCCTCCACATAGTCATCGACCTCGTAGTTGAGACAACACTTCAGTTTGGCGCACATTCCGGCAAGCTTCTGCGGATTGAGCGATATGTCCTGCAAGCGCGCCGCATTGGTGCTCACGCTCACGAAGTTTTTCATCCATGTGGCACAACACAACTCGCGACCGCACGGTCCGGTTCCACCGATGCGTCCAGCCTCTTGACGTGCTCCGATTTGCTTCATCTCAATGCGCACGTGGAAAGTGTCGGCAAGTACCTTAATGAGTTGTCGGAAATCGACACGCTCGTCGGCAATATAATAGAATATGGCCTTATTGCCATCGCCCTGATACTCCACGTCGCCGATTTTCATCTGTAGTCCGAGGTCTTTGGCTATCTGTCGGCTCTGAATCATCGTGCCATGTTCACGGCTCTTTGCCTCATGGTACTTGTCCATGTCGACAGGCTTGGCGATACGATACACTCGCTTTATATCGTCAGCCGACTTTATATTTGCTTTCTTGAGCTGTAGTTTCACTAGTCGTCCGGTGAGCGTCACAACTCCAATGTCGTGTCCAGGGTTTGCCTCCACCGCAACGATGTCGCCCTTCTGCAAGTCGAGCTTGTTCACATTATGATAGTAGCCCTTGCGAGTATTCTTGAACTGCACCTCTACGAGGTCGGTGTCCTCCTCGTTGCCTGGCACATCATAGAGCCAGTCGTAGGTGTTGAGCTGCTTATCCTGTCGTCCACAAGCACTGTGGCACAGTCCCCGGTCGCAACCCCGGGATATTTTGAAGTCCATGTCCTTAAAATCTTTCATTTATTTCTTTCTGGTGATTAATATGATGGTCTGCATGGCAATGTCGAAGAATACCATTTTTGAGTTGGCGTTCTGTGATATGTCACGCAGTGCGTGTTCTATCATTTCCGTCAGTTCAATGACGTTGTTCTCGTTGATAAACGGGGCAAACCTTGTGGCGAAATGCTCCTCGTCGGCTGTCATGTAATTAAGTTCGGGCAGATGGAAGTTGTAAACGAAACTCTCACGCACCATACGGTTCATGTAGACAAGCAAGCGTTTCTGCTTCTCCCTTCCGAATGCAGCCACACTCTCGCTCCACTTCTTCAATTCCTTCACACGCTTGCTGTAGGCAAGACGCATGAGCATGGTGAAGAGGTCGAAGAACATCTGGTTTTCATTGCCTGCTTTCAACGACTCAAGGGCGTTGGTCCATGAGCCATTAGCGAGTCGGGCAATGCGGTGGGCATTGTCGGCATCGAGTCCTCGCTGACTCTGCAAGGCTTCCTCTATACTCTTGTCGGCAATGCGCTTGAAGTCAAACCTCTGTGTGCGACTGCGTATTGTCTCCAACAGTTTGCCTGGCTCCTCACTCACCAATATGAAGACGGTGAGCTCTGGCGGTTCCTCAAGCAGTTTAAGCAACTTGTTTGCGCTTGTGAGGTTCATTCGTTCTGGCATCCATATTATGCACACTTTGTATCCCCCCTGGCTCGACTTGATAGACAGTATACGTGCCAACCGGTCGCTCTCGCCACCAGTGATAACAGCCTGTTGATTTTCTGCCCCCATCTGCGTCATCCACTCTTCAAGAGTGAAATAAGGGCCTTGCATTATCATCTCGTGCCATTCAGTCGCGTAGTCGTCGCTTGTAGGCTGATGCTCGGCTCCCATACTCGGTTTCTTGATTGTAGGGAACGAGAAATGGAGGTCGGGATGTCCCCACTGCCTCAACAATCGGCTATGTCCAAGCAGTTCGGACGCCAACGCCATGGCAAGAGCCATCTTGCCGCAACCCGACGGGCCGCAGAAAAGCATTGCATGGGGCACACGCCCCTCGGCTACAAGTTGTTGAAGCTGTTGTTTAGCCTCATCCTGTCCTATGACTTCCTGAAACTGCATTTGGAATTCTTATGAGATTTATTGTTTATAGATTTATTATTAGCAGTGGCAACTCGTCATTGAATAATTCGTCACCGTACAACTCGCCATTGAAAAACTCGTCATTGAACAATTCGTCATTGAATAATTCGTCATCTGCGAAGCCGACCATTCAACATTCAACACTCAACATTCAACATTCTCTACAGCAGCCTTTTCGCCACCTCGCGCACAGAGTCGACAGCCGACACTGTATAGAAGTGTATATTGTGTACACCGGCGGCATACAGTTGGCGACACTGCTCAGTGGTCCATTCAATACCGAGTTGTTTGGCATCGTCGTCGGTCTTACACTTTAGTATCTCCTGGGCGAGTTCCTGCGGCAGGTCGCAATGGAATGTCTTTGGCACCACTGTCAGCTGCGACAGTTTTGCAAACGGCTTTATTCCTGGCACGATAGGCATTGTGATTCCCATTTGGCGAGCGCGTTCCACAAACTCGAAGTACTTCTGATTGTCGTAGAAGAGTTGTGTCACAGCATAGCCGGCTCCAAGATCCTGCTTCTGCTTCAGATAATTCATATCCATCTCGATATTGGGAGCCTCCTCGTGTTTCTCGGGATAGCAAGCCACGCCGAAAGAGAATTTATGTCCGGGATTCTTTATTGGCGTTCCGTCGTTGAAGAACCCGTCGTTGAATCGGTTCACCTGCTCTATCAGCTCTGTTGTGTGTGAATATCCACCCTCTGTAGGAGTGAAAGTGCGGTCGTCCTTAGCCTTGTCGCCACGAAGCAGCAAGAGATTCTCTATGCCAAGAAACTGTAGGTCGAGCAATTCATACTCAATGCTGTAGGCACTTGCTCCACTGCAAATCACATGAGGTATAACCGGAATGCCGAATCTGTTTTGTATGGCAGCAGCCACAGCCACCGTACCTGGGCGACGGCGCACACGCAAACGCTCGAACTGTCCGCATTCCAACTCACGGTAGACATACTCGCTGTGGTGTGTTGTGATATTGATGTATGCGGGATCGAACTCTCTAAATTTCTCTATCGTGGAAAACAATCTGTTAGTGCCAGTGCCCTTCAAAGGTGGCAGAACCTCAAACGAAAAGTGCTTCTTTCCGTCGTTGGCATTCAACATTTCGGCTATATTCATCTTTCGTACATTTATATGTGTATGCAAAGTTACGGAAAATATGGCACAATAAACACATTGACGGAATTATTATTACAAAAATGAGCAAAAAGTCATGCTATTTGTATGCTACAGACAACAGTACGAGCATACAAATAGCATGATGTGTTTTATTTTTTCATAGCCACCGTTAGCGCATGCCAAAACTCACGCACCCACAGTACAAAGCTTGAGCCGACAAGAATAATCAGCCAATCCTGAAGCGATAGTCCGACGACGTTGAAGAAGTCCTGTAGCACCGGAGTCTCCACCATAAGTATTTGACCTACAAGAATTATTACCACTATCGACAACAGTCCCTTGCATCCTGCGAAGTGCAGTGCCGAGCGTCCCGTCTCGAACGCGCGGGCATTGAACAGATAGAAGAAGTGGGTCATCACAAATATGGTGAACAACAGTGTCAACTCATAAGCCGACAGGCTTCCCTCTGTCCAAAAGCCGAGAGTGCCAATTCCAGCAAACACACCAATATAGTTGACCGACAGCATATCGCCGAGCTGGTCGACATCAGCGTGCTTGAACACAAGAAGGAAGAACAACAGCATTATGAAGAAGAAACCACCCACTCCAAATATCTCCGACATCATAGGACGGTTGAGAATAAATGCGCGACGGTCGCGGGGCTGATCGCGCATCACGCTCTCCGACGGTGGCAACGAGGCAAGAGCCATGGCGGCGAAGGTGTCCATAATGAGATTTATCCACAACATCTGTGTCACGGTGAGTGGCGACTCGGTGCCCGTAAATGCTCCAATTAGCACTATAAGACAGGCTGTGACATTTACAGTGAGCTGGAATAGCAAGAAACGCTGTATGTTCTGATAGAGCGAGCGTCCCCACATCACTGCCTTGCCAATCGACGAGAACGAGTTGTCGACAATAGTGATGTCCGACGCCTCCTTTGCCACCGACGTTCCATCGCCCATCGAGAGTCCCACCTGTGCAGCACGTAGAGCAGGCGCATCGTTGGTGCCATCACCAGTGACAGCCACTACCTGATTGCGTTTTTGCAGTGTCTCCACAAGGCGCTTCTTGTCCATTGGACGTGCTCGGGCTATTATATTAAGATCCATGACGCGGTCGTACACCTCATCGTCGCTAAGAGCGGCAAACTCTGGTCCGGTTATTATACTGCGGTTGGTATCGGTGTTGGTCCACAATCCTATTTGGCGTCCTATCTCACGGGCTGTGGCTGGCGTGTCGCCGGTAACTATCTTGATTTTTATTCCTGCGTCGATACATTCCTTCACGGCAGCCGGCACGTCGGCACGTACGGGGTCGGCAATAGCGACAACACCGATAAAGTGGAGTCGTGAAGCCACCACTTTGCCGTCGACTATGGCTGTCTCGCCAGGCTCAAGTATTTGGAAAGCAAATCCAAGCGTGCGCATAGCTCTGTTCTGATAATCAAGCAATTGTTGTTCCACACGCTCACCTGTAGCTCCCTCGCCCGCCGTTCTGCACATGGCGAACACTATCTCGGGTGCGCCCTTGACATAGAGTATGCGTTTGCCTTGCATGAGGGCTGAGTCGACAACCGTAGCCATATACTTGCGCTCAGTTGTGAAGGGCAACTGGTCGACAACTTCGGCACTCTCGCGCAAATGGCGATAGTCTACACCATGGTCGGCGAGCCAAAGCAGCAATGCGCCTTCTGTAGGGTTGCCAAGCACTTGGGGATGCTTGGGGTCGGAGAAGTCGAGCTGCGATGTGGAATTGACCGAAATGCCCTCGGTGACTGCAGAACTTGTGGCATCAACGCCATAGAACTGCACCTCGTCAACACGCATCTGATTTTGTGTCAGTGTTCCTGTCTTGTCGGTACATATAACGGTAGTGGCTCCCATCGTCTCGCAGGCATGCATCTTGCGCACAAGGTTATTGGTCTTGAGCATTCTACGCATACTGTAGGCAAGACTCAGCGTCACAGCCATTGGCAAACCCTCGGGCACAGACACCACAACAAGAGTCACGGCTATCATCAGCGTCTGCAACACATAGGCAATGAATGGCAGAAGGTCGAACTCCTGATATGAGGGTTGCATGAAATACATCATCACTCTGCCCACAATAATGGCGGCACCCACCACATAACTCATCTTTGCTACCCACTTGCCCAAACGGTCGAGCTGCTCGTCGAGAGGTGTGCGCACAGAATTGTCTATCTGCACTGCCTCAAACACTTTGCCCTGCTCAGTGTGGTCGCCGATGGACATGACACGCATTATGCCATGACCCTCCATCACCTTTGTGCCTTTCATCACATGATTAGAGGGGAAAGTGGCATCGGGGTCGAACTGAGCCTTGTCGGTGGTCTTCGAACACATGGGCTCGCCTGTGAGTGTCGACTCGTCGACATGCAACTGTATCGACTCAAGCAATTCTCCGTCGGCTGGCACTTCCTCACCGGTGTTGAGCACCACCACGTCGCCCACCACAACCTGTCGACGCGGTATTTGTGTGGTGTTGCCGTTGCGTATTACCTCCACCGGCTCGTCGTCGTTCACTTGATTAAGAATGGCAAACTCTTTGTCGGCTTGATATTCAAAGTAGAAGGCAAGACCTGTAGCCAGCATTATGGCTATGAATATACCCACTGGCTCGAAGAACACCTTCGGTCCTTCGTCGAGCCCAAAGTACTCGTAGCACGATATACCCACCGACAAGATTCCTGCAAATAGCAGGATTATGATGAGCGGATCCTTAAACTTTTCGAGAAACTGCCGCCACACTGGCTTCTTGGCAGGTGGAGTGAGCACGTTTTCACCATGTTTGGCACGACTCTCCTGCACTTGGGCATCTGTCAGCCCAATGTAGTGATGTTTTTGTTCCATTTTTTAGCTTTGCTTCTGTATTTTCACTTACATTATTAATATACACATAGAATGCTATGCAAAATTAATACTTTTGCATAAAATACATGTTACAAAGCTGTTAAACTTAGCGTTAAGGCATACCGAAAAAAAAGGTGTTGGCAACTAACGTCACCAACACCTTTAATTTTATTCAAGTTTCGCATGTCTTCGACATGCCTTTTCAGTTAACGAATAGATTACTGTGCCGACGGGGCAAAGCGCAGTGTCACAACGTGCTCACCTGTAGGAGTCATATACTGCGGCAGACAAGAGTCGCCACCACATGAGTGGTTGCCGATGCCACGCTGCCAATAGTCAAAATGGGCGAACACCTGCTCAGAGCGTGTCAGGTCGTAGGGGTGCTTGCCACCATAGAACACGTCGTAGTTGAACTCACTGTCGGCAATGTGCGAGAGCGAGAATGCCACCATACCCTCGGTCTTGACATTAAGGCTCACACCGTTGCCCGAAAGCTTCAAGTCGCGCAGGCCTTGGCGATCGCCCATAGTCTGCGGTGCGCTCTGCTCCTCGAACATTCCGTCGACGGTAGTCTTGTAGCGTCCGAAAATAGAACCACGCTGGCGGTCGATATAATTCGACCGCGGTCCCTTAGCATAGTATTCCACCTGCTCCATACCCGGCGCAAACTGCATTGTGATACCCAAACGGCGTGTCTCCTCATTTGAGTTATTGAATGCTATGCGCATATCAACAGTTCCGTTAGGATAGATTGTATATGTGATATTATGGGTGTCCTTGCCATTCGACACGGCTGTCTGCACAACAACATTCTTGCCCTGCTTCTTGGGAGCGGCTACAAGAGTCTTTGTTCCCTCTACAGTGCCCTCGTCCTTATAGTCATTGGCTGCTGTTCCACCAGTAGCACCAAGCGAGATGTTGTCGTTGGCAATACGGCGGAATCCATTGAAGTCGGGACCTGCGTTAGGCACTACGATCTGCTTACCCTGATATGTCCAGTCGGCGATGGTTCCGTCGGCAGCAAATGCAATGCAGAAATTCTTACCTTCTACGGTGTTTTCCTTAACGCGGAGCTTACCCTTCTCTTTGATTGGCGCAAGAGTGCCGTGAGGCTGCTGCACGAAAGTCGGGTCGGCTGTCGACACACAGCTTACTGTCGGGTCGGCATCCAGACGGAACTGCTGACAAGCCATCTCGTAGCCTGCTTTTGCCCATGGAGTATCGTGTCTGAGTCGCAAGCTGAACGATATGAGATATTCCTTACCCTCAGTAACGACGGTGTTATACGGAATCTCTACATTGCAAGTTGCACCTGGAGCACACGAAGGAATGTCGACAACACCAGTTGAAACATTTCTGCCATTGCAAAGGACATTGTATACAAGCGCGAAATTGTCGAGGTTTGTGAAGTTATACTTGTTGCGCAATGTGAGCACACGGTTCTTAAAGCCCTCGAATCCTACATATTTATATACATATTTCACCTCAGTGAGTTTAGCAGTCCACTCACGTCCCGGAGTGATGATACCGTTGCTCATGAAGTCGCCCTGGAATCCTCGATAACCATTGTTCATCTTAGTGTAGTCGTAGCCTGATGTATAGTAGTGGAGTCCGGTCTTCGGGTCAACGAGCGGCAGGTTATTCTTTATTCGGCGTGTATCATAGATACCCTGGTCCACCCAGTCCCAGATACATCCACCTATGATACCGTTGCTACCCTCAATCACATCCCAGTATTCCTGCAGGTTGCCTACAGCCTGTCCCATAGCGTGAGCATACTCGCAGATGAAGTACGGCTTGCCATTAAGGCCGTTGCGCTGCTCGATGACAGTGTTCAGCTTAGGATACATATCCGAGCCAAAGTCAGAGTATTTCTCGCCGTGCTTGTAGCCCTCATAGTGCACAAAGGCATCGCGTCCGGGCAGTAGTCGCTTCACCTCGTCGTAGGTGGCTTGGAAGTTATCGCCGCCACCCGACTCATTGCCAAGCGACCAGAACACAACGCTCGGATGGTTGCGGTCGCGCATCACCATGCGTGCAGTGCGGTCAACATATGTGTCACGCCATGTCGGGTTGTTTGAAAGCGAATGGTTGTTGTGGCACTCCACGTCGGCCTCGTCCATGCAGTAGAGTCCATAATAGTCGAACATGGCATACATCTTTGCCTGACGCGGATAATGCGATGTGCGCACGGTGTTGACATTTGCCTGCTTCATCAATTCTACGTCGCGCAGCATTGTCTCCACGTCGATGGCATGACCGAGAAGCGGATGGATATCCTGTGTGTTAACACCCTTGAAGTATTCGCGCTTGCCGTTCACATAGATAAGATTGCCACGCTGCTCAACGGCACGGAATCCGTATTTTGTCGAGAACACCATCTCTTCCTTGTTGTCCTGCAACTGGCGCACAACAACAGTATAGAGCTCTGGCTTCTCGGGCGACCATGGGCGAAGGTTCTTCAGTCCATCAAACTCCACAAACACCTTGTCCTCTGTCTTGCTAGCGTCGATGTTCTCGCTCACGTTCTGCGCTGCAACACGCTTGCCTTCTGGGTCAAGAAGTTCCACCTCAATGCACTTCTGAGCCTTCAGGCGCGACGGGTTGTCGACAGTAAACTCCACGCGCATTTTGCCCGATGTGTAATCTGAGTTGAGTTGTGATGTTATGTAGTGGTCGGATACATGCACCTTAGGTGTTGCCACGAGATAAACGTCGCGGTGAATGCCGGCGAGGTGCCACATGTCCTGACCCTCAAGATACGAGCCGTCCGACCAACGGTATACGCGCACCGACACATTGTTCTCGCCCTGACGCACAAGACTGGTAACATCAAACTCGGCGTCGGTGTTGGCTCCCTGTGAATATCCTGCATACTTACCATTCACCCAAACCACGATGGCACTGCACGCACCGTCGAAGTGGAGCACCACACGCTTGTCGTTCTGCCATCCATTAGGCAGGTTGAACGTGCGTCGATAAGAGCCCACAGGATTCTTGTCGAAGTTGTCGTCGAAAGCTTTTATATATGGAGGCTCGTTCTCGAACGGAAAGCCTACATTGTTGTATACTGGCACATCATATCCAGCCATTTCCCAGTTGAGCGGCACACGGATGTTGTCCCAAGTCGACACATCGGCATTGTCGGCATAAAAGTCAGCTTCGCCTGGCTTGCCCTTCTTCCAGTCGGCTGTGTAGCGAAACTTCCACTCGCCGTTGAGCAAGAGATAATTAGCGTTCTTTGGTGTAACCCATGGGAAACGGTAGTATTCGTCGCGCTGCATCTGCGCAGTCGAGGCATAAGGAATAAATGTGGCGTGTGCGGCAAGCTTGCGGTCCTCAAACTTAGTCTCGTCCTCTACCCATGCGTCGCTGAACGGCATGTCGGCTTTCTTCATGCCGTCCACTTTGGCTGCAACAGCCTTGCGCACTGGCTTCTTCACCTTCGAGGCAGCCATTGAGGAAGAGCACATGAGCGTCGCCGTCAGTGCCAAGGTTCCTAAAATAAGATTTCTTTTCATTAATTCTTAGAGTTTTTGATTTGTATATTATAGAATTATTTTTTAGGATAGCGCAATCCTGCTGCTATAAAAAACACTTCAAATGCCGAAATGCAGTCTATCCCATGCAAAGTTAGTTCAAATCGAAGACAATACAAAATGATTCTATTCTTTTTTACGTTTTTATTGCTTTTTGCCTGTTAAACAAGTGCGTGCAGTAAGTTTTGATCGTGATAGAGAGTAAAATGTGAAGTTATTTTCAATAAGCCCACTAAAAATAGAGCCGCATATTATACATAAGTGGAAAAAGTTATGTAAATTTGCCTATGATTCTATAATATCGCTAATTTCACACATAATTATATAGATGACATACACTAAAACAATACGCCGTATGCTTGGCTTGGTGATGAAGCCAATACATGATAATGCGGCTTTCTTCGTGTTCATGTATCTCTTGGGATGCTTGTGCGCATGGGGCACTCTGCCCAATGCACGTGGCGCACGACTCTATGAGAATCTGTATCTTGAACTCTTCTTCGACGTGTACTTGCTTGCCACCGTGCTTACAGTGTTGCCGCGTCGCATTAAAGCATGGGTGCGTGGGGCTATCTATGTGGTATTGTATGCCACCGCCATGGTGGATGTCTACTGCTTTGTGAAGTTCCAATCAACACTTACACCCACTATGTTGCTTCTCGTAGGCGAAACCGACACCCGTGAGGCAGGCGAGTTTCTGCGTTCATGCGTGTCGCCCGACATACTGCTGAGTAGCGTAGGCTGGGTGTTGCTGCTCCTTTTCATTCATGTTTTCGCCACGCTGCGACTCCGCTTTCCTCACTTTGTGCCAAGAAAGTGGTGCTGGCTGGTGCGCTCGATATTGGTGCGCACCAAGTATATGATGCATCGCGTGCGTCCAGTCACAGCATTGGTTGTGCTCACATTGTTCATTGTGTCGGCAGTGACGAGTGCCCACAACAAGGCTGCCACAGCGAAACTCATGTCGGGCAAAACCATTGGCGACGTGGAGCACACGCTCACCGAAAACAAGCACGCTGTGCTCTATCAACCTATCTACCGACTTGCGTTCAGCATCTACGCCAACACGCTGACGGCAAAGCAGATAGACCGACTGATAGCCACCGCCGACAAGGTGAAGGTGGACTCGTGCTCGTTCCGTTCGCCCAACATTGTGCTCATCATAGGCGAGAGCTACAACCGCCACCACAGTGAGCAGTATGGCTACGTGATGCCTACCACACCACGACAATCGAAACTTGAGAAACAGGGACGACTCGTGAAGTTCAGCGATGTGGTGTCGCCATGGAACCTTACGAGTTTCGTGTTCAAGCACATCTTCTCGCTCTACACCGTAGGCGACAAGGGCGAATGGTGCGACTATCCTCTCTTTCCCGAGGTGTTCCGCAAGGCAGGCTATCACGTGACTTTCATCACCAACCAGTTCCTGCCCAAGGCAAAGGAAGCGGTTTACGACTTCAGCGGTGGCTTCTTCCTGAACAACCCCACACTGAGCGCAGCACAGTTTGACTCGCGCAACACCCAATTGCATGAGTTCGACGATGGTTTGTTGCGCGACTACGAGTCGCTACAGAGTCAGAACACCGACAACAACCTAATCATATTCCACCTGCTCGGACAACATGTGCAATATCGGCAACGCTCGCCCAAGGACCGCAAACTGTTTCACGGCGACGACTATAAGGAGCTGAAACCCAATCTCAACGCACGCGAACGAGGCATTCTCTCCGACTACGACAACGCCGTGCTCTACAACGACTCCATTGTCACAGAGATTGTGAAGAAATTCGAGAACGAGGATGCCATTGTGATCTATGTGCCCGACCATGGCGAGGAATGCTACGAGGGCGACATGCACTTCTTCTGCCGTATGCACTCAGCCAAGGTAGACGCGCGACTCGCTCACGCCGAATTCGACATTCCAATGTGGATATGGTGCTCGCGCAAGTATATCAAGAAACGGCCCGAAATATTCCGCGAGATTATCAATGCTCGTAACCGGCGCTACATGACCGACGCCCTGCCCCACCTCTTGCTTTATCTTGGAGGTATAAGCTGTCCGGAGTATAAGGAGACTCTCAATCTGCTGTCGCCCGACTACAACGAGTCGCGACCAAGAATACTAAAGAACAGTGCCGACTACGATAAACTTTGACCTTTGCTTAATGCAAACAATTAATATTAATTCAAAAAAAACAAGATAACCAAATGCTATCACGCACCGAATGTTCTGCCATGCGCGGACTTGCTATCATAGGAATATTCCTCCACAACTACTGCCATTGGCTTGGCTTAGCTGTGAAGGAAAACGAATACACGTTCACTATCTCGAAAAGTTCACAACTCATACAGGCCATCATGTCGCCCGACTGGAATCTGCCGATACACCTCATTTCGTTCTTCGGACACTATGGTGTTCCCGTGTTCCTTTTCCTCAGCGCCTATGGTCTCGTTATGAAGTATGAGTATCGCCAGGGCGGCAATCTGCCATCAAAGCAGACAGCCTTCCTGCCGTTCGTCAAGCACCACTACATGAAACTGTTCAAGATGATGATAGTGGGGTTTGTCATCTTCACCATGGTCGACGCCATCACCCCTGGTCCACATAAGTATCACGTGACGGACATACTTGGACAAATGTTCATGGTCAACAACATGATGCCCGACCCCGACCATATAATATGGCCTGGACCCTATTGGTTCTTCGGGCTTATGATGCAGCTCTACATCGTCTACCGCCTGCTGATATGGCGCAAGGGAATTATATTCCCCATCCTGCTCATTGCTGTTTGCTGGGCATTGCAGGCTTTCTGCGACCCAGAAGGCGATACACTCAACCGCATACGCTACAACTTCATGGGCGGCATACTTCCATTCTGCGCCGGAATACTCTACGCACGCCGTGGCAAAGATATGACACACGCATTCTGGGTGACACAAACCGTGATAAGTATCGTGTTGGTGTTCTTCTTCAGTTTCAACTTCCAGCTATGGCTGTGGGCACCACTCTTTGTATGCTCGGCGGCAGTGGGATTTGCCAAACTCATGCCGCGTCGCGTCAACCAATGGATAGCCTGGGTGGGAACTATATCAGCCGCACTCTTCGTACTGCATCCTATCACACGCAAGATATTCATCCCTATCTCTCGACATGGCGATGTATACACCGGACTGCTACTCTACATCATAGCCTCAATAGCATTGGCATGGTTCTATCATAACTTTAAGCTACGCAATGAAGATACCCGACATTGAACTTAAAAACATATCGCGATTCCGAGCCGAACAGATGGGAGCTGCCATGCTCTTCGTCATCCTATTCCACGTGGCTCTCGACCGTGGCGACCCATTCTATGGATTGCGGCGGTGTGGCAACGTGGGTGTCGACATTTTTCTATTTCTAAGCGGTGTGGGACTGTGGTTCTCGTGGATAAAGACTCCGAGCGTCGGCCACTTCTACCGCCGTCGTCTGATGCGCATCCTGCCCACATGGCTTGTATGCTCAACGGCGTTCTATCTGCCCGACTATCTCGGGGCAAGGAGGTTCTCGACAAGCTTTGTCGACTTGATTGGCGACATCACCATCAACTGGGACTTTTGGCTCCACGACGAACTCACATTCTGGTATGTGCCTGCTATAATGCTGCTTTATATCATTGCCCCGTGGTACATGAGGCTCATAGAGCGCCATCCCGTCTACCGCTGGATGCCACTGCTGATGGTGGTGTGGTGTATCATGGTGCAATGGGTACTACCCATACACCACGCTGTGGGACATCTGGAGATATTCTGGAGCCGTGTACCAATTTTCTTCATCGGCATCAACTGCGGAGCCTTGGTCAAGTCCGACTATAAGGTCGAAGGCGATGCCGTGTGGTTGCTGCTTATAACGTTTCTAATGACATTCGGCACAAGCCTGTATCTCGAGCAAATGCGCCACGGACAATTCCCTCTCTTCGTGGAGCGCATGATCTACATCCCATTCACACTGTGCACAGTGCTCGTTATGAACCGCATTTTCCGACGCACGCCCGAGTGGGTGAACCGTGCCTTCCGATTCGTCGGGGCGCTGAGCCTTGAGGCTTATCTCATCCACATCCACTTCGTGCTCGTATATGTGCAACCATTAGGACTGGGCTACTGGCCTACATTCCTGTTGACCGTGGCTATAACCCTGCCAATTGCATGGATTCTGCAACGCGCTGTCAACATCGCCACAGCTCGTCTTTAAGAATTTCCATTCCGACCTCTTGCCCCAATATTGACAACAACTCGCTAACTAAAAATATTATGATAAAGAACATCCTACGCCTCACACGCCCCAAACAGTGGATAAAGAACTTCTTTGTGTTCATACCCATGTTCTTCGGAGGCGAACTTTTCGACATCCATTCCATATGGCTCACAGCCATAACATTCATCGCCTTCAGTTTTGTGGCATCGTCGATTTACTGCTACAACGACATCGTTGACGTCGACGCCGACCGCCATCACCCCACGAAGTGCCTACGACCTATAGCTTCGGGCGATGTTAGCATACGCATGGGCTATATACTCATGGCACTCAACTTTGTGCTCAGCATGGCTGTAATGCTAATGTTGCCGCCCGAGGTGCAGAGTCAAGTCATGGCTGTCATCATATTCTACTATGTGCTCAACCTCGCCTATTGCTCCAAACTAAAGCAGTATGCCATTCTCGACGTGTGCATCGTGGCGTTCGGATTCGTGCTGCGCATACTCGCCGGAGGTCTTGCGTGCGAGTTGGCACTGAGCAACTGGATAGTAATTATGACATTCCTGCTCACACTGTTCATGTCGTTTGCCAAACGCCGCGACGACGTGCTGCGCATGAACGAGACGGGCGAGGCTCCACGCAAGAACACCGTGCGCTACAACCTGACATTCATCAACCAAGCCATCACCATAACGGCATCGGTGACACTCGTGTGCTATATAATGTATTGTGTGTCGCCCGAGGTGGCTGTACGCTTCGAGACTCCTTATCTTTATCTCACATTCGTATTCGTGCTGCTCGGACTTTTGCGCTACATACAGATAGCCGTTGTCGACGAGAAGAGCGGCGACCCTACAAAGATTATCCTGCGCGACCATTTCTCGCAGTTTATCGTTGTGGCATGGTTGCTCACCTTTCTTCTGATGATTTACGTGATATAAGCTACACGCTCATAAATATGACAAAACAGAAACTCTATTTCTTCGACTTCGACGGAACGCTGACATCAGCCGACACTCTTATATGCTTCATTCGCTATGCATGTGGCACATGGCGACTGTTGCTGGGATTCGCATTGTTTAGTCCGCTGCTTGTGCTTATGAAACTCGGGCTCTATCCCAACTACCGAGCTAAACAACGCATCTTCGCTTGGTATTTCAGAGGTATGACCGCCCACGACTTCGACGATGTATGCCAGCGGTTTGCCGCCGACAACAGTCGTCTGATGCGTCTGAAGGGATTAGACAAACTGCGCCAGGTGTTTGCCGACGGCGATACAGTGGCGATAGTTAGCGCAAGCATAGACAACTGGGTAGCTCCTTTTTTCGACATACTGAAACGCGAAAGCATCTCCGATTTTCATGTGCTTGGAACCAAGGTAGAAGTTGACTCCAACGGGTGTCTGACAGGACGATTCCTCACCAAGAATTGCTACGGACCAGAGAAAGTGAGCAGAATCCTCAAACTCCACCCCGACCTTGTCCACCACCGTGCCAACTACGACATTGTGGCGTTTGGCGATAGCCGCGGCGACAGAGAGATGCTTAACTTCGCCGACGAGGCGCACTACAAACCGTTTCGCTAATTCCACAATCCTACTTAGTAAACACTATGGACAAAGCAAACATAAAGTCAAACATAGGCGAGAAACTCGGCGATGGGAAAATCGGTGAAATATTAAGATTCGCCATTGTTGGCATTGCAGCCACACTGATACAATACGGTGTGTACTGGATTCTCATACAATGGCTCGCCCCGACCATAGCAATGACGATTGGTTATGCCATTAGCTTCGCCTTTAATTTCATAGCCTCAACCCGCTACACCTTCCGCGTAAAGGCATCGGCAAAACACGGGGCTGGATTCGCCCTGAGCCACGCCGTCAACTATGTGTTGCAAATGGCAACGCTGAATGTGTTCATCTGGCTGGGCATCCCCAAACAATGGGCACCAATACCTATGTTCGGTGTGTGTGTGCCGGTGAACTTCGTGCTCGTTAGATTCTTTCTGAAAAAATAAAAGCAATGAACATAAAAGACAACTCATTCATCCGTATCTTCACCTCCCTGTTCCGCGTGAAGCGCGAGGAACGCCTGCTTGCCGCTGTCATGCTGGTGGCTTTTCTCGCACTCGACGCCCTCGTAGTGTGTAAATACTACGATGTGTTCACTCCCCTCAACGCCCACTACTGGCATCTGTTCATATCCAAATTCCATGTGTCGGGCTTCGACCCTATCACCTACAGCGTTGTCAGCGACTGGACAGCAGGCTATAATGTCTACCGACATCCGCTATTGGCGTTCTATATGTATGTGCCTTATCTCATCAATCAGGCACTGATATGGGCAACGGGCATCAATTGCGCTGTGTTCATAGTGTCGGCAATACAAACTTTCGCGGCTTTCTATGCCATGATTTTCCTCTACCGCATCTTCCGCGAAGTGGTTGGCGTGAGCCGCACCGACTCCACGCTGCTCACCATTTTCTTCTTCGGATTCGCCTTCGTGATGCTTTCGGCTATGGTGCCCGACCATTTCATCATTTCCATGATGTTGCTATTGCTTGCGCTCTACGTGTCGGGCAAACTGATGATTCGCGGCAGACAACTCACTATATGGCAGTCGGTGGTCTACTTTTTCCTCACCGCCGGCACGTCGCTCAACAACGGATTGAAGATATATCTCTCCGAACTATTCGTAAATGGTTTCAAGATATTCCGCCCGAAATTCCTTTTTCTCGCCATTCTTTTGCCCGCAGCCCTCACATGGGGTGCCGCACGTCTGAGCTACGACTATATCGTGTGGCCACGAGATGTGGCTGCCAAGGCCGCCAAAGCCAAAAAGAAGGCTACCATGGAGGCAAAGAAAAAGGCTAAGGAAGCTCAGCGCCGCCACGACGACTCGGTGCGCATAGCATCGTTCACCACCCTACAACTCGACTCCTTCCGCACTGACTCTGCCTATAAGGACTCCATAGCCAAGGCTAAACCCAAACCCGTGAAACGCCGCAAAAACGGCAAGCCTATAGCCAACGGTGAGTTCATAGGATGGACCGACATCACCACGTCGCGCACAGAGTCGATAGTCGAAAATCTGATGGGAGAGTCGATACAGCTCCATCAGGATTATGTACTGGGCGATGTGCTCAAGTCGCGCCCCATGATGGTGCACTATCGCCACACATTCAACTACATCATCGAGGCATCTATTGCTCTATTGTTCTTGCTGGGTATCTGGTGTGGACGCCGCTCACGATTCTTCTGGCTCGCCATGTCCTACTTCGCTCTCGACATGGTGCTTCACGTGGGATTCGGATTCGGTATCAACGAGGTCTACATCATGTCGGCCCACTGGATTTACATCATACCGATAGCCATTGCCTATCTGCTCAAAGCCGTGCCACGCCGCCGCTGGGCACTCTCGCTGAAGGCAGCGATAGCCTTGCTTGCAGCTTATCTGTGGATATGGAATCTGTGGCTCATAGTGGGCTACTTATATAATAACTGATCAATAGAACAATGATTCTCAAAAAAGAAGAACGCCCCATAGCCATTGTCGCGACGATAATATTCGCCGTGCTCAACGGCATGCTCATCTACAACCACTACGACTCGTTCACACGTGGCGCACACGTGGGGTTCTGGTCGGTGTTCTACAACCACCTGAACATGTCGGGCTACGACATTTTCTCGCTCATATTCATCTCATGCATGCGCCTACACTGGAACGTACTGCGCCATCCACTGTTTGTAGCCGTGCTGCTGCCGCTCTACTGGATTAACCACTGGCTCATGCCACAGACAGAATTCAACTATGCCGTGTTTCTCATGGCTGCCATTCTTGTGGTTTGCGACGTGTGGGGGGCGGTGCTACTCCACCGCACACTGCGCGACATCGTTGGCTGCACACGCCACGACGCAGCGTTGCTCACGGCTCTGTTCTATGGTTTCGCCCATGTGATGATAGCCACAATGGTGCCCGACCACTTCGCCCTGTCGCTACCATTGCTCATGCTCACACTGTATATGACCGGCAAGCATCTGAAAAACCACACCCGCTTCACATGGCTTCAGACTGCCTTACTGTATTTTCTTACAGCTGGAATGACTCTCACCAATGGTGTTAAGGTGGCTCTCGCAGCATGGATTACCAATGGCAGACGGGTGTTCTCGCCGAAAAGCATACTCTCGTTCGTAGTGCCTACTATTATCCTCGGAGGTGTGTATATATGGCAACAGAAATCCATCATTGAGCCTCAAGAGCAGGGCATCAAGCGCATAGAGGCTGCCGTGGCACAGAAAGACCCAGCACGCATAGAACGCCTGAAGAAGCACGACGAGTTCGTGAAGCAGCAAAATGGTAAGGCAGTGGCAAAGGACATTCCGCTATTGGAATGGAGCGACATGACAACATCGCGCTGGCAATCGGCTGTCGACAATCTGTTCGGCGAGTCGCTACAGCTCCACCGCGACCATCTGCTTGAGGATGTGCAGCAGACACGACCCGTATTTGTGGCCTATCGTTCGTTTCTTAACTATGTGGTGGAGGCTCTGATAGTGTTGCTTTTGGTGGTCGGGGCATGGATGGCGCGTCGCGAGCGATTCTTCCAGGTTGTAGCCTCATGGTTTGCTTTCGACATGCTGATGCACCTTGGATTTGGCTTCGGACTCAACGAGGTTTATATCATGACTGCCCACTGGGCATTCATCATCCCCATAGCTGCAGCCTATCTGCTTCGACATACAGCTGGTGCCATGCCGCGCTTGCTTGTTGCAGCTATCACAGTGTGGCTTTGGGCTTATAACGGAACAATAATAGCCGAGTATTTAATATGAGAGTATTCCATCTGATAACCCACTTCGACCTTGGCGGAGCCGAACGTGTTGCCGCCAACATAGCCGCGTCGACTACTCCCGGCATGGAATATCATGTCGTGGAGATAATGCGAGGCAACTCCAGCTACACCTCCAAGTTCATGGCCGAGTTGAGCAGCTATGGCGTTCACTGCCACCGCTCGCTCATGCCCGACATCAACTTCCACTTTCTGCTACAGCGCATAGCAGCCGTTCTGTTTCCACTACGCCTGCTCTACATCATGTTGCGATGGCGTCCCGACGTAATTCACACCCACACCGAGACCCCCGACCTGGCTCTCTACGTAGCTGCCCGCGTCTTTCCTTGGCTATTGCGCCACACACGAGTTGTGCGCACCATTCACAACACACGCCTGTGGACCGGACTGCCACGCACGGCTAAATGTGTGGAACGGTTCTTCGTCAATCACAATGCCAACATTGCCATATCCCTCTCCGTGCGCGACAGCTATAGACAGCGATTCGGTGCTATACCTCCTATCATACACAACGGTGTGGCTGAGGTGCCACAACAAGACTACAAAGGATTGCCCCACGACCGCATAAACATTCTCTTTGCTGGCAGACTTGAGCCGCAAAAGGGAATTGCCACACTTTGCGAGGTGATAAAGCGTCTTAACGGTGACAACCGACTGAACTTCGTCATAGCTGGCGACGGCTCGCTACGTCCATTGGTCGAACAGACACTGAACAACAGCCCGGCTGCATCCAACGCTCAACTGGTGCCACCTATATTCTCGCTTGCAAGCTATATGGCGTCGTTCGACTATCTGTTCATGCCGTCGGAGTTTGAAGGACTGAGCATGTTGTCGATGGAGGCAAGCATGAATCGATTGCCTGTGATTGCCAACCGAGCCCCCGGACTGAGCGACACTCTGCCCGCCGACTGGCCTCTGATGGTAAGAGGCAATAGCGTGGACGACTATCTACACCTCTTCAACAACACTCTTCACTCTGTTTCGCGCCAACGGCTTGCCGACCAAGCCTACGACTTTGTAGCCGCACGATTCTCAGTAAGGCATATGCAGGAGGAGTATGAAAAGGTGTACCACAAACTGTCCTAAATTTCCTAAATATGGGTTTCCCCACTACTGTTTAGGGATTTTCCTTAGTCAAAATCACATATTTATCACTACCTTCGCAGCGTAGAAACACAAACAATAGTATTTTAATAGGTTAATAATTGGTTATTAATAGAGTAAAAAAAAAGAAAACAATGAAGAAATTTCTGATAATGGCAATAGCCGCATTCGCACTCTCACTGACTACGCAGGCGCAGTCTTACACAAACAGCCGCTACTATAACGAGCGCACCGGACATCTCGACTACTCACGCTATTCGTCGAGCATTGGTGGACTCACTCCTGGCGAGAACTACTATGGATTGCGTCTCGGACCGTCGTTCACAACCGTAAGCTCCGACGACCCTGCTCTCGACGGAGGCAAGTCGCAGACTGGACTCAGCTTCGGAGCGGTGGCAGGATTTGCACTCAGCCCATCCGAGCCACTCTATCTCGAAGTGGGAGCTTTATATGTGGAGAAAGGCGGCAAAAAGAAAAACGACGGCAAGAAGAATATGACCTACGACTTGAATTATCTTGAGGTGCCGTTTGTAGTGAAATATGCCATCGAAACCGACTACGACTTCTCCATACAGCCGTTTGTTGGCGGATACATGGCGTGTGGCATTGGCGGCAAGGTGAAGAACTACCGCGAACGCGAGGCTGAAAGCTCGTTCTCCGGCAACTACTTCAAACGTTTCGATGCCGGACTGCGCATGGGATGTGGCATTTCCTACGACATGTTCTATGCCGACCTGAGCTACGACCTCGGACTCACTAATATTTGCCACGACGACTTCGACCGCTCACACAACAGCTGCCTGTCGCTCAACATCGGAGTGAATTTCTAAGCAAGTGTGTAGAAATAGGAGTTAAGAAGGAGTTATGAAGGAGTTATGAAGGAGTTAAAGGAAGTTAATAAGAAGTTAATCCATCTACGATGGATGGAAGTTAACGGACAAATGTATAATTTGCTGAAAAAACAAAGCATTTGTCCATTAACTTCACGAGCGAAGCGAGTTAACTCCCAATAACTCCCAATAACTCCCAATAACTCCCAATAACTCCCAATAACTCCCAATAACTCCCAATAACTCCCAATAACTCCCAATAACTTCCAATAACTTCACGAGCGAAGCGAGTTATCTTCCAATAACTTCTGTTAACTTCACGCATTTATAAGCATAAGCCAGCACAAAAGCGAATCCCACAAGCGGAATGAAGAACGGCAGCACAAGGTTGCCCGTATTATCAGCAATAAGTCCCATCAAAAGGAATCCACATCCTCCCACGGGGGTCATCATGAGTATCGACGACGCACTCTTTGTCAGACCGCCAAGACCGCGCAGCGTGAGCGAGAATATCGTCGGGAACATGATTGCCTCGCACATATAATTGCAGAGCAACGCGCCCACCGACACCTCCATGCTTATATTCATCAGCAACAAGGCTATGCACACCACAGAACCAACAGCGCAGATGAGCAGATATTTCTCGGCTGCCATGTTGCTCATGATTGCGGCTCCCACAAAACGGGCGAGCATGAAGAGTCCGAGAGCCACAGTGAGTATCGTCGAACCAGTGGCAGCCTCCATCCATTCCTGTCCCGTAACAAAATTGATGAAATAGGAGTTGATTGAAATCTCGGCTATCTCATAGGCGAGCAATGCCATGAGTCCAAACACAAACCATCCATTCGAGAATAGACGCGAGAGGTTATGGCCTCCTTCTTGAGTGTCCTTGTCGTCGTCGTGCTTAATCTCTGGCAGATTGACACGCGAGAACACCACGGCTATAATCATCACCACAGCACCCATAATGGCATAGGGCACTACGGCATTGCCACCGTTGCCGCCTTCCGCTTCGCCCATTCCGCTATTTTGAAACAGGAAACTGCCCACAACAAGCGTGGCAAACATAGAGCCTACGCCGTTGAACGACTGCGAGAAGTTGAGTCGGGCTGTTGCCGTGTCCTTCGGTCCAAGCTCTGTCACATAAGGATTGGCCGAGGTCTCCAGAAACACAAGTCCGCAACCTATCACAAACAGGGCTACGAGATAGGCATAGAATGTTCCGGCATAAGAGCAGGGAATGAACGCCAACGAACCGAGTCCGAACAAGATAAGTCCGAGCACCACGCCACGCCGATAGCCTTGTCGGTTGATAAACAATCCGGCTGGTATCGCCATGAGGAAATAGCCGAGATAGGTTGTCACTTGAATCAGAGACGACTGCGTGATAGTGATGTCGAGCTCGTTCTGGAAATGCTTGTTGAGCACGTCGAGTATGGCACGTGCGAATCCCCACATAAAAAACAGTGAGGTGATGAGTATGAACGGCACAGCATACTGCTTGCTGCTCAATGTTGTCTTATTTTGTTTCATACGTGCAAAAGTACGGCTTTTTTATTGCATAAAAAGAATAAGTGAGCGTTTTTTTCACTCTTTCAGCAATTCCTTCAGCAAGAAAGTGGCGTTTTGGTTGCGTGCCACGCCAGGCGTTATCTTATAGGTGTATGTCACGTCGGTGCCGAGTTCTATCTCGAAACAATAGTTGTGGAAGCGTGCCGGACGCTCGTCGGCGAGTCGCGACAACTCAAGGTCGTGTGTGGCGATGACTCCCGTGACACGCTTCTGCGATATATATTCAAGAAAGAGGCGTGAGCCACCAAGCTTGTCGGCAGAGTTGGTGCCCTTGAGTATCTCGTCGAGTATTATCATCGTGTTCTTATAGGCACGGCAGAATCCTATCAAACTCTTCAGCCTCAGCAGCTCGGCATTGAAATAGCTGATGCCGCGTGTTAGGTCATCGGTGGTGCGCATACTTGTGAACAGCGGGAATACCGACAGTCGCAGAGAGTCGGCAAACACTGGCATGCCACACATCGCCAACAGCCAGTTCACCCCGAGCGACCTCAGGAAAGTACTCTTGCCTGCCATGTTGGCTCCGGTGATGATATAGTAGTTGCGCTCGTCGATACTGAAGTCGTTGCTCACAGCCTTGTCGCCGAGGAAGGGATGGCAGAGCCCACGCGCCTCGAACACCACGTCGTCGCCATTTGCCAACTGTGCCCTAACGCCACGAGGCTCGTTGTAGCGGAATGTAGCCATCGACACCAATGCGTCCATCTCGCTCACTGCTGCAATCCAGCGGTTCATGTGCATCGTGTAGCGGCGCTGCCATGTGGCGAAACGTCTCAACAGGCGATAGTCGCTAAGCGAGAATATGTCGGCAAAGACAAGTCCGAGAATGTTGCCGCGACGGTCGAGTCCGGCAAGTATCTTCTCCACCTCGCGAAACGACCCGATGGCTCCACTCGTGGCATCTACAAGCCGTCCTATCAGTCCGGTCTCCAGGGTGCATAGCGATTCTGTTCTCTTTTCTTTACCATCTTCGCTCGTCGCCCTTCTCTCTTCGCTCATCATTCTCACCAACTTCACATAAGCCGCCATCTGTCGTTGCAACGTTCCTACGGCTCGGCTTACCTCCATCAGTTTTCCATGACACAAGGCAAGCACCACTCCGAGCTGCACCAATGCCCACATCACTGCTACACTCGACGGCACATCGCTAAGGGCGGCGAGAGCTATAGTGGCTGCAAGTCCCGTAGTAGCCGCCATTGCCACTACCGAAGCAACTGGCGACAACACCCACCGCGCCACTTTTATGTCGCGCACTCTGTGCATGGCTTTTACCACAGCTTCGGTGTCGATTCTGCCTGCAGTACCGACCGCACAAAACTCCGTGCGCCACTCCTGCCACTGGCTTAGCTGGGCTACAGCGTCGGCACGTTGGCGAATGCGTTCGATGGGCGACAGTCCAGACTCAAAACAGCTACGCTCGACGCTGGCCTCGTGGTTCAAGGTTTCTGTCGGCTGTGTCGACAACATCTCTGCCAAACGGTCGCTACCGCCCGAAGTGACTGTGCGGTTGATGCGCTGAAACAATGATTGCTCGCCAAACACGTCCATGTCCAGAGTGAACGGATGGGAGGCGTCTATATAACGCTCGCCATCGTCAAACGACGAGAAGTCGTCATGCAGATACGCGAGTTCTCGACGACACACCTCGCTCAGCGACTCAAGCCATTCGGTGTGAGCCTCGTTGCGCTCGTCCATACGGCGCGTCGCTACATAAGCCACAAGCGACAATGCTGCCAGCCATACTGCCAGCCATCCCCACCCCATCATGGCGTAGGCTGCCACCAAAGCCACAAAGAGTACAAACGACGCTATCTCGCCCGCAACATAGAGTCGGTTGCGACGGCGGCGAACGGCTATTTGGTCGGCAAGTCTATGCAAACGCTGTTCGTAATATTGATAAGGCTTCTGTTTTTCCATTTTTTCACATTCCATTTTTTTATCGTTTTGCCAAAATTAGTAAAACCGAAACGATTATCTCCATTTTCGCCTTTATTATTATTTATTTTTAATATAATGACAGTTCCAAATTGTCTTTACATATAGTAGGTGGGTATGGCAGGAATGCCATACCCTCCTACAGATAGCCTTATATGGTGATAAGTCGCATAAAAAAAGTTATGGTAGCCTGCCGCAGTTCCTTAAAACGGCAGACTCCATAACTTTATACAAGCCTAACTTTTTTAGGCGGAATGAACTCTATTTCTCTAACCTTTTATTTTGTTCCTGGCATCTTGCGCACGGCACGGTGCTTCAGATTGGCGGTTCTTACTCTCAACTTCGTGCCACCGCCTTCGGTATACTGATAAGCGTTTTCGTTGTCGTTGACAACATCCGACGCCGTGGAAGTCCAATACTCGCCAGAGAGCGGATAGGCATTATCCTTCATCTTAGGATACTCATTCTTTGAAGGCAGATACCACACGAGGTTTTCTCGCTTAAGCACTGGACGGTAAGCCTCATGGCCTCCTTCTGAGGCTATAAGTTCCTTATTGAACTTATTCTTCAATATACACATTCGGGCGGCATATTCAGCAGGGTCGATGGGCAACTTCTTGTCGGGCTTTCCACCCCAATCCTCCAGCTGCTTCATTAGTCCGGTCACATCGCTAATACCATTGAAATTATACAATTCCCAAGTGTTCAGATTTCCATCGTCAGGATCGTCCGACACATCAAGCTTAGGCACCTTGCTAAAGTCGATGGTAAGAGTTTTCAGCTGAGCCCAATATGTGGTATAGGTAATATATTCATGATATTTATCACCATAATACTTTATCTGAATCTTCATAAGCCATCTTCGGAACGGACCAAAGAATCCGGTGCCGCCAGCTTCGCTCATGTCATAGGTGATTTTCATATCATTATCCCACAAGAATCCCCACGGCGACACCTTGTCCTCGAAACGCTCGCAACCCAATCCTTCGGTATTCCAGCTTGGGAACAACTGTTCGAGAGTATATACCACAGGAGCCTGTTTGGGATAGTCGTTTGGCTTAAGCTCAAGATCCACCTTTCGGTTTGCCATATCTATGTTCTCCTCAAGGAAGGCATACACCGTCACTTCGCCATCGCCTGTGCCCGAAATACTTGACGTACCTCGGTCTTCCTCCACCCAGTATCCAAGCGAGGTCAAGTCGGTAAGCTCTTTGCAAAGCGTCACCTTTGGCGATTTTGATGTCAGCGTCCATCCCTTCTCCAGATACTTCGACCTTATCTTGATAGGACAAATCACATAGTGTGCATCTTGCAGTCCGGGGTCCTCAGTAAATTCCAATTCGTAGTAAGGCGATATTGAGAGTCGATAGGTCACGGTCTTACCCATAGGCCATTCAGCTCCGTTGAGCGACGCGCTAATGGTTCGTTCCTTACCCGAGTTCTTGTCTTTATACACCACTTCTATTTTGCTGTCCTTGCCCAATGTCTGTGGCAGCAGCATGAAAGCCGCCTCACCGTTGTATAGTATTGTGCCGTTGGGCGTGGTTGTGGTGGTAGTATAGTTTGGAGCTATAGAGTAGTCGGTGGTCTCACCGTCGAGCGTCCATTTCGAAGTAGCCATGTCGTAGGTTCCCGACTTGTGCACATTAGTGATTTTCACACTCTGGATAGAGCCATTGGTCATCTCTGCTCCCGTCAGTATCCTCACGGCTGTACACAGATGTTTGAATTGCAGGTTTACTGGAGCGCACGTCGAGCCCGTGCCAGGATTGGACATGTAGCCTGTGTATGCAGCCATAATGTCGCTTTGCTTTAGAGCATCGTCGGGTACAGTATATTTTATCGTTGTTTTCTTCACGTCAGGCGTAGGATAAACAGGTGTCTCCGTGAAAACGCCATCATCCGCGGAAGCCCATGCAAGGAAGTTCAGCTGTCGGTTGCCGGGCCAGTAGTAGATGTTTGCCGACTGCCACAAGGATCCTTTCTTTGTGGCAACGTCATCCATATAATGTTGTGTGCCGAAGGTGCCGTCGGCGTTCTTTACTTGTGCCACCACCTTGAATTTGTCGTACATGCCTGTAAGCATACTGGCACGTGTGGCATGTTGCTTATTGTTGGCTTCTATTCCGTCGCTCACTATAGCGCACACATACATAGTGTCGGTCGTCTCATCCGACCTGAGCACATAGCTGTTCGAACTGACGCCTTCACCATTGCCGTTAGCACGTGTGGCATTGTCGTCATCGGAAATGCCAAAGCGGATACAATCAGTCTGGCTTTTGCCTAAAGAGTCTAATGTTCCATCGCTGCTGCATGAAAAGAGTGACAACGACAGGAGCACAGCAGCCATGCCAGCTGTCTTGTGTAAGATATTTTTTCCTTTCATTTTGGTTTGGGTTTAAGGGGTTGTGAATGAATTAAATGTGAGGGGGAACATTATTCCCCCTCAGAAAAGAATTAGTTGCCAGGTACTGTCAGACCCTTGTCTACAAAGTCTTCAAAATCATTTACTGTAACAGTAAAGTCTATCTTACAAAGATCAGGATTCTCTGGGTCGATGTTGCTTGCATCAAGAGTAGCTGCCAGCTGATAGCTCTTATTCTTCTCCAATACCAAACCAGAAATCTTTGCACTATGATTATATCTATCTGTTACACCATGGTGAACACGTGTTACCTCAAATGTGATTTTATAATCTGTTGCAGCTGCAGGAATCATGTACTTATGGTCAGATATGCCAGTAAATTGATCTACCTTTCCTGTCATATTTCCAAACTCGAGTACAGTGGGGTCAGTTGGAGTCCAAACAACATCTGCCAAATTCTCACCAAGAGTTGCCGTGCCCTTAGAGTAAGCATTTGTTATCTTAACGTTTGAAACAGTAACTTCAGAACCGTCGTCCATACCATTCTTAAACTGGAAACGAACACGTGAAAGAAGGTGATTAAAAGTAAGATTTACTGGTGCTGGGCACACTCCACCTCTATATATATCAGCTATTTTGGCAGCATAAATAAGGTCAGTTTCACCAGTTTTATTATCAAAGGTAAGTGAACCCCATTCGCCGAAATTGTCTGGAGCAGAGAATGTATAAACATCGTGCGGAGCAAGAGCCTGGAAACTATATTTATAGTCCTTCTCCCAGTAAACTACTCCAGTATAATTCCATGCAGAACCAGTTCTGTTGAAGTCAGTTCCATCAAACGGTTTACCACCCTTATTGGTTTCATCTTCCTTCTCCATTCTACCCCACAATTTGAATTTCATGAGGGAACTTGTTGTTAAGTCAACAGCACGTGTACTATTGTTCACAAAAGTTTTAAACTCGATAGCATTCTTGTTGTTAGCCATCTCTACATTCTCGTCACTGCTGCAAGAAGCGAGCATCATACTAGCCGCAGCCATACCAATTAAAAATAGATTTTTCATAATGATAGGTTTTAAATTGTTAATTATTATTTTTAAAGTAAAAGTTATTTTTGTCTCTATTATTTTAGAGGAATAACGACATCTTCAAACTCGCCCCATCCCTCTACTCCGACATCAAATCCAGAGCTGCCTTGCTTTCCGTCCTCGTCCGAAATCTCTATGCCGCTCACCACAATCACTCCACCTTGCGGTTGGTTGTTGATCTGTTCGGTGACATCGAAGTTGAAGGTTTTGATGATGCCGTTTTTCAGTCGCACCTCAAGATTCAGGGCATTGCTGTGCGGTGCACGTGTTGGGGAGTAGTACCCATTGGGATAATCGGGCACACCGAACGAGGTTATTATAGCCTGTGCTCCCCACGGCTCCATAGTGCAGTCGTAGAGCAGCGTTGCCGTCTCCTTCGACGTGTAGCCACTATTCAGATAAACCGAGGCTGCCATGCCCGATAAGGCTCCGCGTGTCAGCTTGACATACTCCAATCCCTTACTGAACTCGTAGCGCACAAGATACTTGAACACCAGTGGGTGCATGGTCACCTCCATAAGCGTGGGCTCCGAGGTTCTCTCCGAGGTGTAGCTCTTGTTGTAGTTGCCGTATAGCATGTCGGGCATGTTCACGGTGTTCTCCTTCGCTCCGGTTTGGCTGTTGAACGGATTGCCCAAATAAGTTGATCGGGTACGGGTACGTGTAGTGGCCTTAGCAGAGGCATACGAATACATTTCGTCGAAAACGATATATTCGGTGTCGTTGTTGTAGAACAACAGCTGATGCTCTCCAGGACGCAGACCAACGGTTTCGCCCATAGCCGCCATGTTTATCATGTCGCTCTGTCCCTCCTTTGGGAAATCGTGCATTCGCAATCCGGCAGGAATCAGCGGTCGCAGGTCGTCGTATTGCATACCATAGGTTTCGAGCCATGTGGGGAAGTCAATCCAGTGGGTCGACCCATCCTTTCCTGCCTCCCATTCCTGCTGATAGTTGGCACTCACATGCAACTGAAATCTTGGCGCATGGGCGTTGTGGTCGAAGCATAGCTCCTTATGGTCGCATGAAGACAACGAAGTCATGGTAGCAACGGCGAGCGACGCAGCCCAGGCAGCCACTCTGCCTTTATTCATCACGTTAATCATTTGTTGCCTCCTTTCTTCACATTATAATTGTTATTGCCTAAGAGCCACACCAGCGTCACCTCAATCTTTGTAGGTCCCCACCAGTGTCGGTTGTTGGTGGTCTGCCACACATAGTGTCCGTCGAGTGGAATGTATTCGTAGTAGCGTCCGCCCATATATCCAGCCACAAGGCTGAAGTCGATGTTCAGTCGCTTGGCTATTGGCATTGAGTAGCCATATTCGGCACCAAAGGCATAGTTTAGTCGGTTACACAGCGAGCCTCCAGGTTCGCCTGCCATATATCCCTTGCCTCCAAACTCAAAGTCGTAGGTCAGGATTTGGGCGTTGATTCCTATGTGGTGGCCTTGCAAGGGTTTCTGCTCCGAAGCGTGTCCAAACCACTTTCTTGCCGATAGTCCTCCGCCATACACTCTCCAGTAGCGATGCTTGCTGCTGTTGCTCCACCATGCGTACATCCAGTCGGCTGCTAAAGACCATCGTCTGCCAAGCGACACCTCGACACCGATATTCGGAATAGCAAGGGCGTCGTAGAGCATATTCGTCTTTAGGGCGAAATAGCGGCTGCTCTTCGCGGCTGGCATAGGCTGAGTTTCCTCGGGTGATATTTCTTGGGGTATTGTGTCAACAGATTGAACGGGTGTTTTTACCTCTTGGGGTATTTCTGTTTGTTTAGTTTCTTTTTGCTTAATGTATACCATCAGTACGCTCGCATTGCGTATTGAGGGGAAGAACTCTCGCAGCATATAATTCCATGTGCGTCCGAAATCCATGTCCATCAGTCGTTTCTTGCGACTGTCAACAAGTGTACCTTTGGCGTTGTAGGTGTATTCCGGGGTCTGCCTTATCTGGTAGAGCACATCGTCTTTGTGTGGCATGTCCGATCGTTCGACATATATGGCGAGCTTCTGCCACACATCTGTCTTGTCGCACTTGAACACTACGCTGTCTGGCAAGTCTACCCTTTGCCTAATGTAATGCTCAAGGCTTGCGCATCTGTCTGCCACAAGCTGCTTGTTCTGCAGAGACTTGCCTTCTGGCGAGGCCGAGCCGCAGAACGACACGCCCGTAATTTCCATATAGGGATTACGCTGAACGTCGGTCAGCAAACCTACAATCTCGGCGAGATTGGAAATGTTGTCGCCGTAGTCAAGATCTATCTCGCTTGAGCTTACACGGAAACCAACACATATCTCCTTGCGATAGGTCTGACCTGACACACCTATACAGCATAGGAATAATATTGCAAGATTAATCAGTAGTTTCATAAGAGTTATATATTGTATTTTAGTTATTTAATCAGTTAAGTGTAGTATATCCTCTTGCCTAGTTCATTTAAGGGCATAATTATAGCTAATAAAAAACGTCATAGATTTAGTTGTTTTTTTCTGCTTCAAATATACTACAAATTTCCCCCCCCCTCCAAAAATTAACACGTTTTCAGACTCTTAACATTTAGAAACATTAAAGTAAGAAAGAAGAAACGGAATATTAAGCCAAAAACGAGAAATACACATTATTATATAAGAAATTCAAGTTTCACAAGCGAAAGAAGTTATTGGAAGATAACTCGCTTCGCTCGTGAAGTTCTTGCAAGCAAGCGGCAAAGCCGAACAAATGTTCTTAAAACATCGTTGTTTGCAAGGCTTTAAATGTCAAGGCAAATATCCTTATTCGTCTGTCTACTTGTTTACTGATAGCATGTAGAAGACATTCGAAACTTGAGTAATAAACTGCTTCATGGTACGAAAAAATGTTTTTGTAAAAAAAGTGACATAAGTGACATAAATATCGTAATAAATTGAAGCACAATAAATTAGCGAATGGCAGATTCATGGCAGATAGAACCGATTTTCACAGTGCATTTTCAACGGTATTTTTCTGTATATATCTCCCACAGATCCCGCAGAAGCCACAGAATTATTGGCGCATGGCATCCTGGTCGTATAAGGATTTCACGGATGAAACGCTCGGGCTTCGCCGGCGAATAGCACGGATTTTGAGAAACGCCGACAATCATATTTCTAAAGGAGGGAGTCAAAATAGGAGTTAAAGGAAGTTTGGGCTTCGCCCGAAGTTAACGGAAGTTAGCGGACATATGTATAAATTGCTGAAAATAAAGCATTTGTCTGTTAACTCCCATCCATCGTAGATGGATTAACTTCTTCTTAACTTCCTCTAACTCCTATTTTGACCCTCCTTATGCTGAATACGGGGTGTGTCGTGAAACGCGACATCAATCAATAATAATTCACCCTATACCTATTTTGCCGAAATTGTACGCTGAACTATTCGTTCACCGTCACAACGACAATCCCCCACTCTATATTCATGTGGCATTTGAACATAGTCATTACTTCACAATAACCTTCACAGTACGACCGTCGCTCATCTTGATAATGTTAATACCCATTACTGGAGCTTTGATGCGCTGACCTGAAGCATTGTATCGAGCCACCTCTACAGCGTCGTATTTCGCGTTGTCCACAACGCCTTGTATACCAGTAGTGTTGGAGACGATGTTGTAACTCTTGCCAGCGTTTACTACCTGTCCGGTTTGCTGATCAATCACAATAGCGATGACAGCCACCTTTCTACCCGTAGCCTTGAGAGCATTCTTGAGAGCAGCCTTAGTGGGCATAGCCACATCATAAGAAGTTGTAGTTGTCTCATTGGCAGTCAGCGTGACGGGAGCAGCCAAGTTGGACGCATTGCTATAAGAGCTACCTATCAGCACGTCCATGAACTCCCAATTGAAGTATTTGGAACCCTTATCACCATCCTTTGCAAAGATTGCGAGATCCTCCTCACCCTGATCAATCAGCTGCTGCTTTGTAAAGTTAGTATAATAATTGCTCTGACGCCAAGAAGATTTGTTAGCCGTCAAGTTATCGGCTGTGAGCACGTAAGCTATCTCGTATTTGCCAGAAACGTATGAGTCGATATTGGCATTCACCGTCACGACAGTAGAATCGGCATTCCATACGCCATTAACATCCACACCAATCATCGGCACATCCTTCACGGCTGCAGCCATGTCGTCAAGGATAGACTTGTTTGATCCATAATATGGATCAATGGCCCTTCCATTGCGGTTTATCACACAGGAGGGAGCACTTGACAAGCCAACATTTGCATAGTCAGACGCGAACATCGGGTCGCTGGCATTGAACTTGTGGATGGCGATACCTATGAAGTTGTCGGGATAGTGGGCAGCAGCCTTCTCCATACCGACAAGACCACGAGGACACCAACCGCAACCAGTACCCGTCAACTCCTCAACAACGACACCGCGATTGAACATTTTGGGAACCACCCTGAGCGTGCCCTTGGCAGTAGCATTCTGGCTTTGGTTGGCATTGCCATTAACCTTAGTCACCTTTACAGCGACCTCACGGTTCTTAACTTCGGAGCCACATGGTACAGAGACGGTGATTTCGCCGTTTTTACCCACAGCCACGGCATTAGCCATTGCAATATGCTGCTCGTCCAAATCCATGCCATCAACCGTAACCACGCAGTCGAGGTCGCTGACAGCCTCCTTACTGTTGTTGTAGAAAGAAAGGGTGACGTCAGCGTTGGTGTTGACAACACCCATAGCTTCACTAAAGTCCTTCAGAGACACATCATAGTTAGCAAAATCGCCCTCAATGAGGAGCTGAACACTCAGATTACCATTTTGACCGCTGAATGGATACCAACTGACACCATCACCACCCTGGGATGTAGGGATATTGCAATAAATCCAGAGCTTGTTGTCCAAATCATCGCCCTCTTTCACCGCCGAGATTGGATAGCAGTCAAGAGTATAATAATTACCAGCCCGCGTGTTGCCTTGCTTGAAATTATATCCTACCAAATATCCTTCACCGTCGGTAATCTCAATCGGTTGAGAAAGCATTACCTCGTTCCATCCCACTTTTGCAGAAGCAACATCCTGACCGAAGAGTTCGTCCCCTATACTGACGTCGGCGAGTGGACCAGAGGCCTTATTGATAAACACTCGTGAGTTGGTCTGCGATGCACAGAGACCAAAGCGCATGCCGACAATCTTCTTTCCCACATAGCCAGACATCAAATCCGACGACAGATAGGCACCAACCCTGTTATCGCCAGGAAAATCTGGGACACCTATACCATTCTCATTCAAATCATCAGAAGAGTACAGACCCACCCAATGCTGGTTGGAAGCAATCTTGGCTACCTTTCTCGCTTCCGTGTGCTTGCCAACTGAAGGACCTATTGACACCACACGAGTGTTTATCTGTGCAGATGCACTCAGAACAAGAGCAACAGCTGCAAGAGACAATAATACCTTTTTCATCATGTTTACTTGTTGTTGATGTTTTTAGCCATCGCCCCATTAAGGAGCTGATGACGATTGATTCTTATTATTTCAACATGCGTCCTGTATTACGGACATACAGCTCTAACCGAACGTCCACCGCCACGGTTGCCATTACCCCAATCCCAGTTGTCCTCATTGAAGCGGAGATAATATCCACAATACTCGCTGTCAGAACTGAGTGTGCCAGACCAATAGAAACCGAATTTACCTTCGTCATATAGATCTGATTTCGAGCGATAGCCTGGGGCAGGAAGGAATATCTGAGCGTCATTAGGACCTGTCACCAGAATTCCATCCACACCATTTTGCTGTGTCCACTCCTGATCACAGTTTTCATACAACTCTTTCAGTTGCTCAACAGTTGGCATTTGCCATGAGCCGCCCATGCGTACATGAGCCACATCAAACGAAGAGCCTGTAATGTCAGAGCCGATATTATTGAAACTGTATTTGTTGCTATTGTAGTGGGCGTATGTATCCCAACTATATTCATCTTTCTCTATTGTCTCGCCCCAAGCATAATAACCGCCGTAGGCTTCGGGAAATGAAGCGCCTACATTGCAGCAAGCCCATTTCGTGCCGCTTGGCAAACCGAGGTCTACGGCATGGGGATGATGCTCATCTGGACAACAGTTCTTTAATGTGACGAAGTCTATATGGTCGATCGCATCTAATGGTGTTCTATACACACTGTCTTGAGTCCATATTTCTTGTACGACATATTCGTTCTTGACATTACTCTGCATGTCTTTTTGCGAATACACTACACTATCCACTTTAGACTTCAAGAACATCGACTTTCCCTTGCCGTCATTTCTATACTGATAAATGGCTTCATTCTGTGCCATTACTCCACAACACATAGCAAAGAGGAGTGTAAAGGAGATAACAAGTCTTTTCATAGCTTACGGATTTTAAAAGTTACAGACGAGGTTTTTACAACATACACCGATCCGGACATTCCCGCAATGGGCAATGTCGAACAGCCTTGTGTGTCAGTTGTGGAAGAAGTGAGAAGCGTACCGTCAACAGTATAAACAAATACGCGAGTGCCAGGAACTGCATTGGCTATCTTTAATTCGTCCCCTATTAATGAATAGAGGGTTCCCGAGTGCTCAATACCGTTGATATTCGTAGGATTCACATTCACATAAGTTAGCTTAAGAACATCTGCCGAAGGATAGCTAACTTCGTCCATGTGGGTGGTGATTACCAAGTCGTTGTTATTAAAAGTGACAAGAGGACGTTCGTTCAATAAAATTGTCACCTCATCACCAGATGCTTTATGAAGGCGTAATGCATTTACCCCCCCCAGCATCGTCAGAAGCTCCCATTGCAAACATCGGCAATAAAGAAGCAAATAAAAGAATGGTCTTTCGCATAGATCTGTCTGTTAGATGTTAGTTAATAATAAAGTTAATAATTCACAAACGCAAAGGTAAGGCATTTCAAAAGATAACATTAAAAACAAAAGTTAAAAATATACAAGACTTAGATGTTTTTTTGCGAAGGGGTTGTTATTTCTTAAATTAACATGAATTCGATAAAATACAAAAACTTACACATATACACAATGTAAGTGTATCCGCCTTAAGAATTACCTCAAAAATCGAAATCAAGCAATACCATTTTCATTTATCAGACAAGGCACACCCAACAACATCATATTGTCAGATTTGAAAAATCAATGTCACACCCAATCAGTTCAACCTCAATCTGAACGATTCATTCACCGTCACAGCCACTATCCCCCACTCTACATTCCCATGGCATTGTGGGATTGGATGACGATGGCAAAGTGTGTTAATATGCACTTATTTTATGATTTCTGCAATGTATCCTATTATTGAATCTGCCATATCCAATGGTTTAGTATCATCAACGTCAAAAAAAAACAGTCTATGTGACAGTCGAAAGGCGGAATGTGGCAGACAACCCCCTGCCATACCCTCCTACTATATGTAAAGACAATTCTGAACTGCTAATTATTATCAAAGACTTTGATAATTAGAATTTAGGAATTTGGTACAACGGTTACCAGAACTTGGTACAACGGTTACCAGAACTTGGTATGACGGCTATCAGAACTTGGTATGACGGTTATCAGAACTTGATACGACGGTTATCAGAATTTGGCACGACAATCTTTGTCTTTCGGATAATGCAACGTTTTGATTTGTACGTGATGATACGAACAACGGAGACCTCTGCTACTTGGCGAGGTCTCCGTCGTTTTTGTTTATGGCAATGCAATTTGGTTTGAGCGCATTCGTTCGTTATAGCTCTGCAAGAAAGCCTTCACTCTTTGCTCCATATAGTTCTGTTCGGGTATTTTCCCTTTCAGGTTGTTGTGCATAAGCGGGTCGTTCAGATAGTTGTAGGCAGACACCACTTCCTTAGTGTCGAACATTATCATTTTGTCGCCTTGCACATACATAGGCATTGAGTGCCAGTTTACCATCCATGTGTCTTCGGGCTTGGTGCGCAGCAGGTCGATGCCGAAGGCAATATAAGGTTTGTCGTAGCCTATCCATCCAAGCACAGTCGGCATGATGTCGATTTGCTGGGCAATGCCTTTGTGCACGCCGCGCGGCATCTCGCCCGAGGGATCGAAGAAGATCACTGGCACACGAAAATGTGCAAGCTCAGTTTGGTAGACGTCGTGTGTGGTCTTAGAACTTGCGTGGTCGGCGCAGAGCACAAAGATAGTGTTCTTATACCAAGGCTGTTTCGAGGCAGTCTCGAAGAATCGGCGCAGCGAGTAGTCGGTATAGCGAATACACTTGTGCAGTTTGTGCTTGCCCTCGTCGAGGAATACGTTTTTGTATTTGTCGGGAATATTGAATGGGTGGTGCGACGAGAGAGTGAACACGGCAGTCATAAACGGCTGCTGCATCTGCGTCATTTTATTGCAGAAGTATTGCAGGAAAGGCTCGTCCCATATTCCCCACGTGCCGTCGAAGTCGTTGGTGCCACCCAGTTTCTTGTCGGCTTCATACTCAGAACGACCGTAGTAGTGTTTGAAGCCTATGGCGTCGGCAAAGGCATGGAATCCCATCGACGAGTTTTCGGCTCCGTGGAAGAAAGCTGTCTCGTAGCCCAGTTTGTCCAGTCGGTTGGGCAGAGAGTTGAGCTTATTTAGCGAATAGGGTGTGAGTACAAACGGACGGTCGATATGGGGAATGGAGGCGAGCACCGCAGGCATGGCATCGATGCTGGTCCATGTGTTGCAGAACGACTGCTCGAAGGTGAGGCTATGAGCTATCAGCGAGTCGGCAAACGGGGTGTAACCTCGGTATTTGCCACCGTCGAGCGCACGGTTGTTGTTCATCGCCCCTATGAATTCGGCTGCAAAACTTTCAACTATGAGCACCACTACATTCTTGCGGCGCGAAGTAAGTGTGGAGTCGGGCATGTGAACCGGCGAGTAGAGCCGGTCGAGTTGCTTCTGGTCGGCAAAATAGGTGGGTATTACAGCCGGCTTGTTGTGGGCGGTACGTATTAGCGAGAACGGAGTGTTGAGTATGATGTTTGCCTGTAGCGGCTGTTCCACATACGACATGGCGTTGCTCACTGCCACTGGGCGTGTGGCTGTCGAGAACAAGGCTCCGCGCATGCAACACATGATGCAGGGCACAGCGACAACCAGCTGCACCGTGGCGCAGGCGTAGTAGGTTTTGAGATTGATGTCTTTGCCCAACACCGGTGTGCGGCGGAACAGTCGCCACAACGCCCATATCATGGCTACGGCTATGAGCACGAAGTACCAATGGTGAAGAAACTCCACTCCGATGATGCCTCCGAGGTTGTTATCGTTCTTGAACTCGGCAAACACGTTTGCCATGATGCGCTTCTCGGTGAACGAAAAGTAGGCCGAATCCATGAGATTAAGCACTATGGCGAGGGCATTTGGCAGGACGAAAGCCATACGTGTGGCGATGTGCCATGCCTTGCCTGCCTTTTTGTGGAGCGGCAGTAGCACAAGGAGCAGATAGAGACTGTTGGTGTAGAACACCGCCGAAGTGTCGAACAGCATTGCTCCGCGCAACAGCTTACCCATCATGCCCCAATGCAATTCGGCTCCAAACGCCGACCAGTTTTCGGCAAGGAAAGCCACTCGGCATATAGCATAGCAGGCGTAGCTCAGCAGCAGATTGATGGCAACGGCTGCGAGTTGGGCGGCGAAGAAGCCCCGGTTGGAGTTGGTGTTGAATAAAAGATTAAGATGTTTCATTTTTTTCTTTTCCTATGTTTTGAGTTTTTTTCTATTCTACTCGCTATCTCTTGTCCAAATCGTTGTATAGTGTTTGGAGTATTGCCTTGCCACATTGCTCGCGGTGCTCGTCGGGATTCTCTATTGCGGCAAGTTTCACATTGTCGTAGTTGGTGAATCCTGTGGCATCGCGGAATATGAATCCGTTGTTATAGCAGTGCATGGCGAAGGGATACCTATATGTGTCGGCCATCACGTCGCGCGAGAAAACGAAGTCCTTGTGGTCGATGCCCATCTGTCCGAGCAGTGTGGCTGCTATGTCGCTTTGGTTGCAGATGGTGTCGATTTGAGCCGGTTGCTTCACGGCACCTCCAAGCATGAGCAGCGGCAGATGGATGCGGCTCTCGTCGGTCACGCCCGGCACATGATTGATGCCATGGTCGCCAGTGACAACGATGAGCAGATTGTCCCATGCTGGTGTCTGTCGGAGTCGATCGATGAACTGTCCGAAGGCATCGTCGGTGTAGGCAAACGAGTTTTTCACAGGATCGTCGGCTATGCGGTTGTAGGGCACGTCGAATGGCTCGTGGGACGACAGGGTCTGTAGTGTGGTGAACCATGGGGCATCGTGCGACTCGTGTCGGCGCTGTATGTCGTCGTAGAGCCAGTCGAACATATAGTGGTCGTGTATGCCCCAGCTGCATGCCGGAGCATCATTGGGCAGTTGTGTTTGGTCGACGAGGCGGTCGTGTCCCACGGCGAGATAGAAGTCGCACTTATGGAATATGGTCAGGTCGCCACCATGCACAGCCGTGGTCTGATAGCCAGCCTTGTCGCGCAGTGTGCGCGGCAGACCTGGCAGATGGGGCAGTTTGCGCGTGTAGAGTATCACGGAAGTGGTGGGCTGTGCCATATAGCCACTCAAAAGGCAAGGCAAGGCACGGTCGGTGCGGAAGCTTGCCGAATAGAAGTTGGTGAAATACACGCCCTGCTTCGACAGTCGGTCGATGTTGCGACACACATTGGCGTCGCCGCCGAGCGTACCCGTGAAATAGGCGCACAGACTTTCCCACACCACAAACACTATGTTGGGGCGATTGGTGTTGAGCAGACGGCGCACGGGAGTACCCTCCAAGGGAAACAGTGGTGCATATATGCGGCGACACTCATCCTCGTCGAAGAAGCGAAACTGACTTGAGAAGTTTTCCTTCACCGACAACGAGTAGATGAGATTGAACAGTGAGTTGAGCGCACAATGATTGAAATACTGGCAATTGCTGAAGTAGGCTATGCTCGTGTTTTGCGGGCGTCGCTTCAATCCTCGTATCACGAGATAGAGCAGTCCGCCGACGACGGCAAAGAGCACTGCAACTGGCAGATGCAAAGCCCAATGGTAGCTGGCGGGCGGCAATGCGTCGTAGATGTGGCCCAAAGGCATGAGCATGGCTACGAATATAGCCCCCACCGTGGCCCACGCCAGCAATGCCACAACGATGTAGGAGGCTGAGACACTGGCAAACGCACCTTTGAGCGAACGCAGATAGTTGAACACCGAGCGGTCGATTTTGTACTGCCAAAACTTATAGAGTGCTGTGTCGGCAACCGACGCAAGGGCGGCAGCAAGAGCTATGACCACATCGAGAACTGCGAGCACCAAGTCGTGGCGGAAAAACGGCACAAGAGTGTGGAGAATGATGACAGCCACCACGGGCAGTGTCAGGTAGGCAGCTACTATGAAGTCGGTGCGATAGCCATGACGATAGATGTCGAACACGTCGCTCGGCTTCATCGGCGATGGCGACGAACTTCGGTTGTAGACCATGAACAGAGGTCGCTGCACTATAAGAAAAAATAGCGTACACACTGCGAAGTGTGCCGCTATGAACAGTAGGTCGGTCAACATATAAATATGTATTGTCCTTTGTCAGGGGGTTAAATCTTTTTCAAAATGTCGTTAATGTCAATCTGGTTGAGACAGGCGTAATGGAAACGACAGTCGTCCGCTATGCCACCTATGCTGCAAGGCTGGCACTGGAGATTGCGACACACCACGTCGTCGGCTTTTTGGCCATATCCGAGGAAGCCACACAGCGGTGTTGTACTTCCCCATATCGACACCACCCTTGTGCCCACGAGCGAAGCCAGGTGTTGGTTGGCAGAGTCCATGGAGAGCATGACATCGAGTCGGGACATGATGGCAAGTTCCTCCTCAAGCGAGTAGCGTCCGGCAAGCGAGACGCAATTTTCGGTCTGCTCGGCCCATTCTGATAATATCTTGTCGTCGGTCTTGGCTCCAAACAGATACACATTCCATCCCCATGAGGCGAGACGCTGCACTACTCCAAACATGGTATCGGCAGGCAGAGTCTTGCTCTCGAACCGCGCGAAGGGCGCAATGCCTATAGCTGGTTGCTGAACCTCGATGGGAGTGGCAACGATGGCGTCTTCGGCATATATCGACTTGAAGTCGAGTGTCACGTCGAGCCCGAGCTGGCGAAACACGTCGGCATAGCGGTCGACAAACGGTTGTTGCTGCACCTTGTCGTTGAGCAGCTTCTTGCGCTGGCTTCGCAGTTTGGCAACCATAGCCACCCTCACACCCGTAAGCCGCATTACAGAGTCGATAATCCACGAGCGCGACACATTGTGAAGGTCGGCTACGGCGTCGTAGCCGCGTCGGCGCAGCCACAGCGCGAGGTTGAGGAGTCCGAAGAATCCCGTGTATTTGTTCTTGAAGTCGGCTTTCAGCAGATGCACATTCTCTGGTGCGCCAACAAACATACGTGCGAAAAACGGACGGGTGAGCACGTCGACCTGCACCTCGGGGTTTTGCCGCGCCATGGAGTAGATGACGGGCAGGGTCATGGCGACATCGCCTAGAGCCGAGAGACGTATGACAAGGATGCGTGATGGTTTGGACATTATGTGATGGGTTGTTGTTTATCGGGTTATACTTATTCTATCCACGGGTGGCGGGGATATGAGTCGTGCTGGATGAGCGGATGGGAGTTGAGAGTCTCACCATTGAGCACCCGCTCGTATTTCTCGACATAGCGCTCTGCCATGAGCCGCGAGTTGAAGTTGTCGGCAGCATATTCGTGGCATATACGTGGCGAGTAGTGGTAGTCGTTGAGCAGATGGGCCAACATGTCGGCCTTGTTGTCGGTGAGGAATCCCACCTCGGGAGTCACCAGTTCGGGCAGCGACCCGTAGGGCGTGCCAAACACTGGCGCACCGAAATAAAGGCTCTCGGTGATGGCAAGTCCGAATGGCTCGTCCCAGATTACTGGAAAGATGAGTCCACGCGAACCGTTGAGCAGCTGGCTCTTGCGCTCGCCGCCCACCATGCCTTCGAACCTTATCTTTGGCGAGAAGGTGAAACGCCACCCCATCTTGAAGTTGAAGCGATAGCCGCCCAACACCTCAAGCCGTGCGCCGGGAATGGCTTTAGCCACATTGATGGCTCCACGCACATTCTTTACGCTCCACGCCGCCTTGCCAAGGAAATGGAAATAACGGCGCTGAGCATTCCAGTCTACTTTGCCATAGTCGTCCCAGTCCATGCCGTTGTAGACATAGCTGTCGCTGCCGAAACGCTCGGCATGGTTGCGCGACACAAACACTGTGTTGGGGTCAAGCGGTCCGTGGCTGCGGTTGCCGTGCATGGTCACCACATGGGGCAGATGGCTTATGCTGGGGTCGGCGCTCTCCTGACAGTGTATGATGTCGATGCCGCTGGGTATCTGCTCAGCGATAGGCACCCCCGGCGTGTACTCCACCACCTCGGCAAAGGGACACGAGGAGCCTTTGGCAGCAAGCAGCCACACACGGTGGTGCATGGCGTGAAGCTCTTTGGCGAGATACCACACCACGCGCTGCGTGCCGCCATAGTTGGTGACTGGCAAGCGGCTGCCAGGAAAACTCAGTAGGATGTTCATTGTTTATGGATTTGTCAGATTGCTGTAGATGCGCAGCAGACACTCTGCCATGGTGTCATCGCGGAATTGGCGTGCGTACTTCATTCCCTCGCTCGACATCTTGTCGAGCTGACCAGGGTTGTCGAGCAGGCTGTTCACAGCCTCGGCAAGTTGCTCTATGCTGTCGGGACTTACATACACACTACTCTCTCCGCCCGCTTCCTCAAGACATGAGCCTTTGGCTGCTATCACCGGACATCCACAGGCGAGAGCCTCAACGACGGGGAGTCCGAAGCCCTCGAAAAACGAAGTGTAGACAGCCATTGTGGCAGCATGATAGAAACAGCGCAGATGGTCGTTGGACACACCGTTGAGTATGCGCACCTTGTGGGCAAGATGCATCTCATCGACAAGACGCTCGAGCTCTTGCTGATAGGGTGTGCGCTTGCCGAGTATCACCACCTGCACGTCGTCGGGCAACATGGCAGCCGCACGAATGAGTTGCTGCTGGTTCTTGCGCCGTTCTATAGTGCCCACGCCCAGGACAAAACGACCTGAAATGCCATACTTTGCGAGGGATGTCTGCACGTCGCTGTCGTCGACTGGCTCGAAAAACATTGGGCTAATGCTTTGGTAGACCACTTCGATACGTTCCTCGGGAATGCCATAGAAACGCATGATGTCGTTTTTGGTGCATTCGCTTATGGCTATGATGCGGTCGGCCACGTGGCAGGCGTAGCGTGTCTTTACGCGCAAAATCTGGCGGCTAAGCCACGAGTAGATATGTGGATAGCGCAGAAATATAAGGTCGTGTATTGTGACTACAGTCTTGCATCTGGCGTTGCCTATGAAGAAAGGCAACTCGTTGCTGAGTCCGTGGAACACGTCGAGCTGTGAGCGTCTCACTGTGCGCCACTGTGTGAAGTTGCGCCACAACTCATAAACAATAGGGTTGCGGCGCATGAATCCTTGCGGTTCCACCAGCTTGTGGGGAACCATTATTTGTTCGGTTGCCTTGCTGTTGTGTCTTGCTGGCGCAAAAAGCAGCAGCTCGTCGTCGGGCGACAGTCGCCCGACGGCGTTGATGCAGCGTCGGCTGTAGTTGCCGATGCCAGTGAGATTCTTAACAGCCTTCTTGGCGTCAAAACCTATTTTCATAGTCTTGCCTAAGCCAGTCCCTTCTGCTTCATATAATGCTCCACGCCCTCGATGTCCTTGCGGTTGTCGACCGAGAGCGACTTGCAGTGGCAGTTGTAGTAGTAGATGGGCACATCGTTCTCGATGAATCGGAACGAGTCGTTCTCCTCAATCTTCTCGATGGGGCCACGCGGCGTGTTGTGATAGAAGTCGAGGGCCTTGCGGTTGAAGGCTCCCACTCCCACGAACTTATGGTAAACATAGTCCATGTTGCCCTTTGGGAATGGTATCGGACTGCGCGAGATGAATAGGCAGCGGTTGTTGGTAGCTGTGACAATCTTCAAGTTGGTGGTGTCGACCACTTCCACTGGATTCGAGAAGTCGGTCATAAGATTCGACACATAGAGTTGTCCCTCGTCGATATGGTCGGGTATACACTGTATGATGGCGTCGCGTGTGAGCAGTGGCTCGTCGCCGTTGACCATCACATAGAGGTCGGCCTCCACCTTTGTCGACACCTCATAGAGTCGCTCTGTTGCAGTGTCGTGGTCGGACGAAGTCATGATGACCTTGGCGCCGAAGCTCTCGCAGAGTTTCTGAATTTTCTCACTGTCGGTGGCTACATACACTTCTGAGAATTCGGGCACTGCCTTGCAGTGTTCCCATACCCACTGTACCATAGGCTTGCCGAGAATCAGTGCAAGCGGTTTCTCGAAGAAACGCGACGACTCGGCTCTTGAAGGAATAACACAAATGATGTTCATTGTTGTATATTTATTTTTATTGATAGTCTTTATTATTAAAGTTTCGCAAGCGAAAGAAGTTATTGGGAGTTATTGGGAGTTATTGGGAGTTATTGGAAGATAACTCGCTTCGCTCGTGAAGTTAATGGACATTTGCCTTTACAACTCAAACTCTTCATAACAACTTTGATAAGTATAAGTAGCAACTTGTTTACTCGTCAACTCGTCAACTTATCAACTCGTCAACTTTCTCAGCCATGCGCTCCCTGTAGCGTGCAAGACTCTCGTCGAACTTGCGTGTACGGCGCCATCGCTTGTGCGACCAAAGCCAGTATTGTGGGTTGCGCTGTATTGTTTGCTCCAAACGCCGCATAAACGCCACCACATAGGGGAATTCGGGTGCGTCGTTGTCGGGCTCTATAGGGCAGAATGTCATGCGGTAGTGTCCGCGCGTTGGTCGCTCTATGTCGAGATATACATAGTGTGCCCCGATGTGCTCGCCTATCTCCTCGGCTCCGACGGCTATTGGCGTGTCCTGACCGAGGAAAGTCATCCAGTGGTTGAGGTTGGTGCTATTGGGACGCTGGTCGGATATGAATCCCACAAGAAACTGCTGCTTTCGCAGTTTCCATCCTATCAGCGTGCGCACTGCCTTAGCCTGCACTATCTGCTGTGTGTTGAAGCGCGAGCGTATGGTGTACATTATCTTGTCGAACACATCGTCGCGCGACTTGCGATAAATCTCGGCGTTCAGGTCCGGACGCTTATAGTACATAGTCACCGCCTGCACCCACTCCCAGTTGCCATAGTGGCCGAGCATGATGATGATTGGACGTCCGTCCTCGGCGAGTTTCTCGATATAGTCGCCTCCACGTGTGTCCACGCGGCGCATTATCTCGGCATCGGAGATGTGCAACAGTTTTACCGTCTCGACAATGCAGTCGCACAGGTGGACATAGAACAGATGCTCTATGCGGCGCAATTCCTCGACAGAGCGTTCGGGAAACGACCGTTGCAGATTGTCGCGCACCACCTTGACGCGATAGCCCACTATACGGTGGAGCACAAAGCACACAAAACTGCTGAATACATAAAGCACCGGCAGCGGCAACAAGGCTACGAGTCGCAGCAGCGACAATAGCACGTGGTATCGTATGGTCTGTAGTCGTGTCATATTGCGTGAAGTTAGAGATTTCTTATTATTTCTGTCACCTGTTGAGTAGCACCGGCATTGGCGTATACATAGTCGATGGCCTTACGGCGGATAGCTTGCAGAGTTTCGACATTGTCCTTGATGTCGGTTATCCACAGGTCGAGTTCGTCGGGTGTTGACACCTTGCGCCCTATGCCGAGCGACACTATCTGCTGTGGTGTCACCTTGCGCCCTGTATATGGTCCGAAACTTACGGGCAGTCCATATACCGATGCCTCGATGAGGCTGTGCAGATAGCGTGTGAACCCGCCACCTATATAGGCGTAGGCACCATATCGATAAAGGCGCGACAACTCGCCGAACCTGTCGAATATGAGCACCTGTATGCCTTCGCCGTCGAAGTCGGTTTCGCCATTGCACTCACTGTAGAGCACCGACTTGCCAATCAGTGCCGAGCGTGTTTGACACAGGTTGTCGGTGGTAATCTCGTGGGGCACAAAAATAAACCGCATCTCGCCGTGCCTGTTGGCGAGAGTGGCTGTAAGCTGCAAGTCGTTGTCGTCGCTTATGCTTCCGGCAATAAACACGCGGTGTCCTTGGCAGAAACGCTCAAGAATAGGATTTTCGTAGGGTTGTTCGGCAACGCCAATCACGTTGTCGAACAGTGGGTTGCCTGTCTTCTCAACGTCTGCCATGCCAGCATTCTGAAGCATTTCTTGCGAAAGCTCGTCGAGCACAAGTATCTTGCTGAAACACTGCATGGCACTGCGGTGCAAGCCGCCATACCATTTCATTGCTGCTGTGCGCTTCGACACCTTGGCAGACACAAGACACGACTTTATACCGCGCCGATGGAGCGAGTGCAGATAGTTGGGCCAGATTTCCGACACCATAAAAACAGCTTTCTTGGGCCTAACGAGGTCAAGAAAGCGCGATGCGTTGCCCGGAGTGTCGAGCGGGAGATAGAACACATAGTCGGGAGCATAAGGGTCCTTGCCCACCCGTGGATGCAGTGCCTCATAGCCGGTCGACGAGAAGAATGTCATTACCACACGACAATGCTCCTCTTCAATGAGTCGTCTGATTATAGGGCGCGCTATTCCATACTCGCCCAATGAGGCAGCATGAAACCACACTACGTTGTCGTTGCCTGAGATATTGGCTGTGGCTATGCACTCTATGGCTTTCGATTGTCCTTCTATAAACTTGCGCAACTTGCTTTCCGACGACATCAATTGTGTGAGTCGCAGAAAGTTTATGAGTTTCAAAAGTCCATATACGGCATATACCAACACATTATATATTGCTATCATAAATAGTCGTTATCAGTTAACTATATCGCCATTCTGCTATCGCTGAGGCGTTGAGTTGCAAGCAAAGTTATGAAATGTTGCCGAAACAACCAAACTTTTAGCTTTGAAAGTTGCATTATGCACGTAGAACACGCTACAATCCAAAAGCATATTCGTATTTACGTGGCTTTTTCTTTGCATACTCGTCGTTTTTTAGTTAAATTTGCGCTGATAAACAATTCAATCATTATCCTATTTATTCCATGCATATACGCAAAGCTATTCATAAAATGCGCTTTTATGCCTCCTCGTTCGGCTCTTATATCATGCCGCGCCAGTGGTATCGATGGCAACGCAGGCTGCTATTTCGTTCGCTCAACGAAGAGGAGCGCGCCGTCATACGCCAGAGAGTAGACTATTATGTGCGCTGCCTTCCGACTAAAACTTCAATGCCCACCCCAGGCGACGGCGTGCGCACAACAACAGTCGCCGGATATAAGTTCCCGTTTGGCGAGAAACATAAACACTCGGCTTATTTCTTCGACCTCTACCGCGTTGTGCGCTATTTCCCATCACACATGCACATAAGCTATCTCTTCGGCGATGTCACACACGAACCTGCTACTCCCACTATAGTCAAGAGCCGCCCCGTCGGCAAGGGTGCCACCAACTCGGTGGTGCTTAAGCTGAACAGTGTGCGCCACTTCCGATTCTTCAGCGACAATATGAACTACCGCGACAAACGCGACATGATTGTTTTCCGCAATGTGGTGCGCCAACCCCACCGCAAGTTATTCATGGAGATGTTTTTCAACCATCCGCTGTGCGACGCCGGAAAAATCAACGCCGACGGTGGACACGACGAGTGGCTGCGCCCGTTTATGAGTGTGGCAGACCAACTAAAGTATAAGTTTGTAGCGTGCATTGAAGGCAACGACGTGGCGACAAACCTAAAATGGGTTATGGCATCAAACTCGGTGGCTGTGATGCCACGACCCCACTACGAGACGTGGTTCAGGGAGGGACTGCTGCAACCGGGAGTGCACTACATCGAGGTGGCTGACGACTATCACGACCTGGAGGAAAAATTGAAGTATTATATAGAACACCCCGACGAGGCTGAACAAATCATAAGCAATGCCCATGAGTATGTGAAGCAGTTTGCCAACCAGCGACTTGAGAAGCTCACCCAGGTGGCTGTGCTCGACGAATATTTACAACGCACAGGCGAAACCGACCGAAGCCTGCTGTAGCAAGAAAACAATGACAATGACAAGATTTTTGTAACTATTATGGATTATCTTCATATATTGTTGTAATTTTGCACTCGCTAAACAACAAATTCAAGCATCGCATGTCTGTTTCAAGCATCGCATGTCTGTTTTAAACCTCTCATGTCCTGACATGCTGTCTGCAAAAAAATACATCTACAATATAAAAACTCTATGAACAAATCAATCCCTACACTCTTCGCCTTGCTGCTGTCGTCGCCATTGTATGCGCAAGTGACACCGCTCGGTGGATTCTATTATGGACAGATGCCGCAACCTACGGGCTGGGAATGGCAGAGTCCCGACTCTGTGGCGTACAACAAGCAACAACCCCACGCGTGGTTCTTCTCGTTTGGCAATGTCGACGAGGCACGCCGCGTGCTACCCGAGAACTCGTCGCTGTGGTGTTCGCTCGACGGCGAATGGCAGTTCCACTGGGCAAAGAATCCCGAAGAACGCCCCGAGGGCTTCTTCCGCACCGACTTCGACGCATCGGCATGGGACCGTGTGCAGGTGCCTATGAACTGGAACACTGCCGGCATGACCGACAAAGGCGAATTCAAATACGGCTATCCACTCTATTCCAACCAGCGCGTCATTTTCCACCACAACGTGAAGGTCGACGACTGGCGCGGCGGCGTGATGCGCACACCACGCAAAAACTGGATGACCTACAAAAACCGCAACGAAGTGGGATCCTATCGCCGCTCATTCACAATTCCAGCCGACTGGCAAGGCAAAGAAATCTACATCAACTTCGATGGTGTTGACTCTTTCTTCTATATCTACATTAACGGCAAATATGTTGGTTTCTCGAAAAACTCGCGCAACCTCGCGCAATTCGACATCACGCCCTATCTCAACAAGTCGGGCGAAAACCTTGTGGCTGTGGAGGTCTATCGCCATAGCGACGGATCGTTCCTTGAAAGCCAAGACATGTTCCGACTGCCGGGCATATTCCGCTCGGTGTCGCTCACGGCTAAGCCTAAGGTGCAAGTGCGCGACATAAAGGCAACGCCCGACTATGACGATACTTTCACCAATGCTTCGCTCAACATATCTGCCGAGGTGAGCAACCTCACTACAAAGATTGCCAAGGGTTATACTATCGACTATAAACTCTACGAAAACCGTCTTTATTCCGACGAGAACACACTTGTGCCTGGCATCGGAGCCACAGCCACTGTCGGCGAGATAGGCAAGAATGGCGAGCTCAACTCCACCGTCACTCTGCAAGCGGGCTACGCTATCAAACCATGGAGCGCCGAGGCACCCCACCGCTACACTCTTGTGGGCGAATTGAAGGACAAGAAGGGTAAAGTGGTTGAAACTTTCTCGACAATCGTCGGTTTCCGCAAAATCGAGATAAAGGAAACGCCAGCCGAAATGGACGAGTTTGGACTTGTCGGACGCTATTACTATCTCAACGGACAACCCGTGAAGATGAAGGGCGTAAACCGCCACGAGAACAACCCCGCAACGGGTCACTACGTCACACGCGAACAGATGGAGCAAGAGGTGTTCCTCATGAAGCGCGGCAACATCAACCATGTGCGCAACTGCCATTATCCCGACGCACCTTACTGGTACTATCTATGCGACAAATACGGAATATATCTTGAGGACGAGGCTAACATCGAAAGCCATCAATACTACTATGGCAAGGAGTCGCTGTCGCATGTCAAGGAGTTCCGCAACGCACACGTGGCACGCAACATGGAGATGGTGCACGCCACAGTGAACCACCCCTCGGTGGTGATATGGAGTCTTGGCAACGAGGCAGGACCTGGCGACACTTTCAAGGACTGCTATGCCGCCATAAAGAAATACGACACCAGCCGCCCCGTGCAGTACGAGCGCAACAACAACATCGTCGACATGGGCTCCAACCAGTATCCGTCAATACCATGGGTGCAGGAGGCTGTTAAGGGAAAATACGACATTAAATATCCTTATCATATCTCGGAATATGCCCACTCTATGGGCAACGCCGTGGGCAACCTCGTGGACTACTGGAACGCTATAGAGAGCACCAACTTCTTCATGGGCGGTGCTATATGGGACTGGGTAGACCAGGCCATCGACAACATCGACCCTAAAACCGGAAAACGCTACTGGGGCTACGGCGGCGACTTTGGCATGGACAACAAGCCTAACAACGGCATGTTCTGCATGAACGGCATCATGCGCCCCGACCTATCGCCCAAGGCACAATATTTTGAGGTGAAGAAGGTCTACCAGAATGTGGGTGTGCGAGCCATTGACATGAAGAATGGGCGCATCGAGATATTCAACAAGAACTACTTCGAACCGCTGCGCGGCTATCAAATTGTATGGTCGCTGTGGAAGGACGGCGAGTGCATAAAGAGCAACGGACAACTCACCGGAGCCAAGAACATTCTCGGACCACGCGACCGCCAGGAATACACTCTCGATTACGACTACTCTAAGCTCGACCCGCAAAGCGAATATTTCGTCAAGATTCAGTTCTGCCAGGGCAAGGACATGCCATGGGCAAAACAGGGCTACGTACAGATGGAAGAACAGCTGCGTGTGAAAGGTGCCGACATCATCGCTCCGGCAATGAAGGATGTGGCAAACAACAACGGCGACATAAACTACACTCAGGACACAAAGCAGATAAACGTGAAGGGCGACAACTTCAATGCCACTTTCGACCTCGCAACTGGAACCATAAGCTCACTCAACTACAACGGACGTGAGGTGTTTGCCGAGAACGGTGGTCCGAAACTCGACGCATTCCGCGCACCAACCGACAACGATGCTGGCATCGGCTACCACAACGCTTGGTTCAAGTTCGGCTTGTACGACATGCAACACCGCGTGGTTGGCAAACCTTCCGTAGCCAAGCTTAACGACGGATCGTTGCAAATAAGCCTCACAGTGGAGAGCCAGGGCAAGGAGGGATGCAAGAGTTCCTACACCAACCACGACCGCGACCCACAGTCGGCATATACATTCGACAACGACAAGCAACCACTTGGCAAAAACGACTTCAAGTTCACAACCAACCAAGTGTATACTGTCTACAAGGATGGCTCTGTGGAACTCAACAGCGCTATATCAGCCAACCGCTCAAGCGTCATACTGCCACGCATCGGCTATGCAATGAAGTTGCCTAAGACCTACACCACATTCGACTACTACGGACGTGGACCGGTGAACAACTACAACGACCGCAAGACAGGCCAGTTCATTGAGCATCACCGAGGCACCGTGGGCGAGCAGGACATCATTCTGCCCAAACCACAGTCGATGGGCAACCGCGAGGAGGTGCGCTGGTGTGCACTTAGCGAGAGTGGCAAACCAGCTGTTGTGTTTGTTGCCGACAGCATCATGTCGGCATCGGCTCTGCCTTGGAGCGCCCAGCAAATGACCGTTGTGGCACATGCCAACGAACTGCCAGCCACCGACGGCACCTACCTGCATCTCGACGCCAAAGTGACCGGACTCGGCGGAGCAAGCTGCGGACAGGGAGGACCACTCAGTCCTGACCGTACATACAGCCAGAACTACAACTTCGGCTTCGTGATACGTCCAGCAGCCGAAGCCACACCGAAGGCTATTGCCAATGCCACCAAGGTTTCACTGTCGGGCGAAAAACCCATTAGCATTGACCACCGCGTCACAGGTAAGGTGATATTGAGCACTACTGCCAACAACCGCACCATCATGTACACTATCAACGGAGCCAAGAAGCCTGTAGTCTACACCAAACCTATCGACCTGAGCAAGGGAGGCACCGTGACAACATGGTATAAGGAGGTGCCACAGCTCAAAACATCGATGACATTCGACAAGGTGGACATCGTTCCGCTGCAAGTGGTATTCGCTTCGTCGGAGGAACCCGAAGAGGGCGAGGCTGCACGCCTTGTAGACGGCGACGAGTCGACAATATGGCACACCATGTATTCAATCACACTCGCCAAATATCCCCACTGGGTCGACTTCGACGCTTCGGAGCCTAAACTGATGAAGGGATTCACTATCGTGCCGCGTCAGGATTCTGGCTACGGACGTGTGAAAGAATACGAGATATACGTGAGCAACGACGGCAAGTCATGGGGCGAGCCGGTAGCGAAGGGAGAGTTCGACCAAACTGCCGAACTGAAGAAGGTGATGTTTGGCACACCAGTCAAAGCGCGCTACATACGCTTCCGCGCACTCAACGCCCACTATGGTGTCGACTATGCCTCGGCTGCCGAGTTCAGTCTGATAGCCGAATAAGCTGTTAAAGGCATATCATAGGCACATGTCCCCACACTCCAGTTGAAAAAATACATAAAAAAAACAGATGATACGTAAATTATTGAAAATGCTGGCTCTTTATACAGCCATGCTGATGATGTTCTTCATTTTGGTTCAGCGACCGCTGTTCCTTATTTACAACGCTGGCTCGTTGCCAGCCAATTGGAGTGTGGGCGACATAGTGCAAATCTATCTCCACGGATTCACCCTCGACGTTGCCAGTGCCGGCTACCTCGTTGCTCTGCCTTGCCTCATGGCAATAGCAAGTTTCTTTACAGGATGGCACGTCAGGCGCGCCATGCTTGCCTACAATGTCATAGCGGCTCTGCTGCTGGCAATGATAACTGCGGGCGACACCGTGATGTATGCTTTTTGGAATTCAAAACTCGACTCCACCATATTCCTCTATCTCGACGACCCAAAGAATGCGGTGGCAAGTGTCAGCGCAGGATTTGTAGTGGTCAGATTACTGTTGTTTGCCGTGCTTGCGCTTGTGGCGTGGACTATGCTCTCGCTGCCTGTGTGGCTATACGACAAGGAGCGGTCACGTCGACCAGCATGGAAGACGGCATTGGTTGCCACACTGACGCTGTTGGCGGTAATGGTGGTGATGATTCGCGGACTTGAGAGCCGCCCTAAGTCAATGTCGACTGCCGTATTCTCCGAGAAAGTGTTCTGCAACCACGCTGCCATCAACCCCGTGTTCAGCATGGTCTATACTTCGACACGTGTGGAGGATTTCTCCAAGATGTTCCACTTCTACGACGAAAAGGAATGTGCCGCTGATTTCGCACTACTATTTCCCAGCAAAAATGGACAGACCGAACAATTGCTCAAGACCAAACGTCCCAATATCCTGTTTATAGTCATGGAGGGTTTTGGCTCACACATGGTGGGTGCACTTGGCGGACCTAAGGACATCACCCCATGCTTCGACCGCCTCACACGCGAGGGTCTGTGGTTCACTCAATGCTACGCCAGCAGTTTCCGCACCGACCGTGGCATCGTAGCAGCACTCAACGGCTATCCTGGACAGCCCACCACAAGCATCATTCGCTATCCCCACAAGGTGGCATCGCTACCAGCACTGCCAAATGTGTTGCGCAAGTCGGGCTACGACACACAGATGATATATGCTGGCGACATGACCTATTTCAATATGGCCGACTACTATGTGTCGGCAGGACACAATCGACTGATTGGCGACACCAACTTCAACAAGAGCGAGCGCAAGCAGTCGTGGGGAGTGCCCGATGCCATCGTTGCCAACTGGCTCCTTGACGACATAAAGCGACGCGAGACCATAGGCAACAAACCATGGTATATAACATGGCTCACACTGTCATCACACGAGCCTTTCGACGTGCCCTACCACCGTCTCGCCGACAAGAAGCAGAATGCTTTTGCCTATACCGATAGCGTGCTTGGCAAATTGGTCGACGACTTGCGCAAGATGCCCGTGTGGGACAATCTGCTCATTGTGTTCGTGGCAGACCATAACTTCAACGAGGGTTATCAGGTGTCGACAACGCCCGACTTCTATCATGTGCCACTGCTTATGGTGGGAGGAGCCATAAACAAAGCGCAACGCATCGACCGCATCGTGAGCCAAACCGACATTCCTGCCACGTTGCTTGCACAAATGGGATTGCCACACAGCGACTTCAACTTCAGTCGCGACGTGATGAGCACTGCCTACACCAATCCGTCGGCATTCAGCACCTATAGCAACGGCTATGTCTATCGCGACTCAACAGGATACACCGACTACGACAATAATGCCAACCGGGTGATGGCGGGAGCCAACAAGCAGCGGGAGCGAGCAGGAAAGGTAATACTGCAAACGCTCTATCAAGATATGAGCAAACGATGATTACATTTAAGATGATTACATTTAAGAGGGTGTGCCAAATCAATTGATTGGCACACCCTCTCTTGTCTTTATGTTGATTCTTATTATCTATATCGTCCTTTTAACTTGGTTTAACTATTACAAAGGCAATAATCTGTATTTTTTTTCATTATTAGCGTATAATAGAACATTAACAACCGATTTGTATACATTATAAGAATTTAGGATAAAGATGATTTACTTTGATTGCGAAAAGATGCGCTATCCCAACACGGGACTTTACTATTACAGTTATTATCTTGGCAAAGCTCTTCTCTCCACTAAGTATGCCAACCGCATGGGCTTTTTCACGCCCAAGAGCGTCGGCAATATATTCGGCGACGACCGCCACTATCTTCACCGTGGCATACGCACCAAATACTTGCTTCTCGACCGCGACATAGAACTATGGCACTCGTCATATCAGTTGTCGCGCTATCTGCCTATGCGAGGAAAAATCATCCAGACCGTACACGACCTCAACTTCCTATACGAGGGTGTGACTCCCCAAAAGCAACGACGCTACATGAAGCGCATCCACCGCCATCTGCACAAGATTAACCGCATTGTGGCAATATCAGAGTTTGTGCGCCAGGACATACTCAACCATATAGACGTAGGCAACATACCCGTCGACGTGGTCTACAATGGATGCAACAGCTTCACTGGACAAATACAGCAACCAAAGGAAATGCCCGAACGACCGTTCCTGTTCTCCGTGGCAACAGTGTTGCCTAAGAAAAACTTCCACGTGCTACCATGCCTACTCGCAACATGCGACTACGACTTGCTGATAGCTGGCAACACGTCGGACTATTGCACGACAATTATCGACGAAGCACGCAAATGGGGCGTTGCCGACCGTGTGAAGTTTGTCGGCCCCGTGACCGAGGGCGAGAAGCACTGGTATCTCAGCCATTGCGAGGCTTTCCTGTTCCCGTCTATTGCCGAGGGGTTCGGACTTCCACCCATCGAGGCTATGCAGTATGGCAAACCAGTTTTCCTATCCGACCACACCTGCCTGCCCGAGATTGGCGGTGACAGTGCTTTCTACTTCAACCACGACTTCGATCGCGAACAGATGCAACGCGAGTTTGACAACGGCATGAACGCCTACCTTGCCAATCAACCGTCGTTCGAGGCTCGACTGAAAGCCAATGCCGCACGCTTCGACTGGAACACCACAGCACGCCAGTATGCCGAACTCTACGACAAGGTGCTGGGCGAGAACTAACACCTCCTTCGGCGCAGATATTAGAATACAATCAATCCGACAACTCCGCAGACAAGCATCACGAGTATGGGGTTTGACTTGCGATAGCGGGTGAAATAGAATGTAGCGGCAAAAAGCATAACGCTAATAGCAAAGCTTAGCGGCTCAACAACGGGGTCGCAGAAATTATCCTTGTTCATAAGCAACACTGCCGCCGCAGCTATTAGTCCCACAATGGCAGGGCGCAGACCCGAGAAGATGTCCTTCACAAGCTTTGAGTCTTTGTGGGTAATCAGATAGCGCGAAATGAGAATCATAATGATAAACGGCAACCACACTATCGAGAGCGAGGCGAGCACCGAGCCAAGCACAGCCGCCCACTCTGGATAGCCCTGGTTGAGTACAGCCACATAGCCAGCATAGGTGGCGGCATTAATGCCGATAGGACCGGGCGTAGACTGGCTTATAGCCACAATATCGGTGAACTCGGTGTTGCTGAGCCATGCGTTTTTCACCACCACCTCGTTGTGGATGAGCGACAACATGGCATAACCACCGCCAAAATTGAATGTTCCTATCTTAGTGAAAATAATGAATAGTTTGAGGAATATCATAAATATGGATTCTTATATAACTTCTAACTTACGTTTGGTTTCTTTTTAAACTTTCTCTTTCTTCCCTGTCCATCTTCCATAGAGCCATCCGCCCACTCCAGCAGCGATGATGATGTAGATAGGCGACACATTGCACATGGCTATCAGCAGACACGCCGCCACGGGAATCCACACGTTGTTCCACCCTATCCGGGCGGTCTGTGCCATCTTGAACACTGGAGCTGCTATTAGTGCCACTACCGCTGGTCGCACTCCCTTGAAAAATTTCTCCACCCAAGGGTTGTCCTTGAAATTATGAAAACACATAGCTATCACCAATATTGCCACAATCGATGGCAACGCTATGCCTATGGCCCCAACGATGCCACCCCACACACCACGCAGCTTATAGCCTATGTGGCTTGCCATATCTATGGCGAAAATACCAGGTGTGGTCTGTGCCACAACCATTATGTCCATAAACTCCTGCTTGTCCATCCACTTGTGGTTGTCAACAAACTCCTTCTCCATGATAGGTATCATGGCATAGCCGCCGCCGAGGGTGAAGGCTCCTATCTTGTTGCAGGTGAGAAAAAAATCCAACAACATTCTGTTCTTCTTATGCTTTAATGTTAATAAAAAATGTGATACAATCTTTCTTTTCGAAGTGCAAAGTTACTACAACTAAATAAAAAGTAGTGCATCGTATAACGTTTTTCTCGCATATTTTGCCTAATTTTGTAGCTATGAACAAGTTGAGACGCTACATAATATGGCTACGCCGCATGTCCCACAGCCGAGGCTTTGGGGTACAATCGCCGTCGGCTTATCGTTTCATACGCTATGTGCTTTGCGAGCACTATCCTTATTATGCCTACGACGAGCTACGCCACAGGTTTCCTTCGCTGCCGTGGCTTGTGCGCAAACGCATGGAACTTTACTTCCGCATTGCCAACTATCGCCAGGCAAGCCGCATGATAAGCAATGGCGACGACACGACGTTGCTCCAGGCTTATGTGGAGAGCGGATGTCGTAGCACGCGCGTGACATCCGACCTGAAGCCAGGCGACGAGGTGGTAGAATTGGCGCGTGTGTGTTCCACAAAGGGATGCGAGCGTTTTGTCGACCGTCTGATTAGCCACACCAATCGCAACTCGATTATTATCGTCGAAGACATAGCCCGCAACCCGACGGCACGGCACATATGGCAACACATCGTCAACGACCCGAAGACGAGCGTAAGCTACGACCTGTATTGGGCGGGAGTGGCGTTCTTCGACACCGATAGATTCAAAACCAACTATATCGTTAACTTCTGACATGAAACTCTATACTAAATCGGGCGACACGGGCACCACCTCTATTATAGGAGGAAAGCGTGTGCCCAAGACCGACCCTCGCATCTGTGCCTGTGGCGACATCGACGAACTTAATGCCCACATCGGGTTGCTACGGGCGATGACGAGCGAACCGCTCAGTCAGCAACTCGCCGACATTCAAGCCAGGCTCTTCCATATAGGCACGGCTCTATCCGCATCTTCCCTCGTAGGAGCATCGACCGACGATGTTGCACAACTTGAACACTGCATCGACCGTCTGCAAGAATCCACACCTCAGCCCAACACTTTCGTACTACCAGGAGGTTGCCTGGCGGCAGCACAGTCTCACGTGTGCCGCACGGTGTGCCGACGGGCTGAGCGCAGCGTGGCTCTGCTGTCGTCAACCCATACCGTCGACCCCACATCGATGGCTTATCTCAACCGTCTGGGCGATTATTTCTTTGTTCTCGCCTTGAATTTAAACTTTATTGAGAATATAGCCGAAAAAAAACTATATATTCCTTGCAAATAACATAAAAATTACTATTTTTGCAGTTGAAAAGACGGGGCATGGCGGTTTTATTTTCTACAGCAGCCTTAGAACTAAGCCCGTTGGAAAAACATTTTGTAGAACAGATTTAAAAAAAATTTACGACTATGTATTGGACACTTGAATTGGCTTCCAAACTGGAAGACGCACCTTGGCCAGCAACCAAAGACGAACTCATTGACTACGCTATGCGATCTGGCGCACCACTCGAAGTGCTCGAAAACCTTCAGGAGATTGAGGACGAAGGCGACGTTTATGAAAGCATTGAGGACTTATGGCCCGACTACCCTACTAAGGAGGATTTCCTCTTTAATGAGGATGAATACTAATCGCTCAAACAGCTATCCAGTATAGCTCAAAGCGTTGAATATAAGCGGTATAGGAAATCTATAGCAAGATTCCTATACCGCTTTTTTTCGGACTTTTACCGCAAAAAAATTGCACATTTGTTTTGTCTTTTAATCCTTATTCTGTAACTTTGAACATCTTTTGCGCATTATACGCAAAAAAACATCCATAAATAACTATTTGTGAAAGTCTATGCCAAACCTATCTAAATCAAAATACATCACTTATTGCCAATGCCCGAAGGCATTGTGGCTGAAGCAGTACAAACCAGAAAAAATGGCTGTCGACCAGTTGACACAGGCACGTTTCGACGCCGGTACTGAAGTGGGCGAACTGGCTAAGCGTCTGTTTGGTGATTTCGTGGAGGCTACCGCCTATAAGACAACTGTCAACGAAACACAGCGCCTCGACCTCGGAGCGATGGTTGCAATCACGCAGAAAGCCATTGCCGAAGGTGCAGAGAACATTGCCGAGGCTGCCTTTATATACGACGGATGCTATTGCGCCGTCGACCTGCTGCACAAGACTCCACATGGCTATGCCATCTATGAGGTGAAAAGCAGCACCAACCTTAATGAGCTGGAGGTGTATGCTCAGGATGTGGCGTATCAGAAATATGTACTCACCAATTGTGGACTGAACGTCACTGGCACTTATCTTGTGAATATCAACACTGAATATGTGCTCGATGGGGACATTGATGTGAAGGAGTTTTTCCAGATAAACGACATCAGCGATGCTGTTGCCAACGAATATGCCAAAGTAGCCGCCCAAACCAAGGCCGCAAAGAAGGTGCTTGAAGGAGCAGAACCCAAGCAGCATCTGGCTGAACATTGCCGCAAACCCTACGCATGTGCGTTCTGGAAATATTGCAGCTGCAATATCATCCCTTCACCATCAGTCTTCAACTTGTACCGCATGTCATTCAAGAAGGCGTTGGAACACATGGACGCAGGCCGCTTGTCGCTTGAAGATATGCGACAGGAAAAGCTCACCGACATTCAGCAGCTACAGTTGGAATGCACATTGAACGACACAAACTATATCGACCGTAAAGCCATCGGCGAATTTCTCAAGAAACTCTCATATCCGCTTTATTTCCTCGACTTCGAGACCGAGCAGACCGTGATACCGAAGTATCAGGGTACGCATCCGTATCAGCAGGTCACGTTCCAGTATTCGCTCCATTACATCGAGCATGAAGGAGGCGAATTGAAGCATCGTGAGTTTCTCGGCATATCGGGCGAAGACCCTCGCCGCGCCCTTGCCGAACAACTCTGCAAGGACATCCCGCTCAACGTCTGCACTACAGCCTACAACAAGGCTTTCGAGTGTACTCGTCTGAAGGAACTGGCAGAGGCATTCCCCGACCTGGCGCCACATCTTCTCAACATCGAATCCCACATTGTGGATCTTCTCGATCCGTTCCGTGCCGGCTATTACTATATGCCAGCCATGAACGGTTCGTTCTCCATCAAGAAGGTGCTCCCAGCATTGTTCCCCGATGATCCCGAACTCGACTACCACAACCTCAGTGGTGGTGTTCAGAATGGCGGCGAGGCAATGAGCATTTATCCTCAGATACAGTTTATGGAGCCAGAAGCGCAAAAGAAGGCTCGCCGAGCACTGCTAGACTACTGCTGCCTCGACACGCTGGCCATGGTGAAGCTGTGGGAGAAGCTGAGGGAAGTGAGTGAAGAATAATACTTTTATATAAATAATATTAACATTTTAATGATATTGAATTATGGCAAAAAAAGCTAGTCAATTTATCTTTAGAAAGGATTATGAGAAATGGTTGCTTAAACAGGGCGTAAAGTCTGTTGGAGCTTATTGTCCACAAGATAAATATAAATGCAATGGCAAAGACTATTTGTATTTAGACCTTATTGGTGTTTTCGCAAAAGAAAATGACCGCTTGTATGTGAATGCACTTTTTGAAGAGTGGAAAGCTGAGATTGATAAGAAAGACAATATTAAGACTACTCTTAACCGCTTGTCTTATCTTCAGAAATTCAGACAGTTCATCGAGACTATAGTCTATGGTAAACAAAGATTGAGCAAAGAAGATGAGGAGATATTGAATGAAATTCGAAATGACCTATCTTCTGTACGCATTTCAATTAACAATTCACAAAATCCAAAAGTAGATGGTATGGATTCATTAATAGAGTATATTAAAGAAGAGAAGTTTGTAAAGTTGGCAATAGAATCGTCTTACTTTTTTTCGCCAGAACTTGTAAAAGAAAGATTTGATGAGATTGCAAATTACATTTGTAAGAAAGAAGAGGTAGATCCTGCTTTTGACAAATATGATATCAAATATCTTCCTGCACGATACTCTTCGAAAGAAGATGCGGAAGATGGAGTACATGAGCCTGTTGTAGAAGAAGGTAAAGTCTATTTCAAGCTTCAAAACGCAGCACAACGTCTCTGTGTTATCTATCAAGAAGGAGCAAGGGGTAAGAATAAAGAATGTGGTGGAAACACTTGTGGAGGTGGCAATGGCAATGCCAGAGTGTGCCAATTGATTAAGGATCGTACTGGATATGACCTTGGAGCAACAACAAACAAAAAGCACTTCAGAAACTTCATCATTTCACACATTTGGGGCCATGCTATTGATCCACGTTACTTTACAAATCTGTGGAATATCGTTATAGTTCCAGCATGGGCTAATCACTTGTTGGACAAAGATGAAGAAGGTACTTTAGCGTCCACATTCAAAGCTACAATACAGAAAATCATTACTGAGTTATATGATTTTGATAATCTTGACTGGGCGTCTATACAAATGACACCTCCTTCTTACAACAATAAGGAAGTCATAAGCGGTAGATATCAGATAAATATTATTGAACAGAAGTCTGGCAATGCGCCTTTGGGCAAAATATCGAAAGTATCCATCCCTGTATAAAAAATCATTATTCCTGATTTTCCGACACCTCATTCCGGTTCTTCCGAATAACTAAACTGGGTGCAAAGGCAAAAAAGCATTACCTTTGCACCCAGTTTTATTCACTT
>CAKPZC010000002.1 GCA_934203355.1 uncultured Prevotella sp. | reverse complement strand
TTGTTGGGATACTCGGACTCGAACCAAGAATGACAGGACCAGAATCTGTAGTGTTACCATTACACCATATCCCAATACTCAGCGATGTAAGTTCTCGATATTGATTTCATTGTTGGGATACTCGGACTCGAACCAAGAATGACAGGACCAGAATCTGTAGTGTTACCATTACACCATATCCCAATAATTACTCGCAACTCGTTCCCTTATTGCGAGTGCAAAGGTACGAATATTTTTTTTACTTACAACACTTTTTCCTCTTTTTTTTTAATAAAATCTAATAAAAAGTCGTTTTTTATGGTTTTAAGCCGTTTTTTAGATTATTCAGCGTACCTTTGCATTGTATTAAAAATATATACAACATTATTATATTATATAACAACAGAAACAAGATTAAATCTGAATGGAAATCAAGAACAAGCTGGTTGAAGCCATCGTTAAAGGTATTCAAGAGAAAAAGGGACAGGACATAACAATAGCCGACCTCCGCGAGTTGGACGGTTCTATTGCCAACTATTTCGTGATATGTCAGGGTAACTCGCCGTCGCAGGTGGAGGCTATAGCCGACTCGGTGAGCGAAATCGCTCGTATCGACGCCCATGAGAAGCCCGTTCATGTGCAGGGTTTGCCTCAGGCCTACTGGGTGGCAATGGACTATGGAGACGTGTTGGTGCACGTGTTCATACCCGAGGCGCGCGACTTCTACAATCTTGAGAACCTATGGCAGGATGCCAAGATAACAAATGTGCCAAACTTAGACTAATATGGACAACAAGAATAATCCATTAGGAGACAATCAGCCGAAGATGCCAAGGTTCAACATGAACTGGTTCTACACGATAATCATCGTGGTTTTGGCTGTGCTGTTCTTCTCCGACGGTGGCGAAGCGATATTGGGTGGTCCAGCAGCCAACCAGACCGCCACCTATACAAAGTTCAAGATATATGTGCAGAAGGGCTATGCCAAGAGCGTTGTGGTGAACAAGGACAAGGGCACACTGCGCATGTATGTGAAGCCCGAAAAGATACGCGACGTGTTCGGCAAGGACGGACAGCAGGTGGGACACAATCCGTTTGTGAGCGTCACCTACGGTTCAGCCGAGTCGCTCGACACATATCTCACCCAAGCCCAGCAGAAAGGCAAGATACTCGACTACAGTTATGAGAAAGACAACAACTCAGGACTGATGACTATCTTCTACACCTTCGGTCCGATAATATTCTTCGTGTTGCTGTGGGTGTTCATGATGCGCCGTATGGGCGGCGGAGCCGGTGGCGGCGGTGTGTTCAGCGTAGGCAAGTCGAAGGCACAGATGTATGAGAAGGGCAACGACCTGGGCATCACATTCAAGGATGTGGCAGGACAGGCAGGTGCCAAGCAAGAAGTGCAGGAGATTGTCGACTTCCTGAAAGAGCCGCAGAAGTATACCGACCTTGGAGGCAAGATACCCAAGGGCGCACTGCTTGTGGGCCCTCCGGGAACAGGAAAGACCCTGCTTGCCAAGGCAGTGGCTGGCGAGGCTGGAGTGCCGTTCTTCTCTATGAGCGGCTCCGACTTTGTGGAGATGTTTGTAGGCGTGGGCGCAAGTCGTGTGCGCGACCTCTTCCGCCAGGCTAAGGAGAAGGCACCATGCATAATATTCATTGACGAGATTGATGCCGTGGGACGTGCCCGCAGCAAGAACCCAGCAATGGGTGGCAACGACGAGCGCGAGAACACGCTCAACGCGCTGCTCACAGAGATGGACGGATTTGGAACCAACAGCGGTGTCATCATTCTTGCCGCTACCAACCGTGCCGATATGCTCGACTCGGCACTTCTGCGTGCCGGACGCTTCGACCGCCAGATAACCGTCGACCTGCCCGACCTGACTGAGCGCAAGGAGATTTTCCAGGTGCACCTGCGCAAGGTGAAGATAGACGATACAGTAGATATTGACTTCCTGTCGCGTCAGACACCGGGATTCTCGGGTGCCGACATTGCCAATGTGTGCAACGAGGCAGCACTTATTGCTGCTCGCCACAACAACACGAGTGTGGGTAAGCAGGACTTCCTCGATGCCGTGGACCGTATAATCGGAGGTTTGGAGAAGAAGACAAAGGTGATGACCAACGACGAGAAGCGCACCATCGCATTGCACGAGGCGGGTCACGCCACAGTGTCGTGGTTCTGCGAACATGCCAACCCACTTGTAAAGGTGAGCATAGTGCCACGCGGACGTGCGCTGGGAGCCGCATGGTATCTGCCCGAGGAACGACAGATAACAACCAAGGAGCAGATGCTCGACGAGATGTGTGCATTGCTCGGCGGACGCGCTGCCGAGGAGATATTCACCGGACATATCTCAACAGGAGCTATGAACGACCTGGAGCGAGCCACGAAGTCGGCTTATGGAATGATTGCCTATGCCGGAATGAGCGACCGTCTGCCTAACATATGTTATTACAACAACCAGGAGTATCAGTTCCAGCGTCCATACTCGGAGACAACGGCAAAGATAATGGACGACGAGGTGCTGAAGATGATTAACGACGAATATGCACGTGCAAAGCAGATTCTGAAGGAGCACAGCGAGGGACACAACAAACTCGCCGACTTGCTGATGACTCGTGAGGTGATATTCGCCGAGGACGTGGAGCGAATATTCGGAAAGCGTCCGTGGGTGAGCCGCTCGGAAGAGATTATCGAGGACAACACACCAAAGCTTGAGGATATGCCTGAAGAAGTGCGCAAGGCACAGGCAGAGCATGAGGCATCGAAGAAGGCTGAGGACAACGAACAATAGTAACTCGCAGGAGGAAGGTGTGGCAAAAAGGGAAGTTATTAGAAGTTTGGGCTTCGCCCGAAGTTAACAGAAGTTAGCGGACATATGTATAAATTGCGAATACAAAGCATTTGTCTGTTAACTTCCTCTTAACTTCCTCTTAACTTCCTCTTAACTTCCTGTTAACTTCCTGTTAACTTCCTGTTAACTTCCTCTTAACTTCCTGTTAACTTCCTCTTAACTTCCTCTTATTTTTTATAACGACAAAACTTAAATGCTAATGACTATGAGTGACAAAATGAAAAACCTCATAACACGCTCTATAACGGGAGTGTTTTTTGTTGCCGCAGTGGTGACGTGTTTCCTAAGACCAGAGGCTATGATTTTCCTCTTTGCAATAGTCACCGGACTCACCGTGTGGGAGTTTACGGGAATTGTGAACAATGTGGAGAACGTTACCACCAACAGAGCCTTGTGCACCGTGGCTGGTGTCTACTTTTTCATAAGTATTGCCGGCTTTTGTTCGGGCATCGTTCCGTCGGCAGTGTTTATCCCTTATTTGCTGACTGTGGTATACTTATTTATAGCCGAGCTTTACACCAAAGCCCCTAATCCAATCAACAACTGGGCTTACACCATGCTGTCGCAGATGTATATAGCCCTGCCATTTTCGATGATTAATGTGCTGGCATTCCGCGGTGTGGCAGACGGTGTGGTTTACAACTATTTGATGCCGTTGAGCATATTCATCTTCTTGTGGACCAACGACACGGGTGCCTATCTGAGCGGTTCGCTCTTTGGCAAACACAAGCTGTTTCCGCGCGTTTCGCCGGGAAAGAGTTGGGAAGGAAGTATAGGCGGAGGCATATTGGTGCTTGTGGTTGCAGCAGTGATAGGATGGTATGAAAATTCAGAATTGCATTCGGGCAACGCCGACGTGGCTATGTCGATACCGCAATGGATGGGACTTGGACTTGTCGTGGTGTTCTTCGGCACATGGGGCGACCTTGTGGAATCGCTCTTCAAGCGCACTATAGGCATCAAGGACTCGGGCAACATACTGCCAGGACACGGTGGAATGCTCGATCGTTTCGACTCGTCGCTGATGGCTATACCAGCTGCCGTGGTGTATCTATATACACTGACACTCGTTTAAGAAAAACAAAGATTCGGGAGGTTCGTGGCATTAGCGGAGTTCGTGTGGAAAAAAACAAGCACACGAACTTCGCTAACGTCACGAACTATTCGTTTGTGGGATAAATCATGTTGGCGTCGGTGATGACATCGAGCACCTCGTCGCAGAACTTGCGTGCCTCCCAACGAGCCATAGGCAGGTCGTGAAGCAGATAGTTGCCGCAGTCTTTAGGAGCAGCTCCTGGAATCTCGCCCTCGAAGTTGGCGACGAAGCGGAATGTGCGACGCATAAGCTCTACTATGTCCTTGGGCTGTAGGTCGCCCTTCATAAGCAGGTAGTTGCCAGTGAGGCATCCCATAGGTCCCCAGTAAACAATGCTGTCCTTCCACTCGGCATCGTTGCGCAGATATGTGGCAGCGAGATGCTCAATGGTGTGCAGTGCTCCCGGATGAAGAGCGGGCTCGCGGTTGGGCTCCTTCATACGGATGTCGAAAGTTGTGACGGTAGAGCCGCCTACTGTGTCCTTGCGCGATACATAAATGCCACGCAACAGACTGTTGTGGTTGATTGTGAAACTTGGTATTTTGTCCATAGTTGTTGATTTTTTCTATATAGCCTTCAGGAAAGCCTTAGTCACTTCGAACGAACCTTCAGCCATTCGCTCCCAGAAGTCGAAGTACATTTGTGCCTTGTGGTCCTTGAGCGGAATGTCGCTGATGATGCGGAAACTAATAAATGGAGTGTTGTAGATATGACATGTGTGAGCAATAGAACAACTCTCCATGTCGACAGCCATAGCCTCGGGGAAGTTGTCGAGTATCGACTGCATTTTTTCGCGAGTGTTGACAAACCAGTCGCCACTAACGATAAGTCCGCTGCGCACACGGGTAGGGCAGTCGAGCGATGTGGCTTTGTCGACAAGCTCCTTGCTGCAAGCGAAGCGAGAGGGCATTCCTAAAACCTGTCCCATCTGGCATTCGTCACCGCAATACACATCGTGGTAGCAGCACTCAGTGCTCACCACAACCTCTGTCACCTCAAGCGAAGTGTCGGCACCTCCGGCAACACCTGTCGACATAAGAAGGTCGGGGTGGAAATTGTTTATCATTTCTACTGCCCCTATGGCAGAGTTCACCTTGCCGATGCCACACTGCTGCATCACCACCTCGTGTTGTCCGATGCGTCCAGTGACAAAGCGTCGGCCATTGACAGTCTCCTCTTTGTGTTCTGTGGCAAGAGTTTGCAGCTGAGCAAACTCTTTGTCCATTGCCACGATTATTCCTATTTTCATCTTTCTTTGCTTTGATTGTGGTGCAAAGTTACAAATTTATTTCCTTATATATGCAAAAAATCCCATACTACCTACCAAAGGCTGTATGGGACTTCTTTATAACCATATCGACAGCGCTTCTGTCGACGGATATAAAACTATGAATTATAAATATTATTTTCAGTTTAGTTAATCTCGCCCTTACTTATTCTCGGCGTCGATAGCCTTGATTTTCTGGATAGCGAGTTCGAGGTCGTCGCGCAGCTTCTGTACCTTGCGATTCATCTCGTCGATAAGGTTATTGCCCTTCTTTGAGCTTGCGTTGAGGAATCCGAGATTGTTCTCGTAGGTCTGTATTTCCTGGCGCAACTGGTCGCGGCGTCTCATGAGTCGTCCGCGCTCAGAGTCGAGAGCCTCTTCGCCACGCTTAGCCACGTTCTTGAGGTTAGACTTGAAGTCGTCGAGACGGCGTCGCTTGTTAGAGAGATTAAGGCTCTTGTAGATTTTGTCGAGCACCTCGTGGTATTCGGCATAGAGCTTATCCTTCTCCTTGTAGGGCACATGTCCCACCTTATTATATTCCTCTACCACAGCCTGCACCTTTTCGCGAGTGGCATCAGCCACGTTCTCGGCGATAGAGCGCAACTGTTCGATGATGGCGCGTTTCTTTTCGAGATTAGCATGCTCCTCGTTGCGTGTTCCGGCGTTGGCAGCGTTGCGTGCCTCGAAGAACTTGTTGCAAGCTCCGAGGAATTCGCCCCAAAGCTGGTCGCCCAGTTTCTTAGAAGTCATGCCAATAGTCTTCCATTCCTTCTGTAGAGCAATGAGCTTGTCGCTTGTAGATTTCCACTCAGTTGAGTCGGCAAGTTCCTTAGCCTTCTCCACGAGTGCGCGCTTCTTGTCGGCGTTCTCGCTGAGTGTCTTCTTCATCTCCTTGAAGAATTCGGCTTTGCGTCCGAAAAAGTCGTCGCAAGCTGCGCGGAAACGCTCGAAAATGCGAACGTTCATCTTCTGCGGTGCGAATCCTATCGTCTTCCATTCGTTCTGAATGGCGATGATTTCCTTAGAGCGAGCCTCCCAGTCGTTGGCAGTCTTGTTCTCTATTTTCGAGAGTTCCTCCACCTTCTCGCAGAGTTCGGTCTTGCGTGCGAGGTTCTCCTCCTCCTTGTTGCGGAGTTGCTCGAAGTGCTGCTGGTGGCGCTTGTTGATGACAGTAGATGCTGTCTTGAAGCGTGTCCAAATAGCCTCGCGCAGTTCCTTAGCCACGGGACCAGTCTCGCGATACTGCTGGTGTAGCTCCTGCAACTGGTGGAATGCGCTTATCACATCCTCTTCGTTGGCAAGGCTTTCAGCAGCCTCGCAGAGCTTAGTCTTTATTTCAAGGTTCTTCTTGAAGTCGTATTCGCGTGCTTCCGAATTGAGCTTCAACAGGTCGTAGAACTGCTCCACATAGAGCTGATAGTTGCGCCACAATTCGCTTGCGCGTTCAGCCGGCACAGCCTTGATGTCCTTCCACTGCTGCTGTAGTTCCTTGAATTCGGCATATGACTTGTTAGCCTCGTCGGGCGAAGTGGTCATAGCCTTAATCTTTTCGATTATTTCGAGTTTCTTTTCGAGATTAGCCTGTTTTTCAGCCTCCTGCTGCTGGAACAGCTGTGCGCGTTTCTCGCGTACGGTTGCCATTGCAGACTTGAAAGCTTCTTCGTCCTCGTCGGGTAGCATCTGATAGGCTTCGGGATCGCCTCCGCCGTCGATGTATTCCTTGAGTCGTGCCTCACGCTCTGCAATGTGCAGTTTGTAGAACACAGTCTTCAAGAGATCGATTTCTTCCTTGTCGGGATTGTCGTCGCTTGCGGCGATTTCCTTAAGGCGTTCCACCACCTCTTTCTTGTTCTTGTACACTTTAGCGTTCTCTACTTTTTGAACGTTGTCAGTCTCTGCCTGCTGTGTTGCGGCTGTCTGCTCTACGTTCTGCTCTTCTTGTGCACCTTGCAACAGGGCGTTTTCTTGAGAGTCCATCATTTCACTGTTTTAGTTTATGATTCGGGTAATTCAAATGTTCACCATGCCTGTTAAGTCCTTGTTGTAAACATGGGTTGTTACACCTATATATTAACTGTTTAGGGCGGCATGATATTCTCATATGTATTTATAGAGTGCAAACTTAAATAAAAAAAATTGAATACGAACGAAAAAATGCGTTTTTTTTTGTTTTTGATGAAATATACGTCCTTTTTGACTCCTTTAACTACTTTCGTTTGAGAAAATTTAAATATACATTTGTGAAAAAAAAGAACAAAATTGTAAGCAAACAAAATAAAATGTATATCTTTGCATAGTTATATGACTGATATGACATAAAAATGTGTAAATAACAACAAATCACAAAAATGGCTAACGATAATTCGCGATATACAGTGCTTGTAGTGGATGATGTTCCGGTTAACGTTCTTCTTGTAAAGGGAATGCTTGCCAAGCAAAAATTTAATGTGATAAGCGCCAGTAGCGGTCAGCAGGCACTCGACTTGATGGTACACGAACGTCCCGACTGTATACTCATGGACATCCTAATGCCCAACATGAATGGTTTTGAGACGACACGTGCGGTGCGTGCCAACCCCAAGACCCAAGACATACCCATCATCATGCTTTCAGCCCTCAACTCCGATGCCGACATCAAGGAGGGTATGGCGGCAGGAGCTAACGAGTTTGTCACTAAGCCATTCGTCAGCGACCGTCTTGTAGCGAGTATCATAAACCAGATACAGCGTGCCGATGCCAACCGCAAGAAGATAGAGCAAGAGAAGGCACATTCGGAGGAAACACAATTCGACAGCACGATGCGCCTGCTTGCCTATGTGGCTTGCCAGAAGCACGACACCTACTCGCGAATGTTGACAGATATGGCGATGTGTGTGCCCATTGAACTTGTCAACGACGACTTGCTGCACATGAGCAACAAGACAGCGCGCGGACTTGTCGACTGGATTATTCAGCGCATGCAAAACTATTATGTGCGCAACACAAGAATTTCGGTGAACGAAATCTTGTCGGCTGTAATCAACCTAATAAAACCAGCAACACAGAACCATAGGGTAAAGTGGAACATACATCTCGACAAAGATGCCTCAGTGTCTGCCGATCCAGATCTTTTCAAGGCTGTGCTCACCAACATCATGTCGTATGCATGTCGTATGACCGACGGCAACGTGTATGTCACCAACTCGGTGGATGGAGGACTGATGAGTATAATAATCGCCACCAACATGCCCGACGAGGATAGAGAACAGACCAACATGCGTGTAGAGATAGCACTGGAACTTGCCTCGAAGATGAACGGTGCCGTGGTGTGTGAGCGCACCGACAATGGAGTGTGCAGGTTTAATATCCTATTGCAAATCTAATCTTCCAACATAAAAATAAAGATTTCTAATAAATACATTTTGATAGCTATGATTTTCACCAGTTTTATCCTTCCCGTCATCGTGGCAGCGGCTTGTATATTTGCCTACAGCCTGATAACGAAAAAACTCAACAAGTCGCAGAATGCTGCTGATGACAATCGTTCATGTGGCGATGATGTTCTCGACAATGTGCCGCTACTCTTCTTCTTGCAAGAGATGATATGCGACAAATCCGGAAACGTTGTCGACTTCAATATTGTGAAAGTTAACAAGCCGGTTCTGAAATCATCGCTTAGAGGCGAAGCAACACCCGTGGGAAAGCGCAGCAGTGAGTATTATCCTGATGGGTTGGAGGTCTTTACGGCTGCCGCCAATTCGGCGATACAGTTCGGACAGCCAATAAACTTCCAGTATATGCACCAGTCGGGTAATATCTATTACGACTGTGTGGCACGTGTGCGCGAGAAAACCAACTGTGTGGAATTCTACCTTATCGACAGCACCAACCTGCACAAGACCCAAGAGGCACTGTGTGGCATGCGAAGACAGATGCAGATAGCTTTGGAAGTGAGCCATGTCACTCCTATTAAAATGCATGTCAACTCGCAGCTCATCACATGTCAGATGCTCGACGACGAGAAACTGCGCGACGGACGTGGTCATGACGAGCGCGCATTGCGCAACGTCACCATGACAGGCGATGAGTTGTTCTCAAAGTTTTCGGAGGAGACACGTCGTGAATTGCGTGGACTACTTGACGATTTGCGCGACGACAAGATACAGCGCGTGAAGTTTGACATGAGCTGCGAGGAAGACCGCGGAAATGGTATTCGCAAGGAATGGTATGAGATAAGAGTAGTGGTGGGAGAGCGCGACACCATGGGTAAGCCCACTGTGCTCGAAGGCTCAATACAGCTTGTCACCAAACGCAAGATGATGGAGCAGAGCCTAACAGAAGCCAAGAACAAGGCAGAGGAACTGAACAAACTCAAGACGGCTTTCCTTGCCAACATGAGCCATGAGATACGCACACCGCTAAATGCTATTGTGGGATTCTCGGAACTTCTCATCAGTGCCGACACAAAAGAGGTGCAGCAAGAATATTCGCGTATCATACAGTCGAACAGCGAACAGCTGCTACAGCTTGTGGGCGACATACTCGACCTGTCGAAGATTGAGGCTGGCACCATGGAGTTTGTCGACAAGGACTTCGAGCTGAATCTGGTGATGAAGGAAGTGGAGGAGAGTATGCGACTGCGTCTCGATCCTGATAAACCCGTAACAATGAGGTGTGAACTTGGATTGCCAAAGTGTATGCTCCATTGCGATACCCACCGATTTGTGCAGGTGCTCACCAACCTTATCACCAATGCCATAAAGTATACCGACAGCGGAAACATTGTGATGGGTTATTCACTCAAGGGCAAATTCTTGGAGTTTTATATCAAGGACACAGGATGTGGTATTGACAAGAAACACCTCAACGACATATTCGACCGCTTCGTGAAGCTTAATGCATTTGTCAAGGGCAGCGGCTTGGGATTGTCGATAAGCAAGAGTATTGTGAGTCGTTTCGGAGGAAAGATATGGGCTGAGTCGGAATTGGGCAAAGGCTCAACTTTCTACTTCACCGTGCCCTACGACCAAATGTCGTGCAAGCAAGAAGAACCGAAATGCGAGGAGCCGAAACCAGAGCCGCAGTCTAAAGAGCAGCCAGTGAAGCCAGAGAAAGAGAAGCCGCATGTGCTTGTGGCTGAAGATAACGAGAGCAACTACAAACTTGTGAGTGCCATCCTGTCGCGCGAATATAAACTCTATCATGCATGGAACGGACAGGAGGCGGTGGACATATTCGACGAGTGTAAGCCCGAAATAGTGATTATGGACATCAACATGCCTGTCATGGATGGCTATCAGGCTTCGGCACTGCTAAAGAAACACTCACCAAAGACTCCAATTCTGGCACTCACCGCTTATGCCACAAGTGCCGACGAGGAGAAAATACTCGCAGCAGGAATGGATGCCTATATGTCGAAACCAGTGTGCATGCCACAGTTGCGAATGCGCATAAAAGAGCTGATAATGGCATCGAAGAATTAATCCGTTGAAAACATAACAGAATATCCACGACATGACTTGTATGCAAACAATTGTCAATGCAATAAAGACATTGTCATGGCGACAGCTTCTTTTGGCTGTTGTTATGGCTATTGTTGTGCCATGTCGAGCGCAAAACAACTCGTTTAAAATCAACGACAAACTGTATGCTATCTACACCGAGGCGTTTAATAAGCGCGCCACTGTGCAGGGCTACGAACTCTCGAAGCAACTATATCGCCGCGCCACCGAAATCAACGATCATCAAGCACAGCTGCTGGCACTGACAGTGGAGATGTACTATCTGCGCCAAACCGACAAAGAGCAAGAGTTTGAGAAAACTCTAAAGACTCTGCAAGACATGTCGCTGCAGTATCATCTCGAAACCTACTTCTATGTGGGAATGACCTATAAGGTGGCATACCAGCTCAGCAAGAAGCGTTTGTATGAGGCTATGACATATGTGCAGAGAATGCAGGAATTTGCCAAGAAAAATCATCACCACTACGGAATGTACTCCACACTTAATACACTTGGAATGGTGCACATGGCGCGTCTGGAGATAGGACTTGCCGCCGAAAGTTATCGCCAGGCGTTGCAGGTGGTGAAGAAATATCTGCCCGATCATAACAACGGTTTGCTCTACCGCAAGATTTCGGAATGCTGCGAGGAACTATACAACTACGAAGAGATGTTCAAAGCAGCCGCTGAAGGCTATGGCGACACGAATGTCGATGATATTAAGCGATGTCTGCTGCACAATATGGTATATGCCGAGTTTATGCTTGGCAAATACGAAAACTTCGACAAGCGCTACTCGGAGTTTGTGAAGCTCTATGGAAAGGAGCCGCAGCCAACATTTAAAGACTATTATGTCAGCGAGATGGCTATTATGAAGCTGATGTGCGACAAGAAGTATGAAGAGGCTGCGAAGTATATAAACCTAAACAGTAAGCACAAATATCGCAACTACCGACTTTGGATAGAATTATGTCGACTGAAGGGCGACTATCTGGAGATGACCAATGCGCAGACCGTGCTGTATCGCACACGTATCAGGGAACAGGACAGTGTGAGGTCGAATAACTTCATGGAGATGAACTCACGATTCATCGACCAAAAACTCGAATACGAAAATCAACTGCTCGAGATTGGTCGCCAACGGCTGTTATCCGAACGACAAGCCACAGAACTGAAGAACACCAACCTGAAGATTGCCAACACGCAACTCACGCTGAAGAATTCGGAGCTGGAACTGCGACGCGCCAAGACATCGTCGGACTTGCTCAAACTCTCATACGACAACAAGCAACTTGAGGCAGACAAACTGCAAAACGAACTTAATGCCGAGAAGGCACAAAAACGATTGCACGACGCTTTGTTGACATCGGCTTTGTTCTTAGGACTGCTGGTGCTGACAGCGGTGGCAATATATATATGGAATCGCCGCAAACTGATGAACAAGTTGCGCAAAGCCAACGATGAACTGGAGCGCAACAACAATGAACTTGAGCTGGCTAAGGAGAAAGCTGTCGTGGCAGACCGCGTGAAGACAATATTCATACAAAACATGAGCCACGAGATACGCACACCGCTCAACGCCATTGTGGGATTCTCGGAACTGTTGGCAGACGACGACGGGGAACTCGACGAGGCAACGCGCGAAGACTTCTCGAAGCGAATAATAAACAATTCGGACAACCTGCAAATGCTGGTGAGCGATGTGCTCGACACTGCCCAACTCGAAAATGGCACATACAACCTGCAATATCGCAGTACAACTATCGGAGAGATATGTCGACTGGCTCTCACCGGAGTGGGACAGCACAAGGCAAAGGGAGTGATGATGCGTCTGGAGACCGATGCAGCCGAGGACATGACGGTATATACCGATGTGAAACGAGTGGTGCAGGTGCTGAGAAATCTTATCACAAACGCTGAGAAGAACACAGAACATGGCTCCATAACACTTGGCTGTTCTGCGATGTCAACACCGGGAATGATTACATTCAGTGTCACCGATACCGGAATAGGCATACCCGAAGATAAGACAGAGGATATATTCAACAGTTTCACAAAACTCGACCGATTTAAACAGGGACTGGGACTCGGACTGCATATATGCCGAATAATAGCCGACGTGCTTGGGGGCAGAATATATCTCGACAGATATTACACCGCAGGTGCCCGCTTCGTGTTTACAATCAAGGCATGATGCCTTTTGAAACAGTGGCACAACTGCCATGCGTTTCATTAGGAAAGAAATAGAAAACTCTAATTCAGGGAATAATGATTGTCATAAATCACACGATAAACACAACTGTGTCACGAAAGTGCTTGCGACTGCTGCTTATGGTGGTAGTCGCAATGATGTCGTGTGTGGCTTGGGCAGAGAACAATCCGATGCACATCAACGGTGAACTGTACGAAATGTATAAACAGGCATTCAAACAGCGCACCAGTCAAGAAGGGTTGCGACTTGCCTGGCGCATGTATGGACAGGCTGTGCTCAAGGACGACCGCAAGGCACAGTGTCTGGCTCTCACCCTGCCTATGGCGTATTATTTCTATGTGCAGTCTGATAAGGAATTCTATCGTGCTGCAGACCGCCTGCAGACCGAGGCTCTGCGCCTGGGCGAGGAGGAATACTACTACAATGCCATGTCGAACAAGGTGAACTATATGCTCAACAACAGAGATATGAGCCAGGCGCGCAGTTGCATATACGAGATGGGAAGTATTGCAAAGAAAAACAACAGTAAATACGGCATCTATTCCTTCGTTATGTCAATGGCTGTTTTGTGTCAGGCAAACTATGAGATGTCTACTGCAATCAACTATCTGGAACAGGCATTAAAGATAGCCGAAGAAGACCTGCCCACAGTGAACAAGGCTGAAATCTACAACCGTTTCACCAAGTGTTATATAGACCTCTATATGTACGACCGCATGTATGAGTATGCGCTCAAGGCTTATGAGGCAAGCCAATCGGTCATGCAGAGCCAGAATGCTATTGTCACATTGTGCTTCTCGTCATACTTGTTGGGTAAAGACAAAGAGTTTGTAGGATATTATAATAAATATGTAGAGCTTAATGGTCAGGTAGACCCAGATTCGCGCGATTTCGACGAGAGCAACATTGCAATATTGAAGATGTTTCACGACGGCGACCTCGACCGTGCCTACATATATATATTAAGGAAGCACGGCAAGGAGCAGAAGAAATTTCTTGCCGAATACTATCGACTACGCCACGACTACCGCATGCAGGCACTCACCGAGCGCGACTTATACAGGGAACACATATGCAATATAGATAATGTGGTTTTTAAGAATTTCGATGATGTCTACTCACGTGTGTTTAACTTGCGCCTTAACTTTCAACATCAGCAACTGTCGGCGCAACATCAGAAACTTGATAGAGAACGGCATGACGCAGCATTGCAAGGTGCCAATCTGGAACTTGCCAACACGCAGTTGCTGCTGAAAAACTCAAGTCTTGAACTCGCTCGCGCCAACTCGGAGTCAGACATGCTGAAATTGTCCTACAACCGTAAGCAACTTGAGGCAGAGCGGCTGCGTGGAAAACTGAAGTTGGCAAAGGCACAGCAGGAGACAAGCTATGTGATTTCGGTGTTGGGAGTAATGGTGGGATTTATTGTCATTATTGCCATAGGCATTTATCTGTGGACAAAGTCGAAGGTCACTGCCGAACTGCGTGAAACCAATGCCTATCTTGAGCGCAACCACGAAGATTTGAAAAAAGCAAAGGTGAAAGCCGAGTCGGCAAATCAAGCTAAGTCAGCTTTCATACGCAATATGGGCGACGAAATAAGACAACCGCTCGACAACATATCCCATATAGCAGAACAGATAGCCAAAACGAAAGGCACGGCGTCGAAGAAGCAAATGCAGGTACTCATAAGGCTTATGCATGACAACACCGACGAACTGCTCGCTATTGTTGGAAATGTGCTGAAGAAGACGTGAGTCAAAATAGGAGTTAACGGAAGTTTGGGCTTCGCCCGAAGTTAACGGAAGTTAGCGGACATATGTATAAATTGCTGAAAATAAAGCATTTGTCTGTTCGCTCGGCTTTGCCGCTTGCTTTAGCAAGAACTCCCATCCATCGTAGATGGATTAACTTCTTCTTAACTTCCTCTAACTCCTATTTTGACACACCCTCGAATAGAATTGAGAATTTAGGAATTAGAGAGAATTTTAGGGATTAGAGAGAGAATAATTTAGAACACTACGATGCGAAGACATAACCATATTTCTTCAAACCCATTGTGCCGACTGTTTATTGCAGTTGTCGCCTGTTTTGTTGTGTCTACAAGTGGCGTGGCTCAGAACAACCCATACAAAATAAATGACAGCCGCACAGTGCCATGAGTATTACAAGCAAGTGCTTGGTAACACCGAGCAACTACTTGATATTGTGGGAGAAGCGTTAGATAAAACGCAAAAAAGGAGTTGAATTGTTTAAATGTCGGAAAATTCAAAAATAAAATGACTTATTATCTTGTTTTTTAATTTAATTATTAATAACTTTGCATATTGAACTAATCTTCTAACCAATGACGAAAAACAAACGTCATTTAAATCCGATACTAAAATGCTGAATTTTCTCAATATCCATGCCGAAAGCAAGAGTAGTTTTATCAAGAAGACAATTCTTAATTACTTCGTAGCCAACGGTAATGCAACAATTCAGGAACTTGCCAAAGTAGTGAGCCTAAGTGTTCCCACTGTCACAAAGATGGTGGGCGAACTTCTCAATGCGGGTTATGTCAATGAATATGGCAAACAGGAGACGGGCGAGGGTCGCCGTCCTGTGCTCTATGGCTTGAATCCCGACTCTGGCTATTTTGTTGGTGTTGAGATTAAGGACGATATGGTCAATATGGCTCTCATGAACTTCCGTGGCGACATAGTGGATATGGAGGATAATTGTTCGTGCCGTATCGACAACACTATGGAGTCGGTAGAGGCCCTGTGCAAGGTAGTGAGGGCGTTCATTGAAAAGACAGGTGTCGATGGCGATAAGGTGCACAATGTGCTGTTCTGCATCGGCGGACGAGTAAGTGCCGATAGCGGATATAGCCATACTTTATACAATTTCACAGAGCAGCCGCTGACAGTGTTGCTTACCGAAAAGTTGGGCTTTACTGCCACTATCGAGAACGACACACGTGCCTATGCCTATGGTGAATACATGAAGGGCGAGGTGCACAGTGAAAGGAATGTGCTCTTCTTCAACGTGAGCTTAGGTCTTGGACTCGGCATTATCATCAATGGGGAGTTGTATGCTGGAAAGTCGGGTTTTTCGGGAGAGATTGGTCATATGCATATGTTCGACAACGAAATTCTGTGTCACTGCGGCAAGAAGGGATGTCTTGAGACCGAGGCTTCAGGCAGAGCTTTGCTGCGCATCGTCAGTGAGCGCATCAAGGCAGGCGAGACAACTTTCCTTAAAACAAAGCCGAATGGCAACTGCACACTCGACGAGATAATCGAGGCGGTGAACAACGAGGATCCGCTTTGTATCGAAGCCATTGAGTTGGTGGGAAAGACAGTAGGCGAGGCAGTGGCAAACATGATAAATGTGTTCAACCCCGAACTTGTCATCATAGGTGGATTGCTGGCACGTGCCGGCGACTTCCTCTTGCAGGCTATCAAGGTGTCGGTGCGCAAGTATTCGCTCAATCTTGTCAACCGCGACACGCGCATATGTCTCTCCAAACTAAACGAGCGTGGTGGAGTGATTGGAGCATGTCTGTTGGCGCGCAAGAAAGTATTGGAATAAAAATAAGGAGGGTGTGTCAAAATAGAAGTTAACGGAAGTTTGGGCTTCGCCCGAAGTTAACGGAAGTTAGCGGACATATGTATAAATTGCTGAAAATAAAGCATTTGTCTGTTTGCTCGGCTTTGCCGCTTGCCTTAGCAAGAACTCCCATCCATCGTAGATGGATTAACTTCTTCTTAACTTCCTCTAACTCCTATTCTGATACACTCTCCTTTTTAAGTTTCTTTTAGTTGTGTACGAGTGTGCCAATTGGCTCACCATCCATAACCTTCTTTAGGTTGCCCACGATGTCCATATTGAACACGTAGATTGGCAGGTTGTTCTCCTTGCACATTGTAGTTGCGGTGAGGTCCATTACCTTCAGACCGCGTGTGTATATTTCGTCGTAGGTGATGTCGGTGAACTTCGTTGCTGTCGGGTCTTTCTCTGGGTCGGCAGTATAGATGCCGTCTACACGTGTGCCCTTGAGCATAACGTCGGCCTCAATCTCGATGCCACGGAGCGACGAGCCAGTGTCGGTGGTGAAGTAGGGCGATCCTGTGCCAGCAGAGAATATGCAAACATATCCAGCCTCCATAGCCTCGATGGCCTTCCACTTAGAGTAGAATTCGCCGATAGGCTCCATACGTATAGCAGTGAGCACCTTTGTCTTCACTCCGATAGCTCCAAGTGCAGAACTGAGAGCGAGAGAGTTGATGACTGTGGCACACATGCCCATCTGGTCGCCTTTCACGCGGTCGAAGCCCTTCGATGCACCGCTCAAACCGCGGAATATATTGCCTCCGCCGATAACGATACCTATCTGCACTCCCATTTCGTGCACTTCCTTAATCTGTTGTGCATACTCTCCCAGACGAACTGGGTCGATTCCGAAACTCTGCTTACCCATGAGACTTTCGCCACTGAGTTTGAGAAGGATTCTGTTGAACTTGCTCATAATTCTTTTGTCTTTTTTATTGTGTGTTATTATATTTGTTTTGAAAATATAGTATACGGTTTGTTATTGGCAAAGTTACTGCAAAAATCTGACAGTAGGAAAAGAGTAGGGCGTTTTATGTCATTATATGATGAACTTCACTTCTTTTAGTGAGTATGTGCGTCTGCCTCCTTGGTTGTCGACAAGGTGTAGCAGTCCGTCGGTGCCCACATGGTCAATACAGGCGGCAAACAGTTCGCCAGTTGTGTTGTCTTTATAGTGGTGTATTCCTGTGCCACGGTATAGGGCAGCGTTGTAGTCGGCTGTGATACGTTCGTGGAAGCCGTTGGTGGCGAGTTGGTAGTATTTTTGGAAACTTACAAGTATGGAGTCGAGCAGTTTGTCGAGTGGTGTCTCTGTTCCAGTTATATTAAATAGTGACACAGGGTTGGGTGCATCGCTGTGGAACACCTGCTGGTTTACGTTCAGTCCGATGCCGTATATACATTGTTTGATTGTTTTGCCCACAACCGAGGTCTCGATGAGAGTGCCGCTTATCTTGCGGTCGTGCCAATAAATGTCGTTAGGCCATTTCAGTGAGATGCCATTGCAGTATAAGTCGAGAGCCTCCTTTAGAGCGAGGGCTCCCGCCATCGACAGCACAAACTGGCTTGTAATAGTCACACTTTCGGGACATGTCAGTATTGAGAACAGCAGATTTTTGCCGTTCTCGCTTTCCCATTTGTTAGTGCCCTGTCCGCGTCCAGCTGTTTGATAAAGAGCAGTTGCCACGGTAATGGTGTCGGCAGGTGGGGTGGGTAGGGAGCGCAGATAGTCGTTAGTAGAACCTGTCTCTTCCAATCTTATAATTTCTATATGCATAATAATTCAAAATTCAACACTCAACATTCCACATTCATCTATATGCAAGGCATGGATTGAAAGCGTCTTTTATATGCTCAAGTTGAGCGTTATTGTCGTTGTTGCCAACAATCGTGATAATGTCGAACCGTATCATGTCAACAACGTTCATTTGTTTTACATAGGCATTTGCAGCAAGTCCGATGTTGCGTATCTTCTTCAGGTTGACCGCGTCTTCGGGTTTAGTAATGACATCGTTGGTGCGTGTCTTCACCTCCACGAATACCACTGTAGTGTTGTCGGGCGAGCGTGCAATTATGTCGATGTCTCGGTGGCCTATGCGCCAGTTGCGTGCGATAATCTCATAACCTTTGTCGCGCAGATAGTTTGTGGCGTATTGTTCGCCCCATATTCCCAGTTCGTTGTGTGAGCCCATTGTTCTTTTCTTTTTTACAAAGGTATTGTAAAAAAGTGAGAAATGTGGTTTTATTGTTGTAAATTTGCAACTAAAAATACAACCATTATGGATAAGCAGGAAGAACAATTGAAGAAAGACGAACAATTTATGCGTCGTGCTCTTGTTGAGGCAGAGCTTGCGCGTGATGCCGGCGAGATACCCGTTGGAGCAGTAGTCGTGGCAGGCGACCGCATCATTGCGCGTGCCCATAATCTTACAGAGACCCTTGGCGACGTGACGGCTCACGCCGAGATGCAGGTCATAACGTCGGCAGCCAATCAGCTCGGTGGCAAGTATCTCAGCGACTGCACGCTTTATGTCACCGTTGAGCCGTGTATTATGTGTGCTGGGGCTATTGGGTGGGCTCAGATAAGGAGAGTGGTGTTTGGAGCAGCCGACGAGAAGCGTGGTTTCATGCGCTATGCGCCTAAGGCGCTTCATCCTAAGTGTGTGGTTGAGCAGGGAGTGCTCGAAGAAGAGTGTCGCACGCTTATGACAGAGTTTTTCCGCAGCCGCCGTTGATGAATAGTGTGAACAGAAAAAGAATGAGGGTGTGTAGAAACCACTTTGATTGTGAGTCTTTACACACCCTCTTAATTATGAGATTTTTTTATATTACAGTTTCACTTGGATTACGAGATACTTGCTTGTCGACCAGAACAATTGTGGGTTGTTTATGCGCAATACATACTTCTTGTTGGCATCAGGCTGCAAGGTGTATGAGCTTGATGGGTGCATAGTAAGAATCTTTGCCGACTTAGAGTAGAGCTTTATTTCCTTCTCCACACGAATGTCGATTTTTGTGAAATAGTTTTTGTTGAAGTTCGACTCAAGCACTCTCGATCCGTCGATGATGTGCTGTTCCTTCAGCTCCTTCTTTGTGCCGAAAACAAACCATGCTGTATTGAGCTGTTTGTCTTGCGAGCTTATTGTCTCCGATTTCTGCGACGACTCGGTCTTCAGTGATGACACATTGTCGTTAAGCGTGTTTACCGTCTGGTCGAGTTCGGCAATGTGTATGTCTTTAGCATCGAGTTGTGCACGCAGTTGTCGCAGTTCCTGGTCTTTGTCGTCAATCTGCTTTACGAGGTCCTCGATAGTCTTGCGCAGATTGTCGCCCTTAACAGTCGACTCGCGCATCTGCTGACGCAGCTTTTCGATGAGTGCGCGGTTCTGCTTCATGGTGTTCTGTATGAACTGCAGGTTTTCCACGATTTGCTTTCGTTTGTCGGCGCCCTCGCCGTCCTTCACGATGTTTACTCGGTTTTCAGCCTCGTTAATCTCTCGCAGTCCTTCTTGAATCTGGTTGAAGGTCTCCATCATATCATTGATTTCGTTGTCCTTTTGAGAGATAATCTTTTGTAATGAGTCGTTTTGCTCAAAATTTTCAATCTGTGGCTTCTTCTCGGTGTTTCCGCACGAAGCGAGAACGGTGAGAGTCAATGCAAATAGTAAAAACTTGAAATTTTTCATATTTGTTGGGATTTTAGGATTAACTTTTATTCTTCTTGGTTGCGGAATTATTCTTCTTGGTTGCGGAATTTTTTCTTTTTGAACTCCTCGGGGGCGGCCTCTCGCATTGCGTAGCGTTCCTTGTTGCTCAGCTTAGGCTTTTTCTCCTTGGCTTGTGCCTTTAGAGCCTTTAGTGCCGACATTTCTCCCTCGCCACAGCCTGCCACCACGATTACTATTTCGCCGCGTGGCTCGGTCGCCTTAAAGTGGTCGATGATTTCCTTGAGCGATCCTCTTACGCTTTCCTCGTGCACCTTTGATATTTCTCGGCACACGCTTGCCTGGCGTTCGTCGCCAAAGACCGAGGCGAATTGCTCAAGAGTCTTCACCAATCGGTAGGGCGATTCATAGAAAATCATTGTGCGAGTCTCTGTTTGTAGCGATTCGAGCAGGGTCTGTCGACCCTTCTTCTGTGGCAGGAAACCCTCAAAGCAGAATCTGTCGCATGGCAGTCCCGACGACACAATGGCAGGGACAAAGGCTGTGGCTCCTGGCAGACACTGCACTGTGATGCCAGCACGTACTGCCTCGCGTGCAAGAAAGAAGCCAGGGTCGCTGATGCCGGGAGTTCCTGCGTCGCTGATAAGCGCTATTGTCTCGCCCGCCTTCAGTCGCTCCACTATACCGGCACTTGTGCCGTGCTCGTTGAACTTATGGTGCGACACGAGTCGGTTCTTAATGTCGAAATGTTGGAGCAGTATTCCCGATGTGCGCGTGTCTTCGGCGAGCACGAGATCTGCCTCCTTTAATATACGGATGGCACGCATTGTCATGTCCTCCATATTCCCCACCGGAGTGGGCACAATGTATAATATACCCATATTGAGGGCAAATATAGTTATATTAATCAAGAATGGCAAAAAAATCGGGTGTTTCTTTGCAATTTTTAAAACGTATTCGTACTTTTGTACCTATCAAGACAATAAAAACCCAACAAATGATAGAACAGAAAATAACTTTCGACAAGTTTATACGTTGGCTTGGAGCAGGTTCGCTTATTATAGCAGTGCTCTATATCACCAACTATCTGAGCAGTGTCTTGCTGCCTTTTTTCGTGGCTTGGCTGTTTGCTTATTTGCTTTACCCAATGGTGAAATTCATTCAGTATAGGATGCGTGTTAGGGTGCGCGCCTTGGCTATCATCATTGCCATGCTTGCAGTGCTCAGTGTGATAGGACTTATGATTTATTTCATCATTCCACCCATGATAGCCCAGTTTCAGAAACTCTATGAGTTCTTGATGCACTGGCTCCACCAGACTACGCATACCAACGACCTTATGTCGCTTGTGAAGCAATGGCTTGAGAACAATCAGGCTGAGGTTGACCGTTTCTTTAAGAGCAACGACTTTAAGGAAACTCTCCGTACGACGATGCCTAAGCTTTTCGCCGTGATAGGGCAGACTGCCAATGTGCTGATGAGTATTGTGGCTTCGTGTATAACATTATTATATATGTTCTTCATTCTGCTCGACTATGAGTTCTTGACAAGCAACTGGATAAAGATATTCCCCAAGAAAAACCGCCCCTTCTGGCATGAACTTGCTGGTGACGTGGAGCGTGAGCTCAACAACTACATACGTGGACAGAGTCTTGTGGCACTTTGTATGGGTGTGATGTTTTGCATAGGATTCAGCATAATGGATTTTCCTATGGCAATCGGTTTGGGTATACTTATCGGAGTGATGGACCTCGTGCCCTATCTCCATACCTTCGCTCTTATTCCTACAGCATTTCTTGCCATGCTCAAGGCTGCCGATACGGGACAAAACTTCTGGATGGTGTTTGGTTTGGCTGTTGGGCTGTTTGCCGTGGTGCAGTTGATTACCGACATGATAGTGACGCCAAAGATAATGGGCAAGGCTATGGGTCTCAACCCTGCCATTCTGCTTCTGTCGCTGTCGGTATGGGGAGCATTGCTCGGATTTATTGGTTTGATAGTTGCTCTGCCACTCACTACACTACTCATTGCATATTGGCAGCGCTACGTCACTAAAGAGCATGAACATACTGTTAAAAAACCGTTGGAAGAGCAAAATTAGGGGGATTTGCAAATGAATTAATAAAAAAACTTGAAAATAATTTGCAAGGTTAAAATAAAAAGCTTACCTTTGCACTCGCTTTTGGAACATAAGGCTAACACGGAGATCCGCTAGCTCAGCTGGTAGAGCACAACACTTTTAATGTTGGGGTCATGGGTTCGAGCCCCATGCGGATCACTTTTAAGCAAATTGCTTCTATTTTGATTGTATCGCTAATAGCTTATCTATCAAGCTATTAGCGATATTTGCTTTGTGTAAGTTGCTGTTAATAAGATTATCGAAACAATAAATTTCAATAAATGTTTACCCGAATGTAAACAGATAAGAAAACATTTATTATCTTTGCACTATCGAAACTAATATATGAAAAAATGGAAGAAAAACCTCTTTTTGAGATTAAAGTATTGGAGGAAGCACAAATTTTTATAGAAAGTGTTCCACCAGATGCCAGAAAGAAGATATATTACAATATGGGCAAGAGTCGGTATTGTATAGACAAGGAAATTTTCAAGAAGTTAGAAAACTCTAATATATGGGAATTTCGTACGTTATACAACAAAACCGCTTATCGTCTGTTTGCCTTTTGGGATGACGGCAATAAAAAACTGGTCGTTGCCACTCACGGCATTATCAAGAAGACGCAAAAGACACCACGCAAAGAGATAAAGAGGGCAGAAGACATAAGAATGCAGTATTTTAAAGAAAACAACATATAAATTTTAGAGATATGAAAACATACACTTTTGAAGAATCGCTAAACCGAGCATTAGGAAAGAAGGGCGAACCTCTCCGCGATGAATACGAGAATGAAATGAAGTCCTTTCTTATAGGCGAAAGCATAAGAAAAGCACGTCAGGCAAAAGAACTTACACAAGAACAACTTGGCGAACTTATGGGTGTGAAACGTGCCCAAGTCTGCCGTATCGAAAAGGGACGCAACCTCTCACTAAACACAATAGCAAGAGCATTCAAGGCAATGGGTATTAATGCTACTTTCGATATGGGCAAGTTTGGTAGGATTGCCCTTTGGTAAATAAACAAGAGTCACCTTGAAAAAGTGCCATCAAAACAGAGGGGAGTGTGTGCCGTTTTTATTTCGTTTTCCTCCTATTTAATCGTTTATAGGTATTTTTTAAAAGGAAGCCAACATAATGAGGGTGTCAAAATAATCTGACACCCTCATTACGTTTGGTTTGTATTGTTTTGTGTGAATAGTGCTTAGAACTTCACCAGTCTGCCACCGTCTTCAGTTTCCTCGATGGTCACCTTTGTGGCATCCTCAGGCAATAGCTCGTCTATAAGTTCGGGCCATTCCAGGAAGCAGAGTGAGCCACCGTAGAAATAGTCTTCATATCCCATGTCATACACCTCGTCGAGCTTCTTTATGCGATAGAAGTCGAAGTGGAATATAGATTCGCCTGTTGTTGAACTTTGATATTCGTTGACAATGGCGAAGGTTGGCGATGTGATGACATCGTCCACTCCGAGTTCCTCACAAATAGCCTTGATAAATGTTGTTTTGCCGGCACCCATTTTGCCGTAGAAGGCGAATACCTTGCTTTCGCCCATATTCTCGATGAATTGTTTGGCAGCCATGTTGATTTCTGCCAGAGAGTTGATTTTTATTTCCATATAGCTTCGTTTTTTTTATTTCTTTCTTGGACTTAGAGTGATGAGCGGTATCAGCATCTCCTCCATAGATATGCCACCGTGCTGGAACGTGTCTTTATAGTACGACACGTAGTAGTTGTAGTTGTTGGGGTAGGCAAAGAATGTGCTTCCGGTGGCGAAAATGTAGGATGTAGAGATGTTGGGGGCAGGAAGTTGTGCCTCGGCAGGATTCTTTATCACAAACACATCCTTCGACTGGCAGTTGAGGTTTTTGCCGAGCTTGTAGCGTAGGTTGGTGTTGGTGTTGCGGTCGCCGATTATTTTCACTGGTTTCGAGGCTCGTATACTGCCGTGGTCGGTGGTGATGATAATCTTGCAGTTATTTTGTGCGAGCACCTTCAGAAGTTCTGCCATCAGCGAGTGGCGGAACCACGATAGGGTGATGCTTCGGTAAGCCGACTCGTTGTTGGCAAGTTCGCGTACCATTTTCGACTCCGTTCGTGCGTGCGACAGCATGTCGATGAAATTGACAACAATTACGTTGAGATCGTTCTTCATCAGTGTGTCGAAGTGTTCAATCATCTTGTCGGCTCCGTTAGAGTCGTTGATTTTGTGATATGAGAACGAGTCGTGTCTACGATAGCGTTCTATTTGTGTGCGCACGAGTGGTTCTTCGTTGAGATTCTTTCCTTCTTCCTCGTCTTCGTCTACCCATAGTTCAGGGAACATTTGTTCTATCTGTTTTGGCATCAGTCCCGAGAAGATGGCGTTGCGGGCGTATTGTGTTGCTGTGGGCAGGATGCTTACATACATATCCTCCTCGATGTCGAACATGTCGCCAATTTCCTGCGAGAGCACGCGCCATTGGTCGTATCTGAAGTTGTCGATAACCACAAGAAACACCTTTTCTCCGTTGTTGAGCAGCGGAAACACTTTCCGTTTGAATATGTCTGGACTCATCAGTGGGCGTTCGGTGACACCAGGTTTCACCCAGTCCATATAGTTGCGTCGTATGAATTTGGCAAAAGCGTTGTTGGCTTCCTCTTTCTGCATTTGTAGCATCTCGGTCATAGAGGAGTCGGTGGAGCTGAGTTCCAGTTCCCAGTGCACAAGTTTGCGGTAGACTTCCTTCCAGTCGTCCACCGTTTGGCTGTCCATTATCTGCATGGCGATGTTCTGGAAGTTTTGTTGGTATCCAGTTTGTGTCACTTCTGTCACTATTTGCTTCTTGTGTATATTCTTTTTGAGCGTGAGCAGGATTTGGCTCGGGTTTACCGGTTTAATCAGATAATCGGCAATTTTCGAGCCTATGGCTTGGTCCATGATGTTTTCCTCCTCGCTCTTAGTCACCATGACTACGGGCGTGGCAGGTTGTATTTCCTTAATCTGTTGCAGTGTCTCAAGGCCAGTGATGCCAGGCATCATCTCGTCGAGCAGCACAAGGTCGAAGGTGTGCTGTCTGCATTCCTCGATGGCGTCGGTGCCGTTGCTCACCGTCACCACCTCGTAGCCTTTCTTTTGTAGAAAAATGATGTGGGCACGAAGGAGTTCTATCTCGTCGTCAACCCATAACAAATAACCTGTTGTCATATATTTATGGCTTTTTGGTTTTTAGAATCCGTCGAGATCGTAGTATTCGTCGTCGTCGAAATCTGTATTGTTGTTCTTTTTGTCGTCCTTTTTCTTAGGAGTGGTCTTCGATGGTACATCATCGTCGCCAAAGTAGAACTCGTCCTCAAGCAACTTACCAGGCTGCTTTTCTGGGACAACGGGTTTAATCTCAGGTTTCACCTCAGGTTTTACTTCTGGTTTCACCTCAGGTTTTACTTCCGGCTTCACCTCAGCCTTCTCCTCAGTTTTTACCTCAGTCTTCACCTCAGCCTTCTCCTCAGTTTTTACCTCAGTCTTCACCTCGGGCTTAGCCTTAGTTTCTTCTTCTGGTATAATCAGCTCGTCGGTCTTGTTATTATCCTTCTTTGTTTCGAGTGATGTTTCAGACTTCTCTTCGATTATACTTTCGCCAGTTGTTTCGTTGTTATCTTTTGTTTCCGGTTCCTCTTCAAACAATATTGTATTTGTATTATTGTTTTCATTATCGTCTGGCATGTCGAATCCGTCCTGTTCGTCACCGTTGTTTTCCTTTCCTTGTTGTGTAGGAGTTGGAGCTACGGCTTCTGGCTCGTTGAGTAGCGGTTTGTCGCTTACTTTTAGTGGAGCAAAGTGTTCGGCATAGAACTTGTCGTAGTCGGCATAGCTGTATTCATTACCGAGCAGTGGCAGGTTGGGTTCGCTTATGATGAAAGTGCGGTTGTTGCCAATGAGTCGTGTCACGGCAACCTGCTGGTGGAGTTGTCGTGCATATTGCAGAGCCTCGTCGTAGTTGCGGAATCCTGCCACAGTCATTCGGTGCAGTCCGTCGGCATTTTCCACCTGTATGTCGAAGTTGCGCACAAGATAGCTTGTAAAGTTATATCGTGCGAGTTCGAATAGCAGTCGGTTTTCGTCCACAGAGTCGGGTTGGTATACAATGGCATAGACAAAGGCGGCGTTGCGGTCGTCGGTCAGGAAGTGTTTGGCTATAGAGTCACTGTCGTTCAACACGGCAGAGCGTCGCGACCACACATTTTCGAGGTCGAACTTGCCTCCGTGCAGCCTTCGTCCTTCAGCCACTCCCTTCACAATCATGCCCGCCATCTGTGCCACTCCGCTTTGTGGATATTTCTCCACCACTGTTTTCATGTCGGCAAGACATCCCTCGGCATCACCGTCGTTGAGTTTGCCGAGTCCACCGATAAACAGGAACTTGTCACGATTGGCTCCAAGAGGGAAACGGTCGGACGACACGTTCACGTTGGCTTTCACCTCTTCATAGCGTGCCGCTCGGAATGCGTTGTAGGTGGCGGCATAGAGCGAGTCTTCCACAGCCACTCCGAATCGTGCGTTCTCCACGAAGTGTGGGTCGCTGAGCAGTGTAGTCCATTCGCTGTCGGGGAAGTCCTTCTTTAGTCTATCAATGTATGCGTTGGCGGTTTGGGTTTCGCCGCGTCGCATATACAGCAGGTAGAGATGATAGTAGGCGTCAGCCATTTTTTCGAAGTCCAGATAGTTGTCGGCGAGTCTTCTCAGTTGTTTTTCGGCAAGAATCAAGTTGTCGAGTTTGTCCTTGAAAATCACTCCCGAGTTGTAGAGTCCGTCCTCTATAGTGCGGTTGCTTTCGGCTATCTGTTCCTCGCTGAATGGTATTTGTGCCAGATAATATTCGCGTCGGTGTGGATTGTTTTGTGCGCTGTCGGCTATTTGTGCCAGCGAGTCGGCTGTTGCTTCGGCTGCGGCTATGGAGTCGAGTTGCGCTTCAGAAAGGTTGTTTTCAGTTTCTGTTGTTGCCACCACCGTCTTGTTTACTCGTTGCCAGTTGTCCACGTTCTCACGCTTTCCCCATAGTTTCTGGAATGCGGCTTTGCCTTGGCTCACGGCAGTAGGGTTGTAGAAGTACCATAGAGCGTTCTTGCCCTGGTTGTTCTGCATGTTGTTTGTCTTGTTGTTTTGTGCCATGTTGTTGCCGCTGTTTTGGCTTATGGTCTGTGCAGCCTCCTGCTCTTGCTGTTGTCGGCGTTCCTCGCGCTCCTTGCGTTTCAGTTCGGCGATAGTTCGGTCGATGGCAGCGTTGCGTTCAGCCTCGCTCATCTTTGCGAGTTGTTGCAGTGAGTCCTGCAGGTGCACGGCTTCGGTATAAGGCACAAGTTGGTCGAGCACCTTCGATCGTTCCGACAGTTGCTCATAGTCCTTGCGCTCTTTGTCGAGCAGTCCGATAGCCTCGCCATAGCATCGTTGCGCGTCGCCATAGCGTTCCATTGTCCAGTATATGTCGCCGAGCCTTAACAGTAGCACACCTTTCTCGATGCCCGATCGTGTTGCTTTGGCAGCACCTCGTTCATATGCGGTTATGGCGTTGGCGGTGTCTTTTCTGCTCATGTATATGTTGCCAATGGCGTAATACACCTGGTCGAGATATTCCTTGTTCTTGTCCGATGCAGCCATTCTTTTCAGTCGGCTTATCATCTTTTTCGACTGCTGTCCCGACATCACCTCGGTCATGGCAATGCGTGCATTGAATTCCACTTCGTATGGAGGATTTTGTTTCACTACTCGCTTGTAGGCTTTCATGGCTTCGGTTCGGTTGCCTAAAGCCGTGTGCAGTTGTCCGAGCAGAAACCACTCGCGTGCACGTTGCTTGCGTCTCATCTCGTGGCGTATCACCTGTCGCAGGTAAGGAATGGCTTTTTGGTAGTCGCCCGTGTGTATATAGTAGTCGGCCAAGGTGTAGTCCCATTCCTTGCGTGCCGACCAGTGTATCGAGTCTCGGCTCATGCCTCTTATCACGTCCTCGGCATCGTAAAGCCATCCCTCCTCAATATAGCTTTTGGCAAGCCATGCGCGTGCTTTGGCGTAAATTGCAGGCTGTGTTTGGTATAGTCGGCTCATGTAGGCGAATGTCGATGCAGCCTCGTCGAACGATCCTTTATAGAACTGCGAGCGTCCCATGAGCATCCATGCTCTCCACATGAATGGGTTGTATTCGCGTCTTGACAGCCACTCGATGTCCTTTTCGGTTTTACGTCGCGACTTGGTCCATTCGGGTCGCCGTTTGATGCTGTGTAGTTTTATAGTTTTTTGGCATTTCTCAATGGCTCGCTCATAGTTTGATTTGCCGATTTCTCGGCTTGCCTTGTTGCCCACGGTGTATAGTGGCAACATTTCGGTGAAGTTGTCCTTGTTGCCGTTTTCCTTTTCCAGTGAGCCGTCGATATAGGCGAGCGATCCGTTATAATACGTGTTGTAGCGAGCTTTGAAGGCATGCCAAAAGCGTGTCTTCGCAGTATTTTTCTGCGTAGAGCATCCTGTCGCGGCAATGACGATAGCCGCGATTATCAATGGTACGATATGTCGTGTATGCAACTTTTTCACGTTATTATAACGTTTCTTTATGGCTTTTTATTGTGTCTTAGTTTTCCATCAGCATAAAAGTCTCGTCCTTTATTTGGTCGGGCAGACTGATGCCTCTCAGGTTGAGGCTGCGACACCATGCCGCCACCTCGTCTTGCCGCATAGTGTAGAGTATGTCGGCAAACTGTTGTGCTTCGTCGTCGGTGTATTCGTCCGACTGTCGTCCTCTGAAATTGTCGAGTTCCTCGTCGTCGAAGTATTCCACTGGTTTGGTCGACGCTTCCATCATGCAGTCTTGCTCACATTTAGTGGCAGCCGACCCGTCGCAAGTGGCGCATGTCTGCACCACTTTTATAGGTTCCTCCTTGTCTTGTTTGCCACGGTTTGATATTATGGAGAACAGTGCCGCGAAAATGCCGAGTGCCACTATTGACAATATTAATATAAGCATGGGTGTGTATTTGTGTGTTATGTTGTCTTTACTTTCTCTATGCTCCATCCTGCCTTCTCTAGGTCGTCCCAGAATTGTGGATACGACTTACTTACCACCTGTGGATTATTTATGCGCAGTCCAGGAAACTTGAATGCGGCTGGTGCGAATGCCATAGCCATGCGGTGGTCTTCGTATGTGTCGATAGGTTCGAGTGATGGTTCGCAGCGTGTTCCGTCCCATATTAGCGTGTCGCCGTTTTCGTCGCGCACCACATAGCCAAGTTTCATAAGTTCTCGTTTCAGTGCCTCTATGCGGTCGGTCTCCTTTATTTTGAGGCTTGCCAGACCAGTGAACTTAAATGGGATGTTCAACAGGGCGCAAGTGACTACTATTGTCTGTGCCAGGTCGGGAGCCGACACAAAGTCGTAGTCGAGTCGTGGCAGTAGGCAAGGCAGTTTCTTCAGTGTCACCACCGATGTCTTCTCGGCGTCGGTAGTCGAGAATCGTGTCTTCACTCCTATCAGCGAGAAGATGTATTTCACGATAGAATCGCCCTGCTTTGACGCGTCGAATAGTCCTTTCATGCTCACTGATGGCTCCATGTCGTTGCTTAGTGCCATCATCTCATACCAGTATGACGATGCGCTCCAGTCGCTTTCTATCATATATTGATGTTGTGTATAGGGATGTGGGTTCACCTTCACTGTGTCGATGTCGCTCCAGTCGGCGTCGGCTCCAAACTCTCGCATCATCCACAGTGTGAGGTCTATGTAAGGGCGCGACGCAATGTCGCCAGTCATCTTCAGTTCAAGTCCGTTTTTCAGCACCGGACCAATCATCAGCAGTGCGGATATATACTGTGAGCTTATATTCGCTGGCACCTCCAGGTAGCCACCCTCCAGTGGTTTGCCCTTAATGCGGAGTGGGGGATAACCTTCTTCGCCCACATATTCTATATCGGCACCGATGTAGCGCAGCGCGTCGACGAGAATACCTATCGGTCGTTTTTTCATGCGTTCTGTACCCGTTATCACGTGTTCGCCATGTGTCACCGCCAGATAAGCTGTCATAAAGCGCATGGCTGTGCCAGCAGCCTTTATGTCGATGGTATATGGATTATACATGAGTGCATTGACTATTACTTCCGTATCGTCGCATACCGAGAGGTTTTGCGGTAGCATGTCACCATTCGACAGTGCGTGTATGATAAGGGCACGATTGCTTATGCTCTTTGATGCTGGCAGCTGTATTGTTGCGCCGAGCTGCGACGGTGCATTGAGTATATATTGCATAATTGCAGGTTTTAATTCTATATGTTTCTCTATCTCATGCAAAGTTACGGAAATAAATGTAAAATCAAAAAAAAACGTCGAAAGATTTGGTGGTTTCATAATAAGTTATTACCTTTGCACTCGCTTATAAAAAGTACGGGATGTAGCGCAGTTGGTTAGCGCACGCGTCTGGGGGGCGTGAGGTCGCTGGTTCGAGTCCAGTCATCCCGACTTACAAGGGGTTAAGATACTGAAATTCAGTATTTTAACCCCTTGTTTTATTTATGCATATTATGCAAACAAACGTGCAAAACGATGTAGTTACCAATTGTTGGCGTTTGTTTAATAACAGGTAATTACGAAAAAGCCCCGAAGCCGAAGCTCCAGGGCAGGTGTCAAAAAGGTGAAGGTTGTCTAGTTGTTGAATATTCGTTTGTAAAAGCTGCGGATTATGTTTTTGCAACTGTCAATATCTCATTTTTATCCGTCAACCTTTCAGTGCCATACAGTAATTCGCAGTCGTCACCTCATGCTGTTTTTCTTCGTTTTTGTGGAATATCTTGTAGCCGATAGCAGCCACCACCACACTCATTATTGGAGAAATGATGTTGAAGAAACAGTAGGGTAGGTAGGTGAATGTAGCCACACCGAGCACCGTGCTCTGTGTCATACCGCAAGTGTTCCATGGCACAAGCACCGACGTGACAGTCACCGCATCCTCAGTGGTGCGGCTTAGCAACCGGCGTTCATATCCCTCGCGGTCGTAGATATCGCGAAACATGTTGCCCGTGAGCAGAATGCAAAGATACTGGTCGGCTATCGCCACATTGAGCATCACGCCAGTTGCCGCTGTTGAGCCCACGAGCGATGTGCGTCCCTTTATCATATGTATGAATAGGCGCGAGATGCCGCCCACCATGCCTCCTGCCGACATGCATCCCCCGAAGCACATGGCACACACGATGAGCCATATTGTTGGCATCATGCCAGCCATGCCGTTGGTCGACACAAGGTCGGCAAGCATGGTGTTGTCGCTATGCAGCGACGTGCTGCCGTAGACGCTCTTCATTGCTGCCTTGAACAGCGATGGGTCGATTTCTGTCAACGCCTCGGTCTGGAATATAAGTCCTGCAACCACAGCCATCAGTATTGATAGAAACAGTGTTATGACCGCTGGCACTTTGCGGGCAATCATCACTCCCGTCAGCACAGGCACAAGCATGAGCCATGGCGTGATGTTGAACCTCGTTTGTAGGGCAGTGGTGAATGTTGCTGCATCGTCGGATGTTGTTGTGTTGTAGCAGAAGCCAGCCACAAGGAATATTACCATTGTTATGGTTATCGACGGCACTGTGGTGATGATCATATAGCGGATGTGCTTGAAGAGTGGCACTCCGAGCGCACCCGATGCAAGTGTTGTTGTTTCGGACAGTGGCGAGATTTTATCGCCGAAGTAAGCACCCGAAATGATGGCTCCTGCCACCCATCCGTCTGCAAAGCCTTGTGCCCTACCTATACCCATGAGGGCTATGCCGATGGTGGCGATGGTTGTCCACGATGAGCCTGTCATCAGGCTCACAAGGGCGCATATGGCGCACGACGAGGCGAGGAATATGTCGGGGTGGATGATGTGCATACCATAATATATAAGTGTGGGCACAACGCCGCTCACCATCCATGCCCCGCCTAAGGCACCTATGAGCAGCAATATCACGAGTGCGCTTGCCACACTCGCCACATTCTTGGTGATGGCTTTCTCGAAACTTGCCCATGGCACGTTGAGGTAGCCCATGCCTATGAGCACGCATAGAGCCGATACTGTGAGAAGGGTTATCTGCGATGCTCCGTCGAGCGATTCGCTGCCGAAGGCGCGTATTGTGAATGTGAGCATAGCCACAAGCACTGCTATTGGCATGAGCGAGAGTCGTGCCGAGGGGCGTTTCTTTAAGTGTTGTTCTGTCATAGTAAGTGTATATTTATGCAGTATTTTTATTTGCGAGGTGCAAAGTTACCGCTTATTTGACAGATACACAAGGAAAACAGTGAGTAATAAGATAAAGTGAATGAATATTTATACAAATATAAATATCGAATGTATAAATATGCGTTCGCGTTAAATAACTACTTCATGTCTTTATCCACCATAGCTGCTACACACGAGTCCGACCATACATTCTCGGCAGTCTCTATCATGTCCAGCACTGTGAACACGGGCAGTATGATACCCATAATTGCCACTGGTGCACCAATACCCGACATTAGAGACAGTGTGAGGAAGTAGCAACCCATGGGCACTCCAGCGTTGCCTATTGCTGCAAGCACTGATATGAATAGCCACATTATCATTGTGCCCCATGTCAGTTCCACTCCTCCGTTCTGCATCACGAATAGCGATGTGACGAAGATGAATGCTGCGCAACCGTTCATGTTGATAGTGGTGCATATAGGTAGCACAAAGCGCGACACACGACTGCTAACCCCAAGATGTTCCTCCGATGTCTGTATGGTCACGGGTAGTGTGGCTGCCGAACTCTTGGTGAATAGTGCCATAAGCACTGCTGGCATCATGCCGCGCATCACCTTTATGGGGTTTATGCCGCGCGACATAAGGAACAAGGGCAGCACCACAAAGAATTGCAACACGTTGCCTCCCAATATCACAGCCACATATTTGCCTATCGACTGCATCACCATTCCTGCCGAAACCTCTGCCGATAACTGTGCTGCAAAGGCAAGGATGCCGAGCGGAAGGGCATGTATGAGCCAGTGGATGAGTGTGGATACAAGGGTTTGTAGTCCTGTGAGTCCGTTCATCAGTGTTCGCTTGCCGTCGTTCTCGGGCATACGTGCCAAGGCAATGCCCACGGCTACGGCTATAAGCAGAATAGATAGGATGTTGCCCTCCATAAACGGTTGCACGATATTGGCTGGCACGATGCCCATCAGGTATTCACTGTATGAAGCCGCTCCCTCTATCTCGCTTGGCACATTGGTCGCCATGTTGCTGCCCTTAATCATCTCCATAGGCAGGTTGTCGGGCTGTATAATCTTATAGAGCAGCATACCCACTGCTGCTGCCGCAATGGTTGTGAGCAGAGTATAGTTTATGGTGCGTCGGAATATTCGTCCCGTGTCCTTTTGTGTGCCAAAAGTGGCGAGCGTCATCGTCACGGCAAGTGCAATGGTGGGCACAGCAATGAATTGGAACAGTCGGGTGTAGATAGTAGCGATAAAGTTGGCTGATGTGTTTATCCAGTCAATGCCGAGCACTCCAAGCACGGCTCCAACCACCAGTGCTCCAAGCCACAGCCAGAAGTTCTGCCCCTCAGCACAAGAGTGGCCCTTTATCTCCGTATTTTTGCTTATGTTTTCAGTATTGTTATCCATGTCTTCTGTATTATTGATAATTTGTCATTTTAAAAATAAAAAATAAGCTTATTGGGCTTTCGTCTGCAAAATTACTAAACAAATGTCAATTATGCAATAATAAGAATGATTAAACAACAGAAAAGAATTACTGTAGGATGCGAGCATAGTTGTTGATTTACTTTCTGTTTTTTCAATCTTTCTACATATTATATGAAGCTTTTTGTGTAATTTTGTTCCAAATTTACTTTAGAAAAAAGATTTAATGATGAAAATTATGAAGATTAAGAGTTTGGTTGTGCTTTTGGCATTGGGTCTGTCTGCTTGTTCAGGTGGCAAGTATGCCGGAGTGCCTAAGGAGTATCATGAATTGCTGAATCAGGCTATGGTTACAGCTGGAGATAATGCTAAGGAGTTGAAAAAGGCGTTGAAGGAGGCTCCTGCCGACCAGAAGGAGGGTGTGGCTTTCCTTATTTCCTACATGCCCGAAAGAGACGCCAAGGCTTTGACTGCCGACTTCTTGTTGGAAAATGTGTCGTATGCCTACAAGGCAAGGACCGAGTTCCCATGGGCTAAAGATGTGCCCAACGATATTTTCTTGAACGATGTGGTGGCTTATGTCAACTTGAACGAGAACCGCGAAAACTGGCGTAAGGACTTCTACAATCGTTTCAAGAAATACGTGGCTTCTTGTAAGACCATGCGCGAGGCTATTGATTCTGTAAACAAGAATGTGCGCGACGAACTGATGGTTGATTATAATACGAAGCGTGAGAAACCCGACCAGGCCCCTTATGAGTCTATGCGTCAGCACATGGCTTCTTGTTCGGGCCTGTCCATCTTGCTTACCGATGCTTTCCGTGCTGTAGGCATTCCTTCGCGTGTGGCTGGCACTCCTGCTTGGTATGACGATCGTGGCAACCACAACTGGAATGAGGTGTGGATTGACGGCAAATGGCGTTTCACTGAGTATTATCCTTCTGAAGACTTGGATAAGTCGTGGTTCCTTACTGATGCTGGCAAGGCCATCAAGGAAGACTTGCGCAAGGCCATATATGCTGCTTCCTTCAAGCCAACTGGCTCTTACTTCCCCTTAGTATGGGATATGGACCTCCGCTACGTTCATGCCGAGAACGTAACCGACCGCTACACCAGCTTATATAGAGCACAACTGTCGGCTGTTCCCGATGACGACAAACATGTTGCCTTAAGAGTAATGGTGTTCAAGGACAAGGATCATGCAGAAGATTCTGGCGATCGTGTAGCTACCAACTTGGACGTGTTCAAGGGTGAAGAAAAGCTTTTCGGCGGTCGCAGCACTGGTGCCACTCAGGATATGAACGATGTCCTCACCTTCAAAGTGGAAAAGAACCAGTCGTATACTGTTAAATATATGAATGGTAACGGCGTGTTGGAAACACAAAACGTGGAAGTGGGAGACCAGACTACGACGTTGAAATTGTATATGAAGTAAAGCCCTATTGCTAAATGATGCTTCGGCTGCTATTTCTATTGAATGATATAGAAATAGCAGCCGTTGGTCGTATTCTACGGTATTATATCTACAGCCGACATGTCTTGCTTTTCTGAATATAAGCAACTGAATTGCAGGAACGGATTCATGGATACAGAAGATCAAGAAGGTAAAAGATGGTGAAGGAACACATCTATATATAGAAAAGCAGATAAAGACATGGCGGTTTGAGGAAATAATCGTAAATTAGCACTTGAAAACTAAAGCAAAGGAATTATGGTAGAGACAAACGATAGAAAATTGCCCGTAGGCATCCAGTCTTTTGAGGAAATCAGAAAGCAAGGATGCCTGTATGTTGACAAGACAGATATTATCTGGCAACTTGCCAACAGGGGGAAAAAGTATAATTACCTAAGCCGCCCACGCCGATTTGGCAAGTCAGTGCTGGTCGACACACTCGAATCATACTTCTTGGGAAAGAAGGAACTGTTCGAAGGATTGAAGATAATGCAGCTGGAGACGGAATGGGTGAAGCGTCCTGTTATAAGGCTGGATATGAGTCAGGCGGGGGCTGAGCTGGAAAGTGTAAGAAGCTATTTGGATGATGCCTTTCATACTCTTGAGACGGAGTATGAAGTTGTAGTGCGCCAGGATAGTTCTTTTGCCGTAAGATTCAAGAATATCATTGAGGCAGCTTACAACAAAACCGGTTTGCAGGTTGCTATTCTCATCGACGAATACGACTCGCCATTGCAGCATTCCTGGAAGACTCCTCACCATGAAGCGTGTACCTCCATATACAGAGAAGTGTTTGCCGTCTTGAAATCTCAGGATAAATACGAGAAGTTTGTCTTTATCACTGGCATCACCAAGTTTACGCAAATCTCTCTCTTCTCAGTGCTAAATAATCTGAGCAACATCAGTTTTGACCCTGAGTATGCAGCCATCTGCGGTATAACGAAGGAAGAAGTGCTCCGAGATTTCAAACCCGAAATCAGCAGATTGGCATCAAAAAATGGATGGACTATCGATGAAGCCGTTGAACAGTTGACAGCCTATTACGACGGCTATCATTTCTGTTATGAGAATATGGTGGATATATTCAATCCGTTCAGTCTTATCAATGCCCTCGCTGATTCCAAACTGAAGAACTACTGGGCTTCGTCGGGCGCAACCTCCTTGCTTCCAAAGTTTGTGGATGATATAGAAATAAGGTTGAAAGATTTTGATAATTGTCCGATAGACAGCGACACCATAGAGACTTCTGATGTTACCGGTGGCGGAGCGGAACTATTTCTCTATCAGTCGGGCTATCTTACGATAAAGGGGTATATCGAAGGGATTTATTTGCTTGGCATTCCAAACTATGAAGTTCGAAAGGCTCTATATAAGATTGTATTGCCAGCCTTGACATTGCAATCGAATGCACAAGTAATATCAACCCAGAATATGTTGTTGTATTCCCTAAAGCTTGGTAATCTGCCCGAAGCCATGAAATGCCTTAAAGCCCTTATTGCGGATGTGCCTTATAGCAACAAGAAGCTTGCCAGCATGGATATGGAGGAGCGCTACCGCTTGATTATGAGCACCATATTCAATGCCATAGGTTGCCGTGTAGAAGTAGAAAAGATGATAGCTACGGGTAGGATAGATATGGTGGTAGAAACCACCAACTTCGTTTATGTTCTCGAACTAAAGCTCAGCAATAACGGTGGCATAGATGCTGCCACAGAACAGATGAGAGCCAAACAATATGCCGAACCTTTCAAGGCAGACAAGCGAAAGGTGATAGCCCTTGCCATAGAACTGGATGATATGGGAAAGGGATTGGTTGATTGGAAGGAAGTGTAAAAAACAGAATACAGCCAACTGAGGAAACAGTAGGAGTTTTGACTCCCTCCACTAAATCAGCTTGACAATTATGGCAGAGAGGATATGGTAGGGATGCCATATCCTCCTACATTTAGTCTGCATAGATGCAGCCTTCTTCTATATACTCGTCTAAATTTCTGTAATCCTCTTCTGTTGCCTTCCTGATATAAGATCCAGCGAGTATAGCCTGTGTCTCCATTTGGAAGATCTTCATTTCGGGCTTTTTGTATTCTTTCTTTTTCATAGTTTTCAAAGTGTTTATTTGATTATAACTTTCATTGTCTTGTTGCCACGCTTCACGATGTTGATGCCCTTTTGAGGCTCGTTGAGGCGCTTGCCTTGCAGGTCGAAGTATTCAGCCTTGTCGTTGGCGATGGTGTTGAGGGTGTCGATGGCTGTAGAGTTGCCACTTAAGCCGATGCAGAACATCTTGGCGCCATCAGCAGACGAAGTATTGTCTACCATGTAAGCACGGAATGGATTGCTTGCCACCTTTGTTACATTAGTATTATTCAACAGCTTGGCAGGGTTCATCAGCTTGTCGCCCTTCACGATGTAGCAGTTGTTGTCAACATCCTTGCTGAACTCCTTTTGTGCATAGAGACCCTGAAGTTGATAGTTGCCGTCAGCAGTTGCTGCGGTCTTTACGTTATTTGCAATCTCCTTGTTGTCTACAGAGAAGCTAAGCGATTTTGCTCCATCGTTCATCTTTATAATGACAGGAGTACCAGCTTCGATACTTGTATTAACCTCTTCGAGTTCTACAGTATTAGTTGCCTCGTTAGCCGAAAGGAGCTTGAATGCACGGAAGTTCTGTTCTGCGAGCGATACCTCGAAAGGCAAGCAGAGAGTTCCCCAGGTAGTGCCAGTCTTAATAGTGCGGCTATAAGACGCAGCCTTGGCTGCGAATGGCTCGTAAGCTACGAAATCCTTATCATCGGCAAGAGTGAGATTATCCGCAGTAAGAGTTTTTCCCACTGCTCCTATCTTCTCATCGCCATTCTTGCCTACCAGCTTGGTGAAGTAACCAGTCTTGTAGTTGGCGTAGTCTCGCTCTATCTTCTTCTCATCATATTCTATAGCACCTTTAAGTTTTGTACATCCATAGAACATGACAGCATCCCAAATATCTTTGGTTATTACAAACTTATCACTGGCGTAGATGGTTGTAAGAGCTGAGCAGTCATAGAACATAGTGAACATAGCCTCCACTATCGCTGTGTTGAAATTAGTGAGATCCAGCGAGGTGAGAGCTTGGCAGTTTGCGAACATGTTTTTCATTGTCGTAACCTTCTCTGTATTGAAATTAGTGACATCCAGCGAGGTGAGAGCTTGGCAGTTTGTGAACATTCCTTCCATATTCGTCACTTCCTCAGTGTTAAGATACTCTATGCCTTCTATTTGCTTCAGTTTTTTGCATTCATAGAACCACTGATAGCAACTCATTGGTCTTGCCTTAGCAAACGAAGCATCGAACACAACATTGGTAATATTATCTTTGTAAGTTAACCATTCAGGGGCTTTTTTGTCACTATTGAGTTCATACTCATTTTCGCCCAAAGTCTTATTGTTTTTGTAATAGAAGGTCAGTGTTCCGTCAGCATATTTCACACAAGGGTATGCATTATTTCTAGTGAAATAACCGCCATTTATTGTGGCATAGGTTTTGTCGGTAGCATTGTCTTCTGTCCATTCTTTGTCACCTTTGAGCTTTTTACAATTGCTGAACATGTCGTTACTTGTAGATACCTGATGTGTTACAAACTTATTGCTGGCGAAAATGGCAGTGAGCTCCAAGCAATCTGAAAACATATATTCCATTTTCGTCACATTCTCAGTATTGAAGTATGTGAGGTCGAGTGAGGTGAGAGCTTTGCAGTCAGAGAACATTCCTCTCATATTCGTCACCTTCCCTGTATTGAATTTAGTGACGTCGAGAGAGGAAAGTTTATAGCAGTGCCAGAACATATAGTTCATATTCGTCACTTTCACTGTATTAAAATTAGTGACGTCGAGAGAGGAAAGATTATAGCAGCCATTGAACATGCCACCCATCTCGGTGACATTTTCAGTATTGAAGTTAGTGACGTCAAGCGAGGTGAGAGCTTGACAGTAACTGAACATATCGCTCATTTTCGTCACATTCGCTGTATTGAAGTTAGTGACATCGAGCGAGGTGAGAGCTTCGCAGTTACGGAACATACCAATCATATTCGTCACATTCGCTGTATTGAAATGAGTGACATCGAGTTCTTTGAGTTTTAAGCAGCCCTGGAACATTCCTTGCATATTCGTCACATTTTTTGTATTCAAATTTTCCAGACCTGTAATTGTTTCCAGATTATATGTAAAGAAATAGCTCAACGATGTCGGAGTGAATGTTTTGAAACTCTCATCGAATGTAACATGCTTTATTGAGTAATCTTCCAATCCCAATTCTTTTGCCATGTCATACAACGTTTCCTTATCCTCCACCCAAACACTATTGCTTGGAAGGCTTTCATCCACATTTTTCCTGAAAGTCAAGGTCTCGGTGGAGGAATCATACGTTGCTATATACTTAGAACTGGAAGCTGCCGTCTCCGCCACCATACGTGTAGGCAGAAGCAACAACATGAGCAACATCAATGGGAACAGAGCGAACTTTCGGCTCATGGCTCTGCCCAACAAAGAATGGTCGGTGTGCGACCATTGGAATGGATTGGTAAAATGATTCATATACATATATAAATTTTTATTATTTTGTCGATTAAGCATCAAGGTTTTAGTTATTCAGAACAAATTTGCTTATAAACTTACTCATTTTCTTTGTTTCCCCAAAATTTTGGCTACCGTAAAAAGACGTAAAAACATAAAAAAAGTAACGTAAAAAGACATAAAATATGGCGAAGGGCCCATATAGTATGAGTAAACTTGGGTGTTAGCAGAAAAATTATTCTCCTAAGATTTCCTAATTATGAAACGAAATACAGCCAACAGAGGAAACTGAATGCTGTCATAAAGAAAGATGTTTCGCGAGTAGATGAAATTAATCGCAACTACTACAAGATTGCTATTGCGTTCATACGCTCGTAACAAAGGTTCGCAAGCAACCATCGGAACGATTGGGGCTGATTTGAGAGTCTTTGCAGATGGTTCTGGTATTACTCGTTTCAGGTTCTGGTATCACTCGTTTTTGGTTCTGGTATCATTTGTTTTAGGTTCTGGTATCACTTGTTTCAGGTTCTGGTAACAATCTTTTTGGGATTCATATAATGTATATTTTTCGATATTGACACCATGAGTCTAATTTTTAGGCTGGCACATAGGCTGAAATATTCTTATATCTGACATGTATCTACCATCCGTTAATTTATTGAATGTCAGTCGTTTGTACGGTTTATGTCACTTATGTCACATTTTTTAAGCAAAACTTTTTTTTGTGTATTACTTGCAATAAAGAAATAGGAGGGTGTGCCAAAAATTGCACATCCTCCTACTACTTTATATAGATAATTCCTAAACTGTTACATATCAAATCAGTCTGGTTTTACGGCACAACAACCTTTGCTGTTTTCTCGCCTGCTTTAACAAGATAAACGCCCGGTGTCAGGTTGATAACATGCTTTCCTCTTGCGGCATTAGCCACCTTTTTGCCTTGCATATCGTATACATAGACAGCATTGTGTTCGGTGTCAACAGTTATGTTGCCACGCTCAACTTTCACGTTCAACGCCTTGCCGTCGGTAAGCAATTTGCCAACCGTTGTTGCGGGATCCTTCACGTATATGCGGTCGGAAGGGTCGGAAACATAGTTGGTGAAGTCCTTAGTTCTCATTGCTGTCACATCGTAGGCATATTTAAACTTAGAGTCGAGACCGCTCACCTCATAGCCACTCGCGTTAGGATACAGTACGGAGTAAGGAGCTACAAGAGTCTCACCCTTGCGCACATTTTGGCGGATAGTAACCTCGTCGATGAAGTAGGGCTGTCCATACATACTCATAAAGGCGAGAATCACGTTTTCGCGCAAGTTCTTGTCGTCGGTAGCTTCAAAGTGAATGGTGGCAGATGTCATGCCAGTGCCGTCCAACTTCAGTGGCATGATGCGGCTATCGGTTGCTACATTGTCAGTGTAGTCCTTCATAAGCATCACAAACAGAGTGTCGCCAGCAAATGTGTTGTATGCCTTCACGTCAACGTCGAAAGCTCCGCCATCGCAAGTGAGGTCGAGTCGTGGTGATGTAACCAGTCCTGCCAATCCCATCCATACGTTGGGCTGTTGTGCTCCAGCCATTCCGTCGGCAAGATAAGGCAACTGCAACAGCCATTCAGTTGAAGTATAGCCGTTTTCAGCGAGGTTGAATACATAGGTGTAGGGATTGTAGGGATTGTCTACAGTGCCCTGGCCAATGGCGTTGAAGTCTTCGCTCAACACCACAACGTTCTCCATGTCTTCTTTAGCCTCAAGCACCTTCATCACATTGAGCTTGTATTTATCGGCATTATATAGCTCAGTCCAGTTGGCAGTAAATGAAGTTTCAGAAACATTGGTTGCTTCCTTAGCCTCCACCTTCACTCCAAGAATTCCGTCAACCCACATGTCGGGCGTTGGTTTCGACACAATGCTGCCATTCTTGGCTCTTACATTATAGAAATACTCATAGTTGGGTTCGATGTCCATAGTGTAGCTTGTCTCTGTCAACTCCTTTTCGAGTTGCGTCACAGGCACACGCTGTGTGGCATAATCGATCTTCACATCGTCGATGGCAAAGTTTACCGAGTTCTTTTGTATGAAGTAGAACTTCACTCTTGTCACTCCTTCGCCAATCTGTTCGGATGTGAACGAGTATTGTCCACCGTCAGCCTGCATATAGTAGTTGGGCATATTGGCGATAGGAGTCCATCCATACTTCTCGCTATATACCGACACCTGAACCAATGAGAAGATATAGTCGGTCTCATTCTCCATTGAGCTTGGCTTAACCCAGAACGACAACGACGTGATTGGAGCAGGTGTCTCGGGCGAAATAATCTCGTCGCCCTCGGCATCAAGACACAGTGCCAACGGAGCAGAGCTGTAATTGCCTTCAGATGTGTAGACATCCTGAGTGCCTTTCGATGAGAGATTGATAGTCCATCCTTCGGGATAGTTAGGATTGGTCTGATTGATAGTCGTTCCGTCGTCGTTGATGTTTATTCCGTCGAAATTCTCAGACAGAGTGCCAGGTTCAACACTGTTTTCGGGCATCTCCTTGCGGTAGACATGCAACAGATAGGAGCTTGCCGACGTTGTAGGATTCCAGCGTGCAGTGAACGATGTCGTTGAGTTGTTGATTGGAGTTAGCACCTCGGGTGCTGCTATCTTGTTGGCCTTGCGTGTCACCACTACGTCGTCAATCAAGAGGTCGACTTCCTCTGCCGAGAACTGGAATATGTTGTTAGGATTGAATGTGGCTTGGTCGGTGGCAAAGGTGAATTCCTGCCACTCGTCGGTAATCTCAAAATCACGGTCATCAACAGGGCCCTCGTAGTTGTCGCATAGTGCAACACGGATTATGCCTTTATCGCCTTCCTTTAGGCAGCGTGCGCGGAATGTTAGCACCACGTCGCCACTCAACTCCATCTCGGGCGTACTGATAAAACCACCTCTGAGATCGCCATACTCCGACATAAACATGCGTATGGCACAAGCCTTGCCTGCCTGATAAACCTCATTGCCAGTCCATCCTGGCATACCCATCATGTCTTCGGGCAATGCATAACTGTTTTGGCTTCCTCCCAACATCTCCGAGTCGGGCTCGTCATTAGTGCCAGCTGTCCATTTGTCGAAATGCTGGTCAACAACAGTCTTGGTGGGAATTTCATCGTCGGCACGTGTAGTCATGCTGTTGTAGTCGATAGACTTTGGCATGGCCTTCATCGCTGCACGTGCAAACTTGCCCATAGGAGTCTTCTGTCCGTAGGACACTGTCGGGAAAAGCATGAGGGAACACAACGTTGCCGAGATAATCAAGTTAAAATTCCTCATAGATAATTTAGGGTTTTAGGCAGCACTGTCAATCAATGTTATTACAAGCAAAAGGGTGGTGTCGAAGTATCTACCCAGTTTAGTGCTGCAACAAAATGGGCAATACTTCTATAACCGCGCCAAATTTACGAATAATATTTCATCTTGCAAATATTTTGGATAAAAAGTTTCGGAAATGTTATAAAAATGATAGTAAAAGAAAATAAATGGAAATGCCGATAGTGAGAATTAGGCAAAGGTTTCATTTTACGAATTATTATGATTTAGTTATGAGTACTATAAATAGAATCGTAAAAATAATATCATAACGATGCAAATAGCAATGAAATATTACGTTCTACATATTGTTTACGCACACGTTTGTAATATGTGTTAAAATGTCTAAAAAAACAAAATGTTTATAGCTTGTTAGTTGTTTTTTTGCTGATTTGGTGTAAATTTGACTGCGTGAACCCGAATATAGATTCAATGTGTTCATTAACAATAGTATTAACTATAACATTTGGTGGTATGAAAAATGTATTGAAGATTTTACAATTTTTACTCTTCTTTATCACATTCACAATGTCTACGTATGGACAGCAAACAGAAGCAGATATTGTCGGCAGGTTAAAGATAAACAGTTATAAATATTCAACAAAAGCTCCTAAGGCTATAGATGGTAATTGCGATTTTAATAGCATGGACATAACATCGCATGGAGGAGATTTGGCGAAACTGTTAGGGGACAACATCTATAAAGTTGACTCCTTAGTCGTTAGGGGAACTGTCGATGATGTAGATTTCCACACACTGTGGGATGCTTCCTTTAACGGAAAGCTTTCGGTTATAAATATGGAAAATGCCGAAGTTAAAAATGGCATCATCCCCGAAGATGCTTTTTGGCATTCAGAGCAATTGAATATAGAAGATGGATACATAACCCTAATACACCTTAGGCGAATTATATTGCCAAACGGAATCAAAAGAATCGAAGATGCGGCATTCTCGTATGTGGTAAATCTTGAAGATGTAAACATTCCGTCCGAACTGCAGTATATAGGTGGTTCTGCATTCGAGCAATGTGAGAATCTGAAGACAGACCCTTTAGTCTTCCCAGAAGGATTTGAGAAGTTAGACGGAGCCGTTTTTGCGAATTGTACGAACTTGACAGGAAAAGTCGTTTTGCCTTCCACCATAAAAGAAATTGGCGAAGCGGCATTCTGGCGTGCAAAAATATCATCTATCAACCTTCCTGAAGGATTGGAAAAGATAGGTGATGCTGCATTTTACGCTTGTAGGTTGAAAGAAGTGCGTATTCCCAATTCTTGTCAGAACTTAGGTATTTTCGCATTTCAACTAAACAAAGAACTCAAGGAGATGCATCTGCCTGATGGAATAGAGCGTATTCCCAATAACTTTGCAGACTGCTGCATAAATTTGAGCCATGTAAACATTCCGTCATCAGTAAAAAGTATTGGCAAGGAAGCTTTTCAAAGTTGTTGGCGTTTAAACGATGTTGAGTTACCGATTGAACTTGAAAATATCGAAAAAGATGCCTTTCAGAGTTGTTATGCCTTTGGGCAACTTGTCTTTCCTGAAACATTGAATTTCTTAGGTGAGGAGTGTTGTACCTATTTGACAGGTGTAAAGCGTATTTATTGTATGGCTTCAGAACCTCCAGTATGTGAGGTGAGCACTCTCAATATTGGCTACACTCCATTTGGGGGATACGATTCTCCGAGTACGCCTAATGACATCCCCGTCTATGTACCTGTGGGAACTGCCGAAAAATATCGCAAGGCTTGGGGATGGAACTACTTCACCAACTTTATAGAAACGGATGATTTCCCAACATCAATACATAATGTCACCACCGAACAATATGATTCCAAGAATTGTGTTTATGATTTAATGGGCAGAAAAGTGATAAATCCGCACAAAGGACAGGTGTACATTAAAAATGGAAAGAAGATATTATTTGCTTATTGAAATAGTTGAGGAGGAGAAGTAACATTTTCTCCCAAAAGCGTTAAACTACATATCGAAAGGAAATATATGAAAAGTGCTATTCATCATATTCACAGTATTTTGTTCTATTTTTGCATTGCTATCATGCAATACTAAAACAGAAGTAATATGCTACAGTCAAAGTGAAGTGGCGCTGGATGACTTGTTTGTGGAGAAGGAATAGAAAGAAAAAAGGTGTAGCAAAAGGGTTGTTGTGTGATAACGCCCTTTTGCCACACCCTTATTGTTTTAGGAGTGTAAAGACTGATGGATTACAGCAGTTCGTCGAACTTAGCCTTGAGGTCGCCTTCGGTGATGGCACCTACGTGCTTGCCTACGAGTTCGCCACCCTTGAAGAAGAGGATTGTAGGAATGTTGCGTACGCGATACTCAGCAGCAACGTCGTCGTTCTCCTCTACGTCGCACTTGCCTACAACAATCTTGCCGTCGTATTCCTCGGCGAGCTTAGAAACGATAGGAGCAATCATGCGGCAAGGACCGCACCATGTAGCCCAAAGGTCAACTACCAATGGCAATGAGCCATTCTTGTACTCTTCAATGTTCTCGGTTGTGATTTTTACTTCCATTTTCTTGATTTTATTGGGTTTAGTGTTAATAAATTAATAATATCAAAGTTTGTGCCAAACTATTTAGTTGATGGCATAGCGCACGCTGTGCTGTTCGCCCGTCTGTGCGTTCATCTCGTCGAGGAAACTGAGCAGTTTCTTGTTCACGTCTACTGTTACGTTGCGGCTATACATCTCTATATTAGTATTGTGCTCGGTGTCGTGGATGTTGAAGTAGAGTGGCACGTGACCCTGGCAACTGCGCAGCATTGTCTCAAGGTCGGTCATTGCTGCCTCTTTGAACATGGTGGAGTCGATGTAGATGGTGAATTTGTCAATCGACTTGTCCTTCACGTCGGTGAGAAACTCAATCTTCTTTATCACCAAGTCGTAGGCATCCGGGTTGTTGCGGAATCGCTGCTGACAGCGAGCCGTGATGTAGACGGGATATTCCTCTTGTAGCATACTCTGCCATTTTGTCCACTCCTCGCCAAAGAGAGCCAGTTCGCCCGAACCATCGAAGTCTTCGATGGTGACAATGCCGAAAGGCTTATTGGTCTTGGTGAAGCGCGACGATACAGCCGTGACGATGCCACCGAACGATAGTTCCTCGAACTTGGCGAGTTCCTTCTTGTCCATCTCCCTGCCCACCTGCGAGCATTTAAGGTTGCACATGTGGTTGAGCACCACTGCATAATCGTCGAGAGGGTGAGCCGAGAGATATATGCCCACAAGGTCGCGCTCCTTCTTGAGCAATTCCATTGTGCTCCATGGTTCTGTCTCGGGAACGGGTGGGGTGGTTATCTCCACACCGCCCATATCGCCGAACAGGGAGTTTTGCATCGACGACTGCTCGGTCTGGTAGACCTGGCCATAGCGCAGGAGAGTCTCGATGAAGGTGTCGCCCTTGGCATTTGTGCCGAAGTACTGTTCGCGTTTTATGCCAAACGAGTCGAAGCCTCCACTCAGAGCCAACGACTCAAGAGCCTTGCGGTTGACGGCAGAGAGGTTGATGCGCTGCACGAAGTCGAAGATGTCCTTATAGGGTCCGTTCTTCTCGCGTTCGTCAATGATGTTGATGGCAGCCGCGTCGCCCATGCCCTTGATGGCAGAGAGGCCAAATCGCACCTCGCCCTTCTTGTTGGCAGAGAACTTGCGTTGACTCTCGTTTACGTCGGGTCCTAAGCATGGAATACCCATGTTCTGGCACTCAGACATAAGCTTGGTTATCTTGCCAATGTCGTTGATGCATCGGCTCATGTTGCCAGCCATGAACTCGGCAGGGTAGTGGGCCTTGAGATAGGCTGTCTGATAGGCCACCCATGAGTAGCATGTGGCGTGAGACTTGTTGAAGGCGTAGGATGCAAACTTCTCCCAGTCGGCCCATATCTTCTCAAGCACCTTTGGGTCGTGGCCGTTCTTCTTGCCGCCCTCGATAAACTTAGGCTTCATGGCGTCGACGATGGCCTTCTTCTTCTTACCCATAGCCTTACGCAATGCGTCTGACTCGCCACGGGTGAAATTGGCAAGCTGGCGCGAGAGAAGCATCACCTGCTCCTGATAGACGGTGATGCCGTAGGTGTCCTTGAGGTACTTCTCCATGCAGGGGATGTCGTACTTTATCTCCTCCTTGCCGTTCTTACGGGCGATGAACGAGGGTATGTAGTCCATAGGTCCCGGACGATAGAGGGCGTTCATGGCGATGAGGTCCTCGAAGACGGTGGGTCGCAGCTCGCGCAGATACTTCTGCATGCCAGCCGACTCAAACTGGAAGGTGCCTATGGTGCGGCCCTCCTGATAGAGTTTATATGTAAGCTCGTCGTCGATGGGTATGGTGTCGAGGTCGACAGTGATGCCTTTGGTCAGACGTATGTTCTCCACCGTCTCCTTCATAATCGATAGAGTGGAGAGTCCGAGGAAGTCCATCTTGATGAGGCCCGTCTCCTCGATGACGTGTCCGTCGTATTGTGTGGCAAGAAGCTTATGTCCGGGGTCGCTTTTATCTTCGGCTGTAGACACCGGCACCCAGTCGGAGATGGCATCGCGACAGATGATGGTGCCACAGGCATGAATGCCCGTGCCGCGCACAGTGCCTTCAAGCATCTTGGCATATTTTATGGTGTTGGCAAGCAGCGGGTTGGCACTTGCCTCGGCGTCGCGAAGCTCGGGCACGCACTTTATGGCGTTGGGCAGATTCATCTTCATACCGTCGGGCAACTTGTCGGGGATAGCCTTGCACAGTCGATTCGACACATCGAGTGGCAGCTTCTCTACACGAGCCACGTCCTTGATGGAGTTCTTGGTTGCCATGGTGCCGTAGGTGATGATGTGAGCCACCTTGTCGTGGCCGTATTTATCCTCCACCCATTCCAACACCTTGCCGCGTCCGTCGTCGTCGAAGTCGGTATCGATATCAGGAAGGGATATACGGTCGGGGTTGAGGAAACGTTCGAACAGCAAGTCGTACTTGATAGGGTCGATCTTGGTGATGCCAAGACAATATGCCACCACCGAGCCGGCAGCCGAGCCACGACCCGGACCCACCATGACGCCAAGCTCTTTGCGAGCAGAGTTGATAAAGTCCTGCACGATGAGGAAGTAGCCAGGGAAACCCATGGTCTTCATAATGTGGAGCTCGAACTTCACGCGCTCGTGCACCTCCTCAGACAGAGGGTCGCCATAGAGTTCCTTGGCACCGTCGTAGGCGAGTTTGGCAAGATAGTCGGCCTCAAACTTAATGCGGTAGAGTTTGTCGAGACCTCCGAGTTTCTTGATTTTCTTCTCCGCATCCTCGTGCGACATAATCTCGTTGCCGTTCTCGTCGGTGGTGAACTCGCGGAATAGTTCTTCGGGCGAAATGCGTTTGCGGGTTTCCTCCTCGGTGCCGAATTCAGATGGGATGGGGAAGAAAGGCATGATGGGGGCGTGGTCGATGGAGTAGAACTCCACCTTATTTAATATCTCAATGGTGTTGCTGAGAGCCTCGGGCACATCAGAGAAGATGTCGTTCATCTCCTCGCGAGTCTTAAACCACTCCTGCTTGGAGTAGAGCATACGGTTGGGGTCGTCGAGGTCCTTGCCAGTGGCAAGACATAGCAGATGGTCGTGGGCTTCGGCATTGTCCTGGTCGACAAAGTGGCAGTCGTTGGTGCACACAAGCTTCACGCCATATTCCTTGGCAAGCTTTATCAGCTCCTTGTTGGCACGCTGCTGTAGGGGGAAAGTCTCGCGGTTGGCACGCTGGTGGGGATCCTTCACCTCATGGCGTTGTAGCTCCAGATAGTAGTCGTCGCCAAACACACGCTTATACCACTCAAGAGCCTCGCGTGCTCCCTCCATGTCGCCCTTTAGAATCTTGGCAGGCACCTCGCCAGCGATACATGCCGAGCACACTATAAGGTCCTCGTGATATTTCTCAAGGTCCTCGCGGTCGGTACGTGGTCGCATGTAGTAGCCGTCGACCCAAGCACGCGATACGAGCTTTATGAGATTCTTGTAGCCGTTGTAGTTCTTGGCAAGCACAATGAGGTGGTAGCCGCCCATGTCGCCCTTCTCCTTCACACGGTCGCACTTGCGTCGGTGGGCAACATACATTTCGCATCCGAATATGGGCTTGAACGGCTCCTTGCCGTCGGCCTTCAGTTTTCCGTTTATCTTGTTGCAGTAGTTATACAGCTCCTTCACACCGAACATGTTGCCGTGGTCGGTGATAGCCATTCCCTTCATGCCGTTTGCCACAGCTTTGTCGACAATCTTCTGCACTGGCGACTGTCCGTCGAGGATGGAGTAGTATGTATGTACGTGTAGATGTATGAAATCTTGCATTGTTGAAAACTGAATTTGATTTGATGTTGCAAAGTTACAAAAACTTATAAAGTCACACAAACTAATTAAGGAATATACAATAATATTATACGCAGCCGTAAAGAAACTTTAAAAAATTTGTCATTTTCACAAAAAAGCGATACCTTTGCAAAGATAAACCGTGTCCGTGCATTGTGGCTTTTGTCATTTTATTTGTTTGGACGCACAATGAGCGATAGTTAACAACAACCAATTACAGCCTAACCCCCAATATCAACAATGATTAAAAGAATCAAAAAATTTAAGAAAATACGAATCCATCGTGAAGGCACCGACACACTTGTGTATGGTTTTATAGCCATTGCCGCCATAGCCATCCTTTTGTGGCGATATGTCGACAATAAGGCTCCGTTTTGGTGCTTCACAGCGGTCATGGGTATTGTATATGGCATTGTGGTGAACTTCTTCCGTTGCCCAGTGCGTTTCTTTCCCCAAGAAGATACAGAGCGTATAGTAGTGGCTCCTGCCGACGGTCGCATCGTAGTGATTGAGGAGGTCGACGAGGACACATACTTCCACGAGCGCCGCATCATGGTGAGCATATTCATGAGCCTCTTCAATGTGCATGCCAACTGGTTTCCAGTTGATGGCAAGGTGAAGTTGGTGGCTCACCACAACGGCAACTTCCACAAGGCATGGCTGCCAAAGGCGAGCGAGGAGAACGAGCACGCCGATGTGGTGATAACTACACCCGAGGGCACCGACATCCTATGCCGCCAAATAGCTGGAGCCGTTGCGCGCCGCATTGTCACCTATGCCAAGCAGGGCGAGGAGTGCTATATCGACGAGCATCTGGGATTTATCAAGTTTGGTTCGCGTGTTGACGTGTATCTGCCGCTCGGCACAGAGATTTGCGTCAAGATGGGACAAGCCACTACTGGCGACCAGACTGTTATAGCCAAACTTAAATAGAAAAAGGCTAAAAAATAGAATAAGGCTAAAATAGAATAGCCTTTAAAAATAGAATAGCTTAAAAAAAGAGAATAAGCTTTTTTAAGAAAAAGGGTTTAAAAATAGTTGTATTATGGCAAACTTCATAACTCGCAACATTCCCAACACTATAACCTGCGGCAATCTTGTCTCGGGATGTGTTGCCACAGTCTATGCCCTGAGCGGCGACGCCAAGATGGCATTGTTGTGGATAGTCATAGGAGCAGTGTTCGATTTCTTCGACGGCATGAGTGCCCGTCTGTTAGGTGTGAGCTCGCCGATAGGCAAAGAACTTGACTCGCTTGCCGATGACGTGACGTTTGGAGTTGCGCCGGCTGCCATTGTGTTTGCTCAATTGAAGGTGATGGACTATCCCTCGGTGCTTGAGCCCGTGGCTCCCTATCTGCCATACTTTGCTTTTGTTATGGCAGCTTTCTCGGCGTTGCGCCTTGCCAAGTTCAATCTCGACACACGTCAGACAACATCGTTCATCGGACTGCCAACACCTGCCAACGCCCTGTTTTGGGGTTCGCTGCTTGTGTCGCGTACCGGGGAGATAGAGTCGTCGCCGTGGATGGTAGTGGCAATGATGTGCATGGTGTGCGTCAGTTCATGGCTTATGGTGTCGGAGATTCCCATGTTTGCGCTCAAGTTCAAGCAGTGGGGATGGAAGGGCAACGAGCTGCGCTACTCGTTCATAGTTTTTGCGGCTGCGATGATACTGTGGCTTGGATTGATTGAGAGTTTCTGGGTTATCATAGCATGGTATTTTATCGTTTCTGTAATGGACGACCTTATTGCCAAGAGCAAGCAGAAATAAAGTGGCACGGTGTTTGTCCATATACATGCAGCGAACAATTAAATCACTGATTAAGTAAACCCAAAGCAAAAATGTTATGGCAATATTCGGACTTTTTCTGAAATCGATATTTCTTGTGGCTATTCTGACGGCAATATTTATTTTTGGTATTGTCGTCTATCTCTACCTGCGTGTGAAGCGCATAGCTCGCACATTCGTTGGAGGCTCCAGAGCAAGAAATGGCCAACAAAGGCAAAATAGTAGAACGGGCACCTATGGCTCGGCAACAAACGGTAGCTCGTCGGCCACGTCGGGCAGCTCGTCGTCGAATTCAGGTCAAAGCCAGGGAGGCAATGGCGGTGCTACATACGTCAACGAAGAACTCTACGACCAGCGTTCGCCACAAGAGGCTAACCGCAAGATATTCGCCAAGGACGAGGGTGAATATGTGGATTTTGAAGAAACAAATTAATTTGTTAGGAAAATTAACTTCTCGAAACTTTAGCAAGAACCCATTTAAAGGATAACATTGTTAATTTTAATATGTCAACCAATAAGTCAAATTCCAATGCCTCTGCCTGGACAGAGGTAGAATATTCGGCTCGATGCATGAGCCCTTATTTGAGTACCCCCATTTACGTACCTGAAGAGACATCCTACTTCCTTTGTCGTGAGGACGGCACCCGCGAGCAGCATCGTCTGACGTTTGTGGTGTTCCGTGCCGAAGGAGCTGACGAGGACGACTGGGAAGACGACCCAATGATAGGTCGTCTACAGATAGCCGTTCTTGGTGACGACGACGAAGAGGTGAAACCTGCCGATGCGATTTATCTTGGCGTTGCGCCCGACCGCTTTGTAAGAGTGGTCAGCGAGAACGAACAGGAGATGGTGTTCAACTTCTTGTGGAACTATGGTAAGGTGGAAATCGACCGTGCAACGAAGACCGACGATGGCTTTGTGGTGAAGAAGGACGACTTTGGCGAGGACGGCATTACCGTGCGCCTTACGCCACGAAAGGGTGGACAGCCGTTCACGTTGCGTCTGGTTATTCCATACGTGGGATTCTCGGTTATGGACAAGGATGACAACCGATTGACTGGCGAGATAGAGATAACCCACGATACTGTGGCAGACTATGCCTACTCGTTTGTTGGCGACTCAACCAACGACCGTTTCCAGCTCTCGCTCGACGACAATAAACTCAATTATATGTGTGTGCTCACCGACGATGGACGTCTCTCGGTGCGCGATATGCGCGAGCGTCTTGCTCTGGTCGACGAAATCGACGCTCAAGGTTCGCTTGCCGACCTTATGATGGGAGCGCATTCGGCTCTTATCAAGAACAAGTCGGCACGTTGGCGCATACAGCTCACTGGCGAGGATGTTGAGGGAGCCGACACTGTGGAGGTGAATGGTGTGTCGCTTGCACGCTTTGCCTTCGAGCAGTTTACTAAGGACGATAATGTCGACGAGGACAGTCTGGCTCAGCGTCTCATGCAGATGGAACAGCGATATGTGTTCCAGTGGTTCTGGCTAAAGGAAGACGATTGGAGCCATGAGAATCTTGAGGGACTTATCGATATGGAAGGCATTGATGCCGATCAGGAAAAGATGATGCGCCAGGCGTTGCTCTTCAATCGTTATGAGACGTTCATGCGCCGACTTACTGCATTCTCGTATATCACACATAAGCCTATTCAGGGCGACCAGCTACAGGCACGCAACAACAAACGCAAAATAGCGCGCTGCGTGCGTCATATACTTGCCGACCGCAATGGCGAGGCAAGCATCTGGGAACTCGACGAGGAGGCACGCCGAGAAATTCTACATCTGTTCTCGACATTCCATCGCGAGTTTACGGCTGCGCTTGAGGAGGAATAAAAAGTTGACAAATAAGTTGACGAGTAGACAAGTAGACAAGTTGACGAGCTGATAGTTGATGAGTTGACAAAAAGTTGATGAGTTGACAAAAAAGTTGACGAGTAGACAAGTAGACAAGTTGACGAGCTGATAGTTGATGAGTTGACAAATAAGTTGACGAGTAGACAAGTAGACAAGTTGACGAGCTGATAGTTGATGAGTTGACAAAAAGTTGACGAGTAGACGAGCTGTTACTAATGCTTATATAAAGTTGCTTATATATTTTTGCAACAAAGCAAACAGCTCGTCTACTTGTCAACTCGTCTACTCGTCAACTTTTTTGTCAACTCGTCAACTTTTATATATATATATCCTAATCATCAAGTCCGAACAATGGATCTTCGGGCATCACCATGAGTGGTTTCTGCTCAAACTCCTTCAGAATATTTTCTGGCACATACTTCTTGTCCACCACAAGGCGGAACATATACTCGTTGAACCAGTCGTTGCTCATAATCAGGCAACCTTTATAGCCATTGGATGCACCCCAACTGTTCTCAACTTCCCACTTCACCGGATTGCCGTCCTTGTCGAGGTCAACAGCAGTGAGAGTCATAGCGTGTGTAGAGCCAGAGTCGAATGTAGAGATGCGCTCAGCCTTGTTCATACCGAAAGTAGTAGAGAAGAGCGAACCGTAGTCGTAGTTCTTGGTGTCGAGATAGCCAAGCTCGCGGTCGAACTGCTTGCCCACATCATAAGATGAGTACATCTTCTTGCCGTCCTTGAGCGATGCAATGGCAAGGCGTGCAATCTCGTCGGTAGGCAGGTTGAGATATTTCCAGTTCTGTCCGTCGTAGACGTGGCGGTCGTACTCCACTTCGTAGGTCTTGTGGTAGGGGCGGCGTGGGTCGTTCATAACCATGATGAAAGTGCCCTCAAGCGGATGGCCCACCACCTCGTCGTAGAACGACTTTGGAGTGAACTTGCGAGGCTCACCAACTGGTTTGCCGCTCTTTGTGCGGAACTGATAGGTGAACTCCTTCACCGGCTCGCCGAGTGTGATGGAGAGCATGTGGTATACAGTAGAGAGCATCTCGGTCTTGCGCTGGTTGATAGCAGCTGGCTTCTTGCCCTCGGCAACCATGCGGCGAAGCTCCAGTCCGAATTCGCGCAGCTTTGAAGCTATGAGCGACGACATCTTTGAAGTGTTCTCGGCAGAGAAAGTCTCAGGCTGCACAGACATAGGCACTAAGCCATATTTCGGAGCCAAGTCGGCAGCACCGCAGAATGTACCACCGTCGTTGAGCGGACTCTTGAAGAAGAACTGCACACGCTGGTCGTCCATAGGCTTCTTGGCACAGTCGATGACACCCTGAAGCATAAGGTTGGCTTTCTCAAGCTGGTCGTAGAAGAACAGGTAGGCGTGAGAAAACTCCACAGCAATAGAGTCGCCATGCTGGCGAGCATAGTCAGAGCGGAACACGTTGAAACTTGAGAACATCCAGCAGCGTCCCGAACTCTTCTGGTTGTGGATTGACTGCTCGGGCGTCTTCACGCTGAAGTGTGTGTCGAACGTTGTCTTGTTGGCAAAGTTCTTTGCCAAGTCGTCAATCTTGTTCGACGCGAGAGCGTTGACGAGAGCCTTGTTGGTAGCAGTGTTGCCCTGCAAATTCTCGATGTTCTGAAGCATCTGGGCAGAAATACCGCCCTGCTTGTTCTGTGCGCCAGCTGTTGCAGCGAGCGCGAGGCATAAGCCTAAAGCCAATGTCTTGTGATTCATATATATAAGTATTTGTTTGTTTTATCAGCTTATTTCAGTAGAAAAAATCGTAAAATCAAGAATAATTGCAAAGTTACCATTTATTTCATAATAACAGATATTTATATTCCAAAAAAAATGTTTAATTTTGCAACATATTATTTTTTTCATCATTTACTTAATTCACAAATTATGAATATTAACAAACTGACCTCTATGGTCGTTTTGTTTATGGCTCTTGTCATGAACTCCACAAAGGTTAGTGCACAGACCAATGCACAGGTTTTGTATGACTTCGGCTCCGACCGAGAGTTTGTTACCCTCACTCTTGAGATGTTCAAGCAGGACAACTGGGGTAGCACCTACTTCTTCGTAGACCACGACTTCAACTACGACAAGATGGTTCCGGGCAGCAAGAATGTGGCTCAAGGCGGAACTTATACCGAGATATCGCGTGCACTCAATTTCTGGAAAAACTCTTCGTTGAAGAATTGGAGCCTGCACGCCGAGTATAATGGCGGTATCACCAAGAACTATCCCATCAACAACGCTTGGCTCTTCGGTGTGGAATATTTCATGCACGACAAGACATTCAAAAATGTGTTGACTCTTGAGGCTCTCTACAAGACAATCCGCGCTACCGACTCCAACGTGCCTATGCAGTTCACAGCCGTATGGACATGCAACGACATCTTCGGTGTGAAGGGATTGAAGTTCGACGGATTTGCCGACTTCTGGTGGGAGACCCACTATGTGGCCGACGACAACAACAATGCAAGAAATGCCCACACTGTGTTCATCACAGAGCCGCAACTTTGGTATAATGTAGGTCAGCACTTAGGATGCGAGAACCTGAGCATTGGTGGTGAGGTGGAGCTTTCAAACAACTTCGGCTCTACCGATGGTTTCAAATGCCGTCCGTGTCTTGGTGTGAAGTGGGACTTTTAAATATCTCCCTTTAAAATCTGAATAAATATGTTAGAAAAATTATTCGGCTTCGACCCCGCGAAGCACAACATCAAGACCGAGGTAATGGCGGGCATCACCACATTCCTCACCATGGCTTATATTCTTGCTGTCAATCCGAGCATCTTCTCCAACCTTGCCAGTCAGGGCATGGACACCAATGCTGTGTTCACATCCACAGCTCTTGCTGCCATCGTTGGCACTTTGGTGATGGCTTTATATGCCAAGAAACCATTCGGACTTGCTCCGGGTATGGGTCTTAACGCCTTCTTTGTGTTCACCGTGTGTCTCACCATGGGCTACAGTTGGCAGTTTGCGCTGACGGCAATCCTCATTGAGGGCTTCCTCTTTGTGCTTATGACCGTCACAAAGATACGCACACTCATTGTCGACGCCATTCCGGCTACACTGAAGCGTGCCATCGGTGCGGGCATAGGTCTGTTTATTGCCTTTATCGGCTTGAAGAATGCAGCCATTATTGTTGAGAACCAAGCCACATTCGTGAGCATCGGCAAACTGACTGAGGGCACAGCGTTGCTCGGCGTTATCGGCATCATACTCACATCGGTGCTTGTAATCAAGAAGGTGCCCGGTGCCCTGCTTATCGGCATTCTTGGCACAGCCCTCATCGGCATTCCTATGGGCATCACCAATTTATCGGGTATTGTTGACACTCCGCCTTCAGTGGAGCCTATATTCTGCAAGTTTGAGTTCCACAACATTTTTACCATCGATATGCTGATAGTGGTGTTCACCTTCCTCTTCATCGATATGTTCGACACTATGGGCACGCTTGTTGGAGTATGCACCAAGGCGGGTATGATGCAGAAGGACGGTCGTATACCGGGTTTGAACAAGGCTTTCATGGCAGACGCTATTGCGACAATGACTGGCGCATGTCTCGGTGCAAGTACAACAACCACTTATGTTGAGAGTGCCTCGGGAGTAGCTCAGGGAGGACGCACAGGACTCACCGCTTTCTCAACAGCCGTTTGCTTCATAGTGGCTCTGTTCTTCGCTCCGTTGTTCCTGTCGATTCCTTCAGCCGCCACTACTCCAGTGTTGGTGATTGTGGGTCTGTTCATGCTCAGTCCGATAAAGGACATCGACCTCAACGACTATGCAGAGTCGATTCCGGCATTCATCACAATCGTTATGATGCCACTTACCTATAGCATCTCCGACGGCATTCTGTGTGGTGTAATCTGTTATGTTGTTATCAACGCCATCTGCTGCCATTGGAAGAAACTCAACATCACGCTCTACATATTGGCGGTGTTGTTTGTAATGAAGTATATATTTATTTAGTTGACGAGTTGACGAGTTGACAAGTAGACAAGCTATTACATGTGTTCCTTTATATTTATTCAATATAATTATAACACAAAACTAACAGCTTGTCAACTTGTTAACTCGTCAACTCGTCAACTTTTTTATTATTTTGACATCTCTAGTTCCACTGGGCAGTGGTCGCTGCCATACACTTCGGTGTGTATAGTTGCTCCGCTGATGCAGTCGCGCAGTCGTTCCGACACGATGAAGTAGTCGATGCGCCATCCTGCATTCTTTTCGCGAGCTCGGAATCTGTATGACCACCATGAGTAGGTGGGGGCATCGGGGTGGAGCGAGCGGAAAGTGTCGATGAATCCATTGTTGAGGAAAGTGGTCATCTTCTGTCGTTCCTCATCGGTGAATCCAGCATTCTTGCGGTTGGTCTTTGGATTTTTCAAGTCAATTTCCTCGTGTGCCACGTTCAAGTCGCCACATATTATCACTGGTTTTTTGCTGTCAAGATTCTTGATAAATTTCAGGAAGTCGTCTTCCCACGTCATTCGATAGTCGAGTCGGCGCAGTCCGTCTTGCGAGTTGGGTGTGTAGCATGTGACGAGATAGAAGTCGGGCATTTCGAGTGTTATGACACGTCCCTCGTGGTCGTGTTCGTCGATTCCAATGCCATAGGCAACTGATAGCGGAGCGTGTCGGGTGTATATGGCAGTGCCCGAGTAGCCTTTCTTTTCGGCATAGTTCCAGAACGACTGGTAGCCTGGGAATTGCAGGTCGAGTTGTCCTGCCTGCATTTTGGTTTCTTGAAGGCAGAAGAAGTCGGCGTCGAGAGTATTAAACGCATCTTCGAAACCTTTCTGTACGCAGGCTCTTAGTCCGTTGACATTCCAAGATATAAATTTCATAAGTTTCAGAGTTAGTTAAACGATAAAAAGGGTGTGTCGGAAAGTCTTCCGGCACACCCTTATGGTTTTTTTATAATATGGGATTTAAACGCATTTACATATTTGTGTGAATGCTTGAGTAGTCGTCTATAGACTACTTAGCAAGACATGTAATTTGTAATGTTCTGAAATAAGACGACTGTATTGAGTTGGTATAGTCGGTAGGCTCCTTGTCGATGCTAATCGATGCGAGAACCATCGGGAACTCAAATGTCTTGGTGACGCTTGCATTGTTGAAGAAGCCCATGCAGCGGTCGTAGTAGAACACGAAGTAGACATCGTGCTGCTTACCCTCGTAGGTGAGAGTCTGCTTGAAGTAGATAGGGTTCACCACAACATAGGCACCAGCGTTCGAGATATACTGTGTGTTGTTGGGGATGTAGTATCTGCCCTTGATGTCGATATTGTCCTTAATATTGCTGATAGCCTTCTGCAGTTCTCTGAGAGTTGTTGCCTGTGCGCTAATTTCGCCAGAAGGAACTACAATCGCCGAGTCGAGACAGCTTACGGGGAAGTTGTGGATGGTAAGAGTAGAGTCGGTTCTCAGCGACCATGAGCATACAGATGTAGAGTCGTATTTTACAATTCGGTTGCCGTTGGTGATATAATGCATGCGTGTCTTGCCGCTATACGGACCGTTCATGCTCATCAGCTGCATGTACTGCTGATTGACGGCAGGGTCGATAGAGTAGTCGTCGCTGTCGGTGTTGCACGATGTGAGAGCCACAGACATAGTTAAGATGCTCACAAGTAGCATCAAGAGGTTCTTGAGATTTTTCATTTCTTTTTGTAATTGTTATATTTGAATGTTGTTGTACTTGCAGTGTTTTCTTGCCGCATTACACATATATAATGCGGCTTTTGGGGAATCATTGCATCGTTACAGCAACTTTTTTACAAAAAAATCAGAATTTTCTTGAGTCCGAGTTTATGAGGTTCATGAATTCCTGTCGAGTCTTAGCCTGTTCGAAGGCACCCGAGAAATCGCTTGTCATAGTAATCGAGCCCAGTTTCTCCACACCACGCATCTGCATGCACATGTGTTTAGCCTCTATCACCACCATCACTCCGAGTGGATGCAGAGTCTCCTCTATGCACTCGCGAATCTGCTGTGTGAGTCGTTCCTGCACCTGCAGTCGGTGTGAGAAAATGTCAACGACACGTGCTATCTTGCTCAGTCCGGTGATGTAGCCATTGGGGATGTATGCCACGTGTGCCTTGCCATAGAAAGGCAGCATGTGGTGTTCGCAGAGCGAGAACACGTCGATATCCTTCACTATGACCATTTGGTTGTAGTCCTCCTTAAATAGTGCGTCGGTGAGCACCTTGTGAGGGTCTTGAGTATAGCCTCTTGTCAGCACCTGCATTGCCTTGGCAACGCGCATAGGAGTCTTTTGCAGTCCTTCGCGCTCCGGGTCTTCACCGAGAAGAGTGAGCACCGACTTGTAGTGTGATGCGAGGTCGTCGAGTCCCTCGCGGTATTCTGGATTGAGATTCATCTATTTTTATTTAATGTTATATTAGTATGCTACATTTATTTTTCCGCTTACGATGCATGCCTGTTTATAGCCCATCTTCTTCACCTGATGCAATATGGCGTTGGCTTCCTCGTAGGTTCTGAAGTTGCCCACTCGGCATATCCATCGTGGCGAGTAGAAGTGCACGTAGACCGGCTGGCTTGGGAAAGCCTGTTTCACTGCGTTGCCAGCGTTTTGTGCCTTGATTTTGTCGTTGCGCGAGTTGCCGCCAGCAAACACCTGCACTCTGTATCCGTTCACTTTATACGAGCGTCTCATCACCTTCTTGTGCATGTCGACAGTAGTGTTTTCGGCTTCGTTGTCGTTTGTTTCCGGCTTTTTGGTGTCTGGTCGTGTGGCAGTTTCGTGAGTAGAGGTGTGTTGTTGTTCGTTTTTGCCGACGTGTGCTGAGTCGCCTTTATGTTGTGGATTGGCATTTTTGTTGTGTGCCGTTTCCTGATCGTTCTGCTTTTTTATTGGAGTGTTGTTGTTTTGTTTGGGTGTTTGTGGGTTGGCAGCCGGCTTGTTGGCTTGGTCTTGTTTTCTTGCACTTACATTGGCATTGTTCACCAGTTCCTCGATTTCGTGGCTTTGCTTCACCGTGACATTCGCCTTGCCAGGTTGCGTTTTTTGCAGGTGCTGTGTGAAAGTCTGCGCTTCTGCTATAGAGGCTATGCAGAGAGCCAGGCTTAGTAGAAAGAAAAAGCGTTTCATTATAAATAATGTGTAAAATCGAAAATCAGTGAGACCGCGGCATTAAGCATGTCGCAGCCTCACTGTTTTTTATTGGTAGTTCAACTCCGTGGAATTACTTCTTCCAAGCGTCGATGATGCCCTTGAAGTCAGCACACTTCAAAGAAGCGCCACCAATCAAGCCACCGTCGATGTTAGGCTTAGAGAAGAGTTCGGGAGCGTTGCTTGCCTTGCAGCTACCGCCGTAGAGGATAGAAGTATCCTCGGCAGCCTCCTGACCATACTTCTCAGCAACGATAGAGCGGATGTAAGCAAGCATCTCCTCTGCCTGGTCAGAAGTAGCAGTCATGCCAGTACCGATAGCCCAGATCGGCTCGTAAGCGATAACGATGTTCTTCCAAGCCTCAGCGTCGAGGTGGAATACTGAGCCCTCGAGCTCTGCCTTTACAACCTCGTTCTGCTTCTCTGCCTGACGCTCCTCGAGAGTCTCGCCGCAGCAGAAGAGAATCTTCAAGCCGTTAGCCAATGCGAGGTCTACCTTCTCCTTCAGTATCTCAGCTGTCTCGTGGTAGTACTGACGACGCTCTGAGTGGCCGAGGATTACGTACTGAGCACCTGTGCTCTTTACCATTTCAGCTGAAACCTCACCAGTGTAAGCACCCTTAACCTTGTCAGCGCAGTTCTCAGCACCGAGAGCTACTACGTTCTGATCGAGCACCTGAGCTACAGAAGCAAGGTGGATGAACGGAGTGCAGATGATAACTTCACAGTTAGGTTTGTCAGCTACAAGTGCCTCGTTGATTTCCTTAGCGAGAGCAACACCATCCTGCAGGTTGAGGTTCATTTTCCAGTTACCTGCTACAATTTTCTTTCTCATTTTCTTTTTTTTTGTTTAAAGATTTGAAATATTCTATTTTCGTTTTGTCTTATCCATTTAGACCATGCCCACAGTCGGTCGGCTATTGTGAGCAACATCAGTGGCAATATGAATGTCATAGCCACCTTGAGTATTCTCGCTGCTGTGTTGTCGTTGTCGGACGGCTTTCCTATTGTCAGTTGGTGGAGTGGGGCAGTAAGTTCGTCGGTTTGTGGCAATAGGTTGTGGCTCCATTTGCCAATTATAGTGCCGTCTTTCAGGAGCAACAGTCCGGGATTGGAGCGTATTACAGTCTTCAGAGCCGTCTCGTCGGCTGTACAGAATGGATATTCGGCTCCAGTTATGTCGCGCCAGCGTTCAATGTCTTTGTCGATGGATGCCGTCAGACAGTAGAACTTCACGCCGTTGTCCTGGGCATATTCGTATATCTGGTCGATGTCGCCGAAGTTGCTATCGTCGGCTTTGGCGAGCGATGGCGATATGAGCAGAAACGTGTATCCCTTTCTCGACAGTACCTCGTCGGTGATGTCTTCGCCCGTCTCGACCGATGTCATAGAGAAGTCGTGGATGGGCGGTTCATAACCTTCTTTAGTTACCACGGTGTGCGAGTCGACAAACTCCCATGTGGAGTCGGGATAGTTTTCGAGCGAAAATTCCTGCGTCTTTCCGTCCTTTCGCATTATGAATGTTGTCTCATACTCAGGTTGTGGGGCTCCCTCGGGTATTGTCATTGCCTGCTTGATGTTCACTCCAAGACGGTAGGGCCGGAAGTCGAAAGTAGGCAACGAGTAGAGACACCACAGGCTTGTGGCGAGAATATACACCACGGCATAGTTCATCACTATCCACTGGTTGGTTCTCGATATGAGTCGCATCATGTCGTATGGCTTCCATGCTGTGATGGCAGCGCAGGCTATGAGCACAATGTTTTTGAGCAAAGTCTCACCGTTGGTTAGTTTCACCGCGTCGCCGAAGCATCCGCAGTCCTTCACTGGGTCGGCGAAATATATCCACACCGTGACAAGCGTCATAAAAGCCATGAAAGCCAGCGTGAGTCTCGACACGAGTTTTCGGCGTATGGCGAACAGAATGAAAATTCCAAGCGCGAACTCCACAGCCGCAAGCACTACTGCCGTTGTGAGCGTCATCCATTGTGGCACGATATCCGCTATGTTGATGGCAGCGAGATAGTCCTGCAGCTTGTATTGTGTGCCGAGCGGGTCGATGGCTTTCACATATCCCGAGAGTATGAATGTGAGAGCGAGTGTCAGTCGGCACATGTTGACTGCCAATAATCTAAGTTTTGACATCTTTATTTATCAGTTCCCCATTATTTATCAGTTCCCTTTTATTCAATCATCTTTATTGCGCCGAAGCAAGCATAGTTGATGATGTCCATATAGTTGGAGTCGATGCCTTCCGACACAAGAGTGCCTTCTTGCAGGTCTTCCATTTCCTTCACTCGTTGTATTTTTGTGAGAATAAAGTCGGTGTAGCTGCTCACTCGCATGTCGCGCCACGCCTCGTTGTAGTCGTGGTTTTTGCGCAACATCAGCTCCAGGCATTCCTTGGCGTGCTTGTCATACATGTCGATAGCCTCCTCGGGCTTTATGTCTACCATGTCGACAAATCCCTTTTCGAGTTGTATGAGTCCGATGATACCATAGTTTATAAGCGCAATGAACTCTGGACGTATTCCCTCGCCAACGAGCGAGGTTCCTGTTATTTCGAGCGATCTTATGCGCTTGGCTTTAATAAAAAGTTGGTCGGTGAGCGACGAAGGGCGCAATATGCGCCATGAAGCCCCATAATCATGGAGCTTCTTCACAAAGAGAGTGCGACATTCCTGCATCACGCTCTTGAATTGTTCCTCAGTCTTAGTTGTATTCATAAGTCGGCACAAAAATACTAATTTCCTGTGAAATGAGCAAGAATAAGTCCAAATTACTGTTGTTTATGTTGTTTCTGTTGCTTATGAATCATTCTTACCACTCCGCACATGGCCTCGTAGCGTGCCTTCAGCGAGTCGCGCTTGACGCACAGCAGGTTTTTCTTCAGCCGGTCGGTCTCTGCCTCTATCTGTCCGTAGATGTTTTGCAGTTTCACGTCGGTTTCTGCCACTTCCTTCTGTGCCATTTTCAGCGAGGCCTGCTGCCATAGGTCAAGTGCTTTCTTGCGCGACTCGATTGCTTTCGGGAAGCGTTCGCGCAGGGCTGTAATTGAGTCGAGTGTCTCCTTGTATTTACCGTCGGAGTAGAGCGATTCTATTTTTGCGAGCAAGGGCTTTGCCTTCTCGTCGTCGTTCTGCGAGCATGATGTCATGGCAAGAACGGCACATGTGATTAACAATATTCTTTTCATTATGCTGGCAAAAGTACAACATTATAATGCAATGGGCAAGGAATAAACATTTTTTATATGTTTTATTGAAGTTTCGCACCTTCTAATTGTTTTTATTATATTGATAAGTATTTTATGGCTTTTTAGTTTGTCGTTCTGACATAAAATGGGTATTTTTGCAGACCATCCTTATAAAACACATAATAATTCAAATAGAATGAAGAATATCATTTCGACCATTGCCATGGCTTTCGTGGCAACAGCCACTTTCGCTCAGCAGAATGTGGAGTACAACGTCAAGGGCACATGCCCTGCCGACGTGAAGAAGGTGTATATAATGAGTGTCAACGGACCGCGTCCGACCGTGACCGACAGTGCCACGGTGACAGGCGGCAAGTTTGCCATTAAGGGTAGTGCCGAGAAGGATGCCATCCTTGGACTCACAGTCAACCAGTCGGGTTTTATCCCATTCTTCAACGACGGCACCCCTATCACTGCCGACATGGAGAAGAAGACAATCAGCGGATCGGCTCTCAACAACAAGCTCAATGGCTATGACAACGAACTCGACGCTTACGGCGAACAGATGAGTCCGCTCTACGAGAAATACAGCAAAGCGCAAAGCAGCGGAGCCTCGGAACAGGAGATGAAGAAAATAATAGAGGAAATACAGCCTAAGATAGAGGCGATAGCCGACAAAATGAATGCCCGCAAGCTGGAGATAGTCAAGGCAAACCTCGACAACCTCATCCCGGCAGCCTATCTGGGCGACCTCGTTTACGACATTGAGTTTCCCGAACTAAAGGAGCTCCTCGACTCTAAGCATGTCTACGCCAACCATCCCGCACTTGCCGGAGCAAAGCGCTATGTCAGTGTGCTTGCCAAAAAAATGGCGTTTGTGGGTCAGAAGTTTGTCGACATAGAGATGAACGATGTCGACGGCAAGCCCCATAAACTCTCGGAATATCTCGGAAAGGGCAACTATGTGCTTATCGACTTCTGGGCTTCATGGTGCGGACCATGTCGTGGCGAGATGCCAAACGTGAAGGCCAACTACGAGAAGTATCACTCAAAAGGATTCGAAATCGTGGGTCTCTCGTTCGATAATAAACTCGAAAACTGGAAGAAAGCTATCGAAGACATGCAGCTCGGCTGGATAAACCTCTCCGACCTCAAGGGCTGGCAGACTATCGCCGGACAAACCTATGGCATAAGCTCGATTCCCGCAAGCTTCCTCGTCGACCCCGAAGGAAAGATTGTTGCAGCCGATCTGCGTGGCGACAAGCTGGGCGAGAAGCTGAAGGAGATTTATGGATTCTAATAGTAACGCATTATTAAGGAGGTACAAGGTGTGTCAAAATAGGAGTTAGAGGATGTTAAGAGAAAGTTAATCCATATACGATTGATGGAAGTTCTTGCTAAGGCAAGCGGCAAAGCCGAGCGAACGGACAAAAGCTTTATTTTCAGCAATTTATACATATGTCCGCTAACTTCCGTTAACTTCGGGCGAAGCCCAAACTTCCGTTAACTTCTATTTTGACACACCCTCCTCCCCTCCTGATTTCTTTTTAATAACATAATATGGATAACAGCAAACAAGCGACCCTCGAACTCGGCACCAAGCCCGTAGGCCGACTGCTCATGCAGTATGCCCTGCCGGCTATCGCTGCCATGACAGCGGCTTCGCTCTACAACATGACCGACAGCATTTTTATAGGACAGGGCTGCGGCGCACTGGCAATCAGCGGACTTGCCATAACCTTCCCACTGCAAAACCTTGGCGCAGCGTTTGGTGCTGGCGTCGGAGTGGGTGCATCTACTTGTATTTCCGTGAAACTCGGACAGAAAGATTATCAAACAGCAGAGCGCGTGTTTGGCAATGCCGTGACGCTCAATCTCATCATCGGTATAGCGTTCAGCATCGTGACACTTCTATTTCTCAACCCCATCCTTAAATTCTTTGGCGCAAGTGACGCAACGTTGCCTTACGCTCGCGAATATATGGTCATCACACTAGCCGGAAACGTCATCTCCCACATGTTTTTCGGCATGAACGCCATACTGCGTGCCGCCTCAAAGCCACGCTCGGCAATGATGGCGTCGATAATGACTGTTGTGCTCAACGCCATCCTCTCGCCAATATTCATCTGGCCCCTGCATATGGGCATTGGCGGAGCGGCACTTGCCACCATCATAGCCCAGTTTTGTGTGCTTATGTGGCAGTTGCGCATATTCAGCAACCCTCAGTGCATAGTCCACTTTAAGCGCGGCATCTATCGCCCTGTGTCACATATCTTCAAGAATATCATAGCTATAGGCATGTCGCCGTTTGCCATGAACGTGTGTTCGTGCATAGTCATCATATTCATCAACAACGCCCTGACTCACCACGGCGGCGACCTTGCTGTGGGAGCATTCGGTATCTGCAACAAGATAGTATTCATCTTCGTAATGATAAATATGGGCATGAACCAGGGCATGTTCCCCATAGCAGGCTACAACTATGGCGCACATAATTACGACCGTCTCGTCACAGTTCTGAAATACACCATGGTGATAGCATTCTGCATCACAACACTTGGATGGGTTATAGCCCAGACCCTGCCACATGAGTGTGCACGACTCTTCACCACCGACGAGACACTGATAAAAATAGCCGAACGAGCCATACACATCACAATGCTCGTGTTTCCAGTTGTGGGCATACAGATGGTGTGTACGGGTTTCTTCCAAAGCATTGGCAAGGCAAAGGTGAGCATGCTCCTGTCGTTGTCGCGACAGTTGCTATTCTTCCTGCCGCTACTGCTTGTCCTGCCCAACTTCTATCAGGTAGACGGCGTGTGGATGGCGCAACCCGTAAGCGACGTGATATCGGTGGTTGTGGCTATGACGATGCTGACAAAATACATAAAGAAATTAAAGACAACATAGTGTGGCACGGCACTAATCCCCGTGCCACACACCACTAAATCTAAACCTAAAATGATTATGAACAACAATAACTTGATAATAAGCGTAGGCCGCCAGCTTGGCAGCGGCGGACGAATTATAGCCAAGATGCTCGCCGAGGAGTTTGGCTGCAAGTTCTACGACCGCGAGGTGCTCAACCTCGCCGCAAAGGAAAGTGGATTCAGCGAGGAATTCTTTGAGAAGAACGACGAGCGCAAGGGATTTCTCGACCAGATATTCCATATGCACGTGCCGTTCATAAGCGACTCGTCGTTCTATGACAATGGCTTGTCGCAGGAAAATCTATTCCGCCTCCAGAGCGATGCCATACGCAAAGCTGCCGAGGAGTCGCCATGTGTTTTTGTAGGACGCTGTGCCGACTATGTGTTGCGCGAGCACAAGAATATGGTGACAATTTTCATTACTGCCGACTTCGAAGAGCGTGTTGCCAATGTTCAAAAACTCAAAAACTGTTCGGCAGAGGAGTCAAAGAAGATAATAGCCAACAAGGAAGGTACACGCTCCAGCTACTACAACTATTATACAGGCAAGACATGGGGAAGTAGCGCAAGCTACGACCTTTGCGTAAACTCGTCGCGACTTGGACTTGAGGGTACAAAGGAATATATTGCCGACTTCATACGCAAGGTGAGGAGATGAAAAAGATAGGAATTATCAGCGACACCCACTCATATTGGGACGACCGCTACTTGCAGTATTTCGAGCCATGCGACGAAATATGGCATTGCGGTGACTTCTGCTCCACAGAGATTGCCGAGCGTCTTGCCTCATTCCGCCCCTTACGGGCTGTATGCGGCAATGGCGACGGTGGCGACTTGCGGCTGATGTATCGCGACGTGTTGCGTTTCAAATGCGAGGATGTCGACGTGCTAATGAAGCATATTGGCGGCTATCCTGGCCGCTACGACCGAAGCATTGTTAGGCAGATAATGGAGTGTCCGCCCCGACTGTTCATAAGCGGACACTCGCATATACTTAAAATAAAATACGACAAGGCTTTGGGATTGCTTCATATTAATCCCGGTGCTGCCGGTCTACAAGGATGGCATAAGGAACGCACACTTGTCAGACTAACCATAGATGGTTCTCGATTCACGGACTGCGAGGTGATAACACTTGCCGATCCAAGAAAAAGCCAATCTTGATTTAAGTCGACTATTTAGTCAGTAAGACACATGTCGAGTTGTTCCTTTATAGTCTTCTTGTCCATGTTCTGTCCGATGAAGACAATCTTCTGCATACGGTCGCCATACTTCTCGTCCCAGTCCTTGCGTAGGCCTTCTTCGCGTTCGAGCAAAGGCTTAAGCTCGTCCTCGGGCATTGTGGCATACCACTGACCTGCATTCTTCAAACCTATCTGTCGGCCAGCCTGCTCAAAGAGATAGCACAAGTCGGGCTGGTCCTTAAACCAACATATACCTTTGGCACGTATTACACTCTTAGGCCAAAGCTTGGCGACAAAGTTGTCGAAGTAGTTCATGTCTAACGGCTTGCGGCGATAGTATACGAATGTGCCAATGCCGTATTCCTCAACCTCGCCACCCTCGTGGTCGTGATGGTGGTGATGGCAATGCTCGTCGTGGTCGTGATGATGGCAATGCTCGTCGTGGTCGTGGTGATGGCAATGCTCGTCGTGGTCGTGATGTTCATGCTCCTCTTCTTCCTCCTCTTCCTCGTCATCATGATGATGTTCAAGTTCATTAATCCAGGCAGCCGATGTAGCCACCTCGTTGAAGTTGAACAAATGTGTGTTGATGATGCGATCGAGGTCGATGTCGCCATAGTCGCACGGCATGATTACCGCCTTGGGTTGAATGGCGTGAATGATGTCTACAAGATGGTTGAACTCTTCGGCACTCACCTCCGAAGCCTTGTTTAGGAGAATGATGTTGCAGAACTCAATCTGCTGGATTACCAGATTCTCAATGTCGTCTTCCTCAAGATCTGTTCTGCCAAGAGCGTCGCCGCCCTCAAACTCGTCCTTCATGCGCAGAGCGTCGACAACAGTAGTGATGCAGTCAAGACGTGGCACACCCTTCGACACATATTGCGGACCGAGAGTGGGGATTGAGCAGATAGTCTGAGCAATGGGAGCTGGTTCGCAGATGCCGCTCGCCTCGATGACAATGTAGTCGAAACGTTGCTCAGCCACAATGTCGCGAAGTTGCTCCACGAGGTCCATCTTCAGTGTGCAGCAGATGCAGCCGTTCTGAAGAGCTACGAGGCTGTCGTCGCTCTGGTTTACCACGCCGCCCTGTTGTATGAGGTCGGCATCGATGTTTACTTCGCCAATGTCGTTAACAATAACCGCGAACTTGATGCCTTTCTTGTTGGAAAGAATGCGGTTTACCAATGTTGTCTTTCCGCTGCCTAAATATCCAGTGAGCAGCAATACAGGAACGTCTTTCATCATATTTATTATTTTATTATTTTGTTATTTAATTCCAATCAGCAAAAGTACAAAAAACTTGGCTATTATTATAATGTATATAACTATATTTATATACTTATAATGTCAAAAACTGACTAATTGGCGCAAATTTAAGACAAGTATTGATAAATATCAATAAATATAAGACAAACTGAAATAATACGATGAAAAACTTGTGCGCGTACACAAAAGGCATTAACTTTGCACCTGTTAAAACGAACGAGCTGAAGAGAACCAAGCTATAAAGGTTGTCGGAAGCCATTCGGACAAGATAAGAAAAGAGCCACCTGTAGTATAATCAGGTTGGGTCGTTATGATAGGTAAAAGTCTGGATGTCTGCTTGTGCAGATAGAAAGGCAAGAAGATTGATAAGGATAACAAATTAAAGAAAGGATTAGATTATGATGATTATTGGATTCATTTTCGCAATTTGCTGTGCGGCCGTAGTTGAGGCTGTAGTTGTTAACAACAAGCTGAACCTCACCAAGTAAACACCCCGAGTCTGTAAAAAGACACGGTGCATGAAGAACACCGCACACATTTAATTAACAGTAGTAAATAAGGATAACATTTAACAAATAAAGAAAGGAAAAAGTTATGATGATAGTAGGTTTGATAGTATTGGCATGTGTTGTTTCTGTAGCTCAGGCATTCATTGTAAACAACAACGTGTATCTCACAAAGTAAACAGTGAGAGCTATCCGAAAGGAAACTTTATTAACATACAAACATACAAACTTGAAAGCGGTTGTGAGCATCCCCAAAAAGATGAGTCCAGCCGCTTTTTTTTGTTTCTATAAGGTTAAAAATGAGGTATATGCTTTGCTATGTCAGTCAAATCCATTACCTTTGCCGACTCAAAAAAGCAGACTATCCCAGATAGTAATTTAATAATATCAATTTTTTTACAAACAACTTTTTATGTACAGACAAAGATTCAAGGCATCGGCAGAGGCTCTGCGCTTCAAGCACTTCACACGCCGAAGCTATGCCCTGTTCAGCTGCATCGGACGCGAAGTGATCGTCTGCACCCTTAGCGTGGCTACACTTACCAACGCCAAGGCCGAAGGCATTAGCACCAAGCCAGCTCCCCTGGCAGCTGCAACCGACTCTTTGGGACGCGAGGAGGTGAAGCTCGACGAGGTTCTCGTCACAGGCTCACGTGCTCCGCTCACTGCCCTGCAGTCGGCAAAAATCGTATCTGTCATCTCACGCGACGACATTCAGCGTGCGGAGGCAGCGAGTGTAAACGACCTATTGAAGTTAGCCACGGGCGTCGATGTCCGTCAGCGCGGTGGCTTTGGAGTTCAGACGGACATCAGCATCAACGGAGGCACGTTCGACCAGATTACCATTCTATTGAATGGTGTGAACATTTCGAGCCCGCAGACAGGGCACAATGCCGCCGATTTTCCAGTTTCTCTTTCCGACATTGAGCGCATCGAGGTTCTCGAAGGTGCATCGGCACGTGTGTTTGGCTCGTCGGCGTTCAATGGTGCGATTAACATCGTCACACGCTCCGACCGCGACTCTAACCTGCGTCTTTCGGCTGAAGGCGGCTCGTTTGGCACCTTCGGAGGCGACGCAAGCCTTAATATCAGCAGTGCCAACCTAAGCCAGAAACTCAGCACGGGTTACACCCAGAGTGACGGAGGAACCGAAAACTCCGACTTCAAGCGTCGTCGCGTATATTATATGGGCAATTATGCCTCACGATTTGTCGACATGCAATGGCAGGGAGGACTGTCGTCGCAGGACTATGGAGCGTCGACATTCTACAGCGCAAAATTCAACAACCAGTGGGAGGCTACACGCCGCATCATAGCCTCGGCACTTGCCGACATAAAGCCGCTTGGCGACGAGCGTCTTGTGGTGTCGCCCCAGCTCTATTGGCATCGAGACATCGACCACTATCAGCTGACGCGTGGTAAGGAGGGAGCCAAGAATGGCGAGAACTACCACCGTATGGATGTTTATGGAGCGTCGGTCAATGCCCATGCAACATGGCTACTCGGCAAGACTGCCTTAGGATTCGACCTGCGCAAGGAGCACATACTAAGTACTGCCTACGGCACATTGTTGTCCGAAAACGAGTGGACTGGTATTCATGGTTCCGACCGTAGCTACGATCATCGTGGCGACCGCACCAACACGAGCATATTTTTGGAACACAACGTGATACTCGGCGGATTCACCCTCTCGGCTGGTGTGCTTGCCAACCGCAATACGGGTCTCGACAACGACTTCCGTTTCTATCCAGGAGTCGACCTCAGTTTCCGTCCCAACGACATGTGGAAGTTCTATGCTTCGTGGAACAAGGCTCTGCGTGTGCCTACCTACACCGACCTCTACACAAGCAACTCCGTGCAGCAAGGCGACCCCAACCTTCGTCCTGAGAAGAACTCTACATTCAAGGCTGGCACCCGATTCCGGACACGTGGCTTTGAGGCTTTGTTGAGCGGTTTCTATGCCAAGGGTACCGACATCATCGACTGGGTCTATACCACAGCCGAGCGCGGCAAGTATCACGCCATGAATATCGGCAAACTCGACAATATGGGCTATTCGATCGACGCCACGTTGTTTGTGCAAGAACTTCTGCCAGGATCGTTCATAACGCGCGTCAAGGCTGGCTATGCACGCATACAGCAAGACCACTCAACGTCGCAGCAGGTGTATGGTTCGCTTTATGCTCTTGAATACCTGCGCCACAAGGCTACGCTGCAAGTCGATCATCGTATTTGGCGACAGTTGTCGGCATCGTGGGCAGTGCGCTGGCAGGAGCGCATGAATAACTACTCACCCTATACAAAGGTTGACTGCAAACTGCAATGGACTGCACCTACATATTCTTTGTATCTGAAGGCCGACAACCTGACGTGTCATCGCTACTACGACCTCGGAGCGGTGAAGCAGCCAGGACTATGGCTAATGGCAGGTGGTAGCTTGAAATTAGGATTGTAGAAATAGATCTATTATAAACAATGGGGGTGTGCATTTTATGTTTCTTCATGTTTGGAAATATAGAATGCACACCCCCACATTATTATATATGTGATTTTTTTCTACGTCAGTTCAAGTCCCAGCGACTCCACAAAGCTCTTCACTTCCTTCTGTTTCATAAGCTCGTCGAACACCTCTTTCTTTGTCATGCGTCGGCTTATCTCCTCGGCTTCGGCGAGTCGCAGATTGATGTTGATGCCGCCATTGTGTAGCACCTTGGCGAGTGTGGCCCTTATTCTGCCCTTAATCTCCGACACTTGGTCGAGCAGAATCTGGTTGTCGACAACAATTTCGATATCAGGGAACGACGAGATTTTGGGTTTCATGTTCTTCATTCTCGACGCTATAGCTATCATTTTCTGTGGCATTCTGTTGCACATCGAGAGCCATTGCAACTCAAGAAGTTCCTGTGAGAACTCCTCGTGCTCCTCCTTGTTGGTCACTTCAGCCTCTTTGTTCACCTCGGTCTGCTGTTTGCGTTGCAGGCTTTGGAATGTAATGCCGAGTCCCGAGAGTTTCAAGGCTGGTCGTTTTGTGGTTGCCGTGGCAGTGTCGTTAGTGGCGTGTTGAAGTCTTGCTTCTGCATTTTTGGCTGCTATCTGTGCCGTTGCGCTGTTCATGGCAGCAGCGAGAGCACCACCGTCCGATTCGGGCACAGTTGTTTGGGCAACGGTTTCGCGATCATGCGTGCCGTAGCCAAGATTCTTTCCCGGGGCAGCCACCTGCTGAGCCGCCGTAGTCCGGGACGTGATAAGATGTTTAAACAGGGATTTCAGACGCTTGGGGCTACGCCCCGCACCGTCGGCTGCGTCCTCTGGCTGGGTGATTTGCGCCACTTGAATTAGAGTCAGTTCCACAAGCAGACGCTTGTTGCTACTCTGTCGATAGTTCAGGTCGCATTGGTTCATCAGCTTCAAGGCGGTGTATAGGAATTTTGTCGGGCAGCGTTGTGCCTGTTCGGCATATTTTTCGCGCTGTCTCTGACTAACTTCCAGCAGCGACAGAGTGGCAGCGTCCTTTGCCATGAGCACGTTGCGCACATGCGACGCCAGACCGTTAATCATATTTCCTCCGTCGAATCCCTTCTCGATGATAGAGTTGAGCAGCACCATAATGTCGCTCACCTTGTTGTCCATAGCAAGGTCGACGAGGCGGAAATAGTTGTCAACGTCGAGTTCGTTGAGGTCTTCTATCACCTTTTGGTAGGTTATGTTGCCCTGACAGAAGCTTGCCGCTTGATCGAAAATCGAGAGAGCGTCGCGCATGCCACCGTCGGCTTTCTCGGCAATCACGCTGAGAGCCTCCTCCTCGTAGGTTATGCCCTCTTTTTCAGCCACATGCTTCAAGTGGGCTATGGTGTTCTCCACTGTCATTCGCTCGAAGTCGTAGATTTGGCATCGCGACAGAATGGTGGGCAGAATCTTGTGTTTCTCGGTTGTGGCGAGAATGAAGATGACGTGTGATGGCGGTTCCTCGAGCGTCTTGAGAAAAGCGTTAAAGGCAGCTTGCGACAGCATGTGCACCTCGTCGATGATAAACACCTTGTAGCGTCCCACCTGTGGCGGAATGCGTGTCTGCTCCATGAGCGACTTGATGTGTTCTACCGAGTTGTTGCTCGCGGCATCGAGCTCGAATATGTTGTAGGAGCGCTGCTCGGCAAAGGCGCGGCAGCTCTCACACTCGCCGCACGCCTCGCCCTCGGACGTGGGGTGCAAACAGTTGATAGCCTTGGCGAAAATGCGGGCACATGTTGTCTTGCCTACTCCGCGCGGACCGCAGAACAGGTAGGCATGTGCCAACTTGCCACTCTTCACTGCATTGCGCAGCGTGGTGGTAAGAGCTGTCTGTCCCACCACTGAGTCGAACGACATAGGGCGGTACTTGCGGGCTGAAACTATATATTCTTCCATATGATAAATGATGAGCTGTGGTTAATGACAATGCAGGCATATTTGCAGAATGTCGGCATTGCAACTGCAAACTTACTATAAAAATTTCTATTTTCATGTATGAATACGAAAAATTATGAGTAAGTTTGCACTCAAATTAAGTAATAATGGGTCGTCTGAAACTAATATTGGCTCTCGTCAGCCACTACAAATACGCTATAACAATAGTCATCGGCATTGTTCTCGTGGGCTTTGTCGATGAAAACAGCTTCATGCACCGTGTGCAATTGGAGATGCAGATTAGCGATCTCACGCAGGAGATTGAGAAATACAATGCTCAAAACGAGGCCGACCTGCGCCAGCTCAAGGAGATGCGCAAGGGTGTCAATGCCTACGGACGCATTGCACGTGAACGATATTTTATGAAGGCCGACGACGAGGACATCTATGTTCTTAGCGACGACGAACAAACTGAATCCAACATCAACAATGAAACAACTGAGTAAACTCCAAAGCACGCTATTTCTTATTGGTGGCGTGCTTATGGTTATTGGTGCAGGCTGCTATGCGTTTATTTATGCGCAACAGGTGGTTTGCTGGGTATATCTTGCCGGTGCGCTGTTGTTCGCCTCGATGCAGGTGAGCGAAACTTACGAGGGCAACAATCAGGCTGTGAAACGCCTAAAGCGTATTATGACATTCGCCGACATATTCTTTGTGTTGTCAGGACTGCTAATGGTCGACAGCGCATACATGTTCATGCGCGACAGCTTCACCGACATCGTGAGCTACTACAACCTCGTGTACAACAAGTGGGTGTTATTGTTGCTTGTGGCTGCCATACTCGAGATGTATACCATGCACCGCATCTCGGCAGAGCTGAAAAAGGAGGAGAAAAATCAAAATGAGAATTAAAAAAATTACTAAATAAGAATAATCATATTTTAAAACTCATATAAAATCGCCCGTTATTCAATAATACATATTACCTTTGCTCTGTACACATAACGCGAAACAATTGCTTATGAATAAAATATTATACGCTTTTCTTACGGTGTTGACACTCGCATCGTGTTCAAACCAATACAACATCCAAGGCTCGTCGAACGTGTCAACGCTCGACGGACGAATGCTATACCTAAAGGTCTTGAAGAACAACGACTTCAAGAATATCGACTCGTGCGACGTGGTGCACGGACAGTTCCAGTTCAACGGGTCGTTCGACACTGTGCGTATGGCTAACATATTCATGGATGACGAAAGCGTGCTACCGCTGGTGCTGGAGAAGGGCGATATAACAATAAAAATCGACAACACACAGCAGACCGTGAGCGGAACACCGCTTAACGACGAACTGTTCAAGTTTTTCAATAAATACAACCAACTGAAGAATCAGGAGGCAGAGCTTGTGCACACTCACGACCGAGCCATTATGAATGGACAGGACATGTATGCTGTCACACAGAAACTTAACGCCGAGGCGCAGCGACTGTCGGAGCAGGAGGATAAACTCGTGACAACGTTTGTCACCGAGAACTTTGACAATGTGCTCGGACCGGGAGTTTTCTTTATGGTGACAATAGCCAACCCATATCCAGAGCTGACACCTTGGATTGAGGACATCATGAGCAAAGCCACCGAAAAGTTTAAGAACGATGCCTATGTGAAGGACTACTATCAGAAGGCGCAGGAAAATCAGGCTATAATGAACGGAATGAAGACTCCCGAAAACATGCAGCCAGCTCCTGGCATGAACCAGCAAGCACCACAGCCTGCTCCAAGCATGAATAATCATCAGCCTGTGCCCGATGGCCCAACGCCAAACGAGTTGGCGCAGCCCTCGCAGGGAGAATAGATTATCTACTTTCTACAACTTCCTAAATTGCCAAAACTTAAATAAAAAACAATAACCCCTCATAACAACTCTATATGAAAACACTGATATTTGGAGGAAAAATTGTCAACGAGGGTGTCACACGTGTGGCTTCGCTGATTGTTGACAACGACACTATTACAGATATTATTGAAGGCAATGAGGCTCCCCGTGGCAACTACGATCAAATTGTAGATGCTACGGGGTGTTTTGTGTTGCCAGGAGTAATCGACGACCACGTGCACTTTCGCGATCCTGGACTCACAGCCAAGGCCGACATGGAGACAGAAAGTCGTGCTGCCGCCTATGGTGGAGTGACGTCCTACTTCGACATGCCCAATACCAATCCGCAGACAACAACTGTCGAGACTCTCGAGGCAAAATACAAGGACGCAGCGAGCAAGTCGCATGTGAACTATGGTTTCTTCATCGGAGCCACCAACGACAATATCGACGTGGTGACAACGGTCGACCCACATCGTGTGCCGGGCATAAAACTCTTTATGGGTTCAAGTACTGGCAACATGCTTGTCGACAAAAAGGATGTGCTGAAGCAACTCTTCACCAAGACGACACTGCCCATAATGGCTCACTGTGAGGACACCGACATCATCAACCGAAATATGGTGGAGGCTAAACAGAAATACGGCGACGACCCCGAAGTGTGCCATCATCCAGAGATAAGGTCGGAGGAGGCTTGCTGGGAGTCGACACGACTTGCTGTGGAACTTGCCAACGAGACCGGAGCGCGCCTGCACGTGGCTCACCTCACAACGGCACGGGAACTGCAATTGTTCGGCAAGAGCTCTAATGTGACAGCCGAAGCGGTGATAGCCCACTTGTTCTTTGCCAACACCGACTATGCCACACTTGGCACACGCATCAAGTGCAATCCTGCCATCAAGACTCCACACGACCGCGAAGCACTGCGCCAAGCCCTTGCCGACGGACGCATAGCCACTATAGGCACCGACCATGCGCCACACCTGCCGCAAGACAAGGAGGGAGGATGTGCACGTGCTGCGTCGGGAATGCCGATGATTCAGTTCTCACTTGTGGCAATGCTCGAACTTGTCGACAACGGCGTGATTAGCATAGAGCGCCTCGTAGAACTGATGGCGCACAATCCTGCACGTCTCTTCGAGGTGTCGCAACGCGGATTCCTACGACCGGGTTACAAGGCCGACGTGGTTCTCGTAAAGCCCAACTCGCCATGGACTGTCGCCAAGGAATGTATACAGAGCAAGTGTGGATGGAGCCCAATGGAAGGACACACTTTCCAGTGGCAGGTGCGCACAACCATCTGTAACGGACACATTATATATAATAATGGAGCCTTTGACACTAACAGCCGGGGCGAGGCTTTGGAGTTCCGCAAATGACGATAGACTATACTGTCGCCCAACTGCGTCCTTACATCAACTGGATATACTTCTATCACGCTTGGGGACTTGCCGGACAGCCACAGGCCGAGAAAGAACTGATGAGACAGGAGGCAGACCGAATGCTCGACCTCTTCGACGCTCGCTTCAAGACCCACGCCGTGTTTGGCATATTCAAAGCCAATAGCGACGGCGACGACTTGCTGCTCGACAATGTGCGTATTCCAATGTTGCGCCAGCAACATCCGGCAAGAGAGGGCGAACCAAATCTTTGTCTTGCCGACTTTGTGCGCCCTCGTTCGTCGGGCATCACCGATAGGGTAGGGGCTTTCGCCACAACTGTCGATTCTGCTATGGAGCACGATTTCATTGCCGACGACTATAGGCGGATGTTATCGCAGACACTTGCCGACCGGCTCGCCGAGGCAACTGCCGAACTCGTTCACTTGCAGGTGAGGCGAACATATTGGGGCTATGCACCCGACGAAAACCTCACAATACAGCAACTCCTGCGTGAGGATTTCCAGGGTATACGCCCAGCCATAGGTTATCCATCGCTGCCCGACACAAGTGTCAACTTCCTGCTCGACCAACTGCTCGACATGAAACAGATAGGCATTCGACTCACCGAGAGCGGAGCTATGAAGCCCCACGCATCGGTGTCGGGACTAATGTTTGCACATCCCAAGGCCCACTATTTCGACCTTGGAAAGATTGGTGAAGACCAACTGCGCGACTATGCCCATCGCCGACATATTCCGCTGGAGCTTGCCAGAAGATTTTTGGCTGTGAGACTGCAATAATGCTTGTCCGTAAGATAATAACAAAACAATGATTGCTCGAATATTTATACTGATAATACTTGCGGCACTTTTGCCCGACATTTACATCTACCGTCGCTATCTGCGTCGACGCTTCGATCTCAAACCGTGGCATCACCTGCTGTGGTGGTTGCCAGGAGCAGCGATGATTGCCGTCACGCTCACCTATTCGATGATTGATAACTTTGCGCCTGCCAATCTCACCATTTTCAACGTCTATCTGTTTATGTTGGGGTTGATTGTTGTGCCTAAGCTCTTGTTTGTGCTATCGTCGATTGTTGGCAGACTGATGCGCCGATTGTTGAAACTAAAGCGCAACTGGGGCAACTACTTCGGATTGCTGCTTGTGCTCGCCGAATTGTATGTGCTATTCACTGGGGCTATGATTGGCAACGACCGCCTTGCTGTGCGCCATGTCACATTAGAGTTCGACGACTTGCCCGAGGCATTCGACGGCTACCGAATAGTGCAATTCTCGGATGCACATCTCGGCTCTATACACCCCGAATTGCTCAGACGTGCCGTGGTGGAGATAAACTCACAGCATCCCGACATAATTGTGTTCACTGGCGACTTGCAGAACATGAGTCCGCAAGAACTGCCTCGCCATGCTACCACGCTGATTCATCTTCATGCCAACGACGGCATCTACTCGATACTCGGCAACCACGACTATTCGCTCTATATGCCCAAACTGACTATGAAACAGAGGCTCGACAATGAGCGGCTCACGCGCAACTTCCAGAATTCGATAGGATGGGACTTGCTGCTCAACGAAAGGCGCATAATACGACGAGGACAGGACTCCATTGTCATTGCTGGAGAGGAGAACGACGGCAGACCGCCATTCCCGCAAAAGGCTAATCTTGCCAAGACATTGCGAGGCATCGACCGAAACTCGTTTGTGGTTCTACTGCAACACGACCCGTCGGCATGGCGACGCTCAATACTGCCCAACTCCAATGTGCAGCTCACACTTAGCGGACACACTCATGGCGGACAAATAAGTCTGTTTGGGATGCGTCCCACAAGACTTGTGGGCAAGGAAGATGCAGGACTCTACAGCGAAGGCAACCGCCGACTCTATGTATCTACAGGACTTGGTGGCTTTGTGCCGTTCCGATTCAATATGGATCCGGAAGTGGTAGAGATAACGCTGAAAAAGAAAAAATAAGAAAGCTAAAAAAGAAAAAATTAATAGATTAAGAAAACAAATAAGTAGGTGTTAAATTTATTTTTCAAAAAATGAAGTACTTATATAGAATTTATCAACTCTTTATTGCCCTCCCTCTGATTGCAATCTATACGCTTCTTACGTGTTTTATGGTTATTGTCGGCTGCGCCTTGGGCAATGGACATTTCTGGGGATATTATCCTGGCAAGTGGTGGGCACAGTTCATTGTACGTGTGTTGCTGCTGCCTGTAAAGGTAGAGGGCAGGGAGAATCTTGAGAACGGACAGTCATATGTGTTCGTGGCAAACCATCAAGGTTCGTTCGACATATTTCTGATTTACGGTTTCCTGTGTCGCAACTTCAAGTGGATGATGAAGCGTCAGCTTCGCCAGATGCCTTTCGTGGGCAAAGCGTGCGAGTCGGCACATCATATATTTGTCGACAAGCGTGGTCCGAGCAAGATACGCGAAACCTACGACCGTGCTCGTAAGACTCTTCAGGGTGGCATGTCGCTCGTTGTGTTCCCCGAGGGAGCTCGCACGTTTACGGGTCATATGGGTGTGTTCAAGCGTGGTGCCTTCATGCTTGCCGATGACATCGACTTGCCAGTAGTGCCACTGACGATTAATGGCTCGTTCGACATCATGCCGCGTCAGCGCGACATGCGTTGGGTGACATGGCATCCGTTGCGTCTCACCATTCATAAGCCTATCTATCCTATTGGTAAGGGAGCTGATAACATCAAGTATCTTGAGGATGAGAGCTATAAGGCTGTAATGTCGGGAATTGAGGAGAAGTATAAGGGATTCAGAGAGAATCCTGATCAGTAATAATTAGTTGACGAGTTGACAAGTAGACAAGCTATTAGTTGATGAGTTGACGAGCTGACAAGTTGACGAGTTGACAAGCTATTAGTTGACGAGTTGACAAGTTACGAGTAGACAAGTTACGAGTAGACAAGGAGATTTGTTTTTCTTGTTAGTCATTGTTTGCAAGACTTAAACAAGTAATGCAAATCTCCTTGTTTTATTTGTCTACTTTCATTCAACGAAAAATTTGTCACACTCTCTTCTTTAAATCACTCCATAGTGAATAAGAGCGTTTCTTATTCCGTCTTCGTCGACACTTGTAGTGATATAGTTGGCCGACTCCTTCACTACGTCGAGTGCGTTGCCCATAGCCACGCCCACGCCTACAGTTTTCAGCATCGACCTATCATTACCACCGTCGCCGAACGCCATTGTCTCGCTGATGTCAATGCCCATATAATCGGCTATGGCGCGTATGCCGTTGGCTTTGTCAGCGGCAGCCGACGTGATGTCGCAGAACGCTGGATACCATCTGGCAGAGGTACAGCCAGGCATACTCGGCATCACATTCTTTTCTTCCTCTTCGTTTAGGAACGGTGTTATTTGCAGTATTCCCTGGTTGATTACTTCCTCAACGGGCACATCGAACTTCTCATAGCTCACCTTTAGCATGTCGTAGAACACGTGGTTTACCAAGTCGTTGCGGTTTATAATCTGAAGGTCTTGCTTGCCCACTACAACAGCGGGAATGTTGCGCTCCTTGCAGAAGTCGACGATATACTCAGCCTCTGTTTTCGGTATGAGGTCTTCGCGCACAACATGGTTGCCATAAATGCACAGTGCTCCCGTGGCAAGAATGTAGCCATCCATAAGCGGTTGAGCCTCGTTGATGTTGTTAAGCAATTGCTGAGGCCGCCCTGTCGAGGTGAAAATCTTCACTCCTCGGTTGCGAGCCTGTTGCAAGGCTTCAAGCGTTGAGGCAGGAATCTTGTGGGTCTTGAAACTGACGAGTGTGCCGTCTACATCGAAAAACAATGCTTTTATCATAAAGTGTATAATAATTTGGGGGATTTAACCGATATTTTAAACGTTATAAATAATGCTGCAAAGTTACTCAGAATAACGTGGATAGACAAATAATAATGGTTGATTGATGTCAATAGACTCTTTTCTTGCCTCCTCATCAACTAATCAGCAGTAGCAGCTCGTCAACTTGTCAACTCGTCAACTCGTCAACTTGTCTACTCGTCAACTCGTCAACAATTGTTCGTTTTTTCAACAATTATTTTCGTTTTTAGCAATCATTATTTATTTACAACTATTGTTGCTTTGCACTTTAAATATAAAAAAGTAACTTTGCACCAAGTTTAAACTATTTATATTTAATTATTAAAATTGGTATATCAATAAAAGTATGGAAAACAAAAAGAAACTCATTACTGGGATAGTAGCGGGTATTATTGGTCTTGCCCTTGTGGGCACAATAGCCTGGCTCTATGTGAATCTTGACAACCAGAAGCAGGAAAACAAGGCTATGCAGGAACTCGCTGACCTCGACAAGAAGGAAATGGAGAGCGAGTATCAGCAGTTTGCCCAACAATATAGCGAGATGAAGACGCAGATAACCAACGACTCCATCGTCGCACAGCTCACCGCAGAGCAGGAAAAGACCGAAAAGCTTCTGAAAGAACTGAAGGAGACAAAGTCGAACGATGCCCGCGAAATAGCCCGACTAAAGAAGGAACTTGCCACTGTGCGTGCCGTGCTCCGCAGCTATGTGCTGGAGATAGACTCGCTCAATCGACTCAACCAGAACCTCACAGCCGAGAACTCACGCATCAAGGGACAGTACAACGAGGCTACACGCCAGATTGAGGGACTCAACACCGAGCGCGCCTCATTATCACAGAAAGTAGCCATCGCAGCACAGCTCGATGCCACAGGAATTTCTATGCAGCTGAAAAACAAGAAGGGAAAGGCCACCGACAAGACAGCAAAGGCAAAGACCGTGCAGGTGAACTTCACTGTAGTAAAGAACGTGACAGCTCAGAATGGACAGAAGACATTCTATGTGCGCATCACCACACCGTCGGGTACAACACTGAGCGGTGGAGGATCATTCAACTATCAGAACCGCACGCTTGAGGCTTCGATGAAGAAGACTGTGGAGTATGACGGCGAAGAGAAGACTATCAGCACATATTGGAACGTGTCGCAGTCGCTGCTCGAAGGCACCTATCAGGTGAGCATCTTCGCCGACGGCAACATGATAGGCTCTCGCAGCTTCACATTCAAATAATTGCGTTTGCAATCAACATAAGTCAATTGGTTTTCGACTTATAAATATAGTAAATTTTATAAGTTATTATAAGACCTACGAGCAATTGTGTGTCACGTAGGTCCTATATAAAGCAATAAGATGAAACATAAATTATTAATAATGGCATTGACTGCGTTTGCCCTTGAGGGGCAGGCGCAGCAAGTGCTCTCACTTGACAGTTGCCGTGCCATGGCTTTGCGCAATAACAAGTCGCTATCGGCATCGAGGCTACAGCTCGATATGGCGCGCTACACATCCAAGGCGGCAAAGACAAAGTATCTGCCGCATGTGAGTGCGCTCGGTGGATATGAGTTGACGAGCCGCGAGATTTCGTTGTTGAGCAAAGACCAGAAGTCGGCACTGTCTAATGCTGGCACCAATACCACTGGCGCGCTCCACGACAATCTTGCAGAAGCTCTTGGCAACCTTGCCCAACAGGGTGTAATTACTCCCGATCAGGCATCGTCGCTTGGCGACATGTTCGGTCAAGTGGGCTCAAAGATTGGCGAGGCTGTAAACCATGTGGGCGAGAAACTTGTCGATGCCTTGAAGACCGACACCAAGCAGATGTATGCTCTCTCGGTGATGTTGACACAGCCTTTGTATATGGGCGGTGCAATAACGGCTGCCAACAAGATGGCTGCCATCAGCGAAGAACTGGCACAGAACAACATCGAAGCGTCCACACAGTCGACACTCCACTCCATTGACAAGGCCTACTGGACTGTGGTGTCAGTTAAGAACAAGAAACGTCTTGCCGAGAGCTATCTTGCAGTGGTGAAGAAGCTCGACGACGACGTGAAGAAGATGATACGCGAGGGTGTGGCAACAAAAGCCGACGGACTGAAGGTGGCAGTGAGAGTGAACGAGGCCGAGATGCAGCTCACTCAAGCCGACAATGGACTCGCATTGTCGAAGATGTTGCTATGCCAATTGTGCGGACTCGATGTCGACACCGATATAATGCTTGCCGACGAGGATGCCGAGAATCTTGCTGCTATGGGCAACGACCAGCCTGTCGACCGCGAGGTGGCAATGGAAAACCGTCCCGAACTGAAGATGCTCCAGAACTCGGTCGACATGAGTCGCCAAGCCACACGCTTGGTGCGAGCCGCCTTCTTGCCCCAAGTGGTGATGACTGGAGGCTATCTCGCCACCAATCCCAATGTCTATAATGGTTTCGAGCGCAAACTATCGGGCGTATGGAACGTCGGAGTGATGGTGCGTGTGCCTCTGTGGAACTGGATGGAGGGCTCCTACAAGGTGCGTGCCAGCAAAATTGCCACTTCTATTGTGGAACTCGAAAAGGACGACATCCGCGAGAAGATAGAACTACAGGTGAGCCAGAGTCAGTTTAAGGTGAAGGAAGCCAACCGCCGTCTTACCATGGCAACAAAGAATGTGGAGAATGCCGAGGAGAATCTGCGTTGTGCCAACCTCGGATTCAAGGAGGGCGTGCTACAGACCACCGACGTGATGGCGGCGCAGACTGCATGGATGCAGGCACAGTCACAGAAGATTGACGCTGAAGTAGACGTAAAACTGAGCCAAGTTAACTTGAAGAAGGCACTTGGTGTATTACAATAACAACACCACAACAATAAATACTATTATGTCAGAAAAATCACAACATAAGAATATACTCATCACCGCCGCTTGTTCAACGGCAGTGGTGGCTGCGGTAGCTATTATTGGCGCCATGTCGCTGAAGCAGGAACCCGAAGTGATTCAGGGTCAGGTGGAAGTGTCGGAATATCGTGTTTCGAGCAAGGTGCCAGGACGCATTCTTGAACTTCGTGCCAAGGAAGGCGACTATGTTAATGTGGGCGACACTCTCGCCATACTCGATGCTCCCGAGGTGCGAGCCAAGATGGAGCAGGCAAAATCGGCTGAGAATGCAGCCTCTGCAATGGACGAGATGGCAAACAATGGTGCACGCAAGGAGCAGGTGCGCGCAGCTTTCGCCGTGTTGCAACAGGCAAAGGCGGGTCTCGACATTGCCAAGAAGTCGTACAACCGAGTGCAGCGACTCTTCGACGAGGGCGTGATGACAGCCCAGAAACGCGACGAGGTGTTTGCCAACTACAAGGCAATGGAGGCACAGGTGAAGGCGGCTCAGAGCCAGTATGACATGGCGGTAAACGGTGCGCGCGCTGAAGAGAAGAAGGCGGCAGCTGCACAGGTAAACCGTGCCAAGGGCGCAGTGGCTGAGGTTAACTCGTATATACACGAGACAATGCAGATTGCACAGATGGCTGGCGAGGTGAGCGATGTCTATCCTAAGGTGGGAGAACTCGTGGGCACTGGCTCGCCGATAATGTCGGTGGCAGTGATGAGCGACCTTTGGGGCACGTTCAATGTGCGCGAAGACCAGTTGGAAGGCATGAAGATAGGCAGCATTGTCAAGGCTTTTGTGCCAGCTTACAACCGTGAGATACGCATGAAGGTTTACTACATCAAAGACCAAGGCTCTTATGCCGTATGGAAGGCAACAAAGTCGAATGGTCAGTACGACCTGAAGACATTCGAGGTGAAGGCGCGTCCGATTGACAAAATCGATGGTCTGCGTCCAGGAATGTCGCTCGTTCTTAAAAAGTAAAGCTTTCTATCGTATAAAAGTCAATAAATGTTTGCAAACATTATCAAACGTATTCTCTCCATAGCTCTGCGTGAGTGTCGGCGAATGAAGGAAAATCGCATCTACTTGTTCTCGATGGTGGTTTTCCCCATATTCGTCACCTTTTTCTTCACGTCGCTGATGAGCGAGGGACAGCCGCAGGACATGCCGGTGGGAGTTGTCGACCTCGACAATTCTGCTACTACGCGCAAGCTCACGCGCATGCTCGACTCGTTTCAGTCGTCGAAGGTGGTGGCTCATTACCCCAATTTCGAGTCGGCACGCCTCGCCATGCAGCATAATGAGATATATGGTTTTCTGTATTTTCCTAAGGGAACAACCGCCGACCTGCTTGCTTCGCGCCAGCCTAAGGTGTCCTACTATTACAGCTATGCCTCTCTCACGGCTGGCTCGCTTGTGTTCAAGGACCTGAAGACAGTAGCCACTCTTGGCACAGCAGGCGTGGGCAAGTCGGTGATGACCGCCAAGGGATATACCGACAAGCAAATCACCACTTTCCTGCAACCAATAGCCATCGACCTGCACCCCGTGGGCAACCCGTGGCTCAACTACAACATCTATCTCTCCACGATGCTTGTGCCAACATGTCTGTTGCTCTTCATCTTCCTTGTCACAGCCTATTCCATGGGCTCTGAACTGAAACAGGACACGGCACGCGAGTTTTACGCTCGTGCCGGAGGCAATCCTTTCCTTGCCATTACTGGCAAGATGTTGCCACATACGGTGGTGTGGTTCATTATAATGATGGGCTATCTCTACTACACCTTCGCCATACTTGATTTTCCGCATCCTGGAGGGTGGGGTAGCATCATCGGTCTTGGTGTGTTGGCAGTGTTGGCGGCTCAGGGTTTTGGAGTGTTCATGTTCGGTTTGTTCCCTTCGATGCGTATGGCTATGAGTATGTGTTCGCTGTGGGGTGTGCTCAGTTTTTCGATGGTGGGCACGGCATTCCCTACACTCGCCATGGATCCTGCTTTGCAGTCGATGGCTCAACTCTTCCCCATGCGTCATTTCTTCATAATCTACGAGATTGTGGTGTTTGGTGGCAATGCCTGGACTGATGTGGCTGTCAATGTGGCTGCCCTCTCGCTCTTTGCTTGTGCGCCGGTGTTTGTGATGCTGCGCTTGGGCAAGGCTCTTAGGGAATATGTTTACATGGAGTAACAGGAGGCTATAAATATGAACAAGATAACAACATTCTGGGAAGACACTGCCAAAGTGTGGATGCACGAGTTCCGCGACATGTTCAAGGACGAGGGAGCATTGCTGTTTGTCATACTCTTGCCACTGCTCTACCCGATACTCTATTCGTGGATTTATAACAATGAGGTGGTGCGCGAAGTGCCCATTGCCGTGGTCGACAATTCCCACTGCCAGTCGAGCCGTGAGTTTGTGCGCCATGTCGACGCGTCGCCCGACGTGCGCGTTGCAGCCTATTGCAACAATCTTGAGGAGGCAAGCCGACTTGTGAGTCGTCAGGAGGTGTATGGCATTATTCTATTGCCCGAGGACTTCGGTCGCCAGTTGGGACGTATGCAGCAGGCTCATGTTAGTGTATATTGCAACATGGGATTGATGCTCACTTACAAGGCTATTTTCCAAACATGCACGGCGGTAGCTGCTGACATGAACTCCCACATACAGATAGCTCTTTCGGGCAACAGCACCACACGCGAGGACCAGCTTACCACGCAACCGATGCAGATAACCGACGTGCCTATATTCAACAACACTGGCGGTTATGGCAACTTTATCCTGCCTGGTGTGCTTGTGCTCATCATCCAGCAGGTGTTGCTGCTCGGCATTGGCATAGCCTATGGCACAAGCTACGAGAAGCGTCGCTTTCAGAGGCTCACCCCCATGTATGAGCGTCGTTTCGGACTTGCTCGTGTTATGATAGGTCGCACAATGGGATTTTTTGTGCTCTTCCTGCTTATTGCGGTGTGGGTGCTCTTGGCGGTGCCGCGTTTGTTCCATTTCGTTCAGATGGTTCACGCTTGGGATTTTGCGCTCTTCGTGGTGCCATATCTGTTGGCGTGCATCTTCTTTGCCATCACATTCTCTTATGTCGTACGTCAGCGAGAGTATGTCATGCTGCTTGTGGTGTTCACTTCGGTGCCCTTCCTCTTTATGTCGGGAGTGTCGTGGCCCAAGAGCAACATACCCGAATTTTGGCAGTATTTCTCTTGGCTCTTCCCGTCGACATTCGGCATTCAGGGCTTTATCAAGATGAACACTCTTGGCGGAATGTTCAGCGACATCATACCCGAGATTAAGGGTCTTTGGATTCAGGCTCTGCTCTATGGTGTAACGGCAACATTGGTCACACGCTGGCAGGTGCAGCGCAAATAGAATACATTCCCTGCACATTACGTTAAACGACAAGAGGGTGTGTCAAAATAGGAGTTAGAGGAAGTTAAGAAGAAGTTAATCCATCTACGATGGATGGGAGTTCTTGCTAAAGCAAGCGGCAAAGCCGAGCGAACAGACAAATGCTTTATTTTCAGCAATTTATACATATGTCCGCTAACTTCCGTTAACTTCGGGCGAAGCCCAAACTTCCTTTAACTCCTATTTTGACTTTACCCTCTTGATTTTGAATATGAAGAATGGTTTGTTTACTCGGTTGGCTGTATTTCGTTTCCCCAGTTGGCTAAATCTCTTCGCAAACCACCATTTCTGTGCCTTTATACACCACGATAATCTTGTGCAATTGTGTGGTCTTAATGGCAGAAGCCACCACTTCGCTTTCGGCATATCTGTTCACCTGTCTGATAGCTTCCAGCTTGAGTTTTTCCACATGAGCGTCGGAGTCCTTCGACTTGGCATACTTTAGCTCTACGATGTAGGAATGTAGCATGTCGCTGAAGTTGTCAATCAATGGACAGAGGAAAATATCGGCATATCCTTCCTGTGTGTCCTTTTCGGATATCGGGCGATAGAATTTGTTGTCGCAAGTCATGGCAAGCGTGAATCCATGCACGAAATATTCTCCCTTCTGATGGTCTCTTTGGGATGAATATTTATGCAGGCTATCAGCTATATATTCAAAATATGGCTTCCATTCTCCACAATATGCCAAGGCACTTTCCAGTTTTCCCTTTTCGTATGAATCATA
>CAKPZC010000001.1 GCA_934203355.1 uncultured Prevotella sp. | reverse complement strand
ACGGTTGCCGAGACCAATCTCCTGAGCAATCTTAGTTGCGTTGATATAGTAAACAGTGATGTTGTTCTGAGCGAAGCAACGCTTTACCTTGTTAGGAATGAAGTTAACGAGCTCCTCACCGTCGAAGATAGTGTTCAAGAGGAAGAAGCCATTCTTGCGAAGGCCACGTGTAACGTCATACATGTGGAGGTAAGCCTGTACGTGGCAAGCCACGAAGTTAGGAGTATTTACCTGGTATGCGCTGTGGATTGGGCTGTCGCCGAAACGAAGGTGTGAGCAAGTGAAACCACCTGACTTCTTAGAGTCGTATGAGAAGTAAGCCTGGCAGTACTTGTTAGTATTGTTACCAATAATCTGAACAGAGTTCTTGTTAGCACCTACAGTACCGTCGGCACCAAGGCCATAGAACTTAGCCTCGAACAAGTCGTCGCCACCCATTGGGATCTCCTCTTCCTCAGGAAGCGAAGTGAATGTAACGTCGTCAATGATACCAACAGTGAAGTGGTTCTTAGGCTGCGGGAGCTCGAGGTTCTTGAATACAGCAACAATCTTGGCAGGAGTTGTGTCGGAAGAACCGAGACCATAGCGACCGCCAACAATCAATGGCTTGCGCTCATCATCGTAGAGAGCTGACTTAACGTCAAGGTACAATGGTTCGCCCTCTGCACCTGGCTCCTTAGTACGATCGAGAACAGCGATGCGCTTAACAGTAGCAGGAAGAGCCTTCTTCAGGAAGTCAACAGAGAACGGACGGTAGAGGTGAACAGCAACCATACCAACCTTCTTGCCCTGCTTGTTGAGGTAGTCGATAGCTTCGCGAGCTGGCTCTGTAGCCGAACCCATAAGGATGATTACGTTTTCTGCATCCTCAGCACCATAGTAGTTGAAGAGGTGATACTCGCGACCAGTGATCTTAGTCATCTCCTGGCAGTACTTCTCCACTACCTCAGGGATGCGGTCGTAGTACTCGTTGCAAGCCTCACGGTGTGTGAAGAATGTCTCAGGGTTCTCAGCAGTACCGCGTGTTACAGGACGCTCAGGTGTAAGAGCACGGTCGCGGAAACGCTTGATATATTCGGGGTTTACCAACGGACGGATGTCTTCCATATCCATCTCCTCGATCTTGTGGTACTCGTGTGATGTACGGAAACCATCGAAGAAGTTGATGAAAGGTACAGAAGTCTCAAGTGTAGCGAGGTGAGGAACAGCCGAGAGGTCCATAACCTCCTGTACTGAACCTGAGCAGAACATAGCGAAGCCTGTCTGACGGCAAGCCATTACGTCCTGGTGGTCGCCGAAGATACACAGAGAGTGAGAAGCCAATGTGCGGGCTGACACGTTGAATACGCAAGGCAGCAACTCACCAGCTACTTTGTACATGTTAGGAATCATCAGCAACAGACCCTGCGATGCAGTGTAAGTTGAAGTGAGGGCACCAGCCTGGAGCGATCCGTGGAGAGCGCCGGCTGCACCAGCCTCCGACTCCATTTCCTGGATAGAAACTCGCTGACCGAAGAGATTCTTGCGACCCTTGGCAGCCCATTCATCTACGTGCTCAGCCATCGGCGATGACGGAGTGATAGGATAGATAGCAGCAACCTCAGTGAACATGTAGCTCACGTGAGCGGCAGCTGTGTTACCATCACATGTGATAAACTTTTTTTCTTTAGCCATTTTTTATAAAATAAAATGTTAGTGTATGTTTTTAATATAAAAATCCGAATATCCACAGGGGTATGTGGTTGTCTTTACCTATAATAGAATTATACTCAGCGAACAACATGTCGGTTGTATTGCGCAATTTCGAAACATGAGCCTTGTCGGCTACCCTAAATTTTTGACAGTCGTCAACGATGTAGATAGAGTCTTTGCCCGTTTGGTTGACCTTGTGGTCTTTCCATAGAGTGTTCACAAAGAAAGTCTCCATAACGTCCTGTTTGTTTGCCACGATTGGGTAGATAGCGTACATCAAGTTTGAATTGTGCATCATCACCTTTGCCGGCTTTTTGGGAAATTCGTCGCCTGGGTGGTAAATCATATTTATCAGTCTTGCATCAGAAAGATACTTTATATAGTTCATAACTGTTGCGCGACTTGTTTCTATATCATTTGCGAGGTTGCTTATATTAGGGGCTTTAGGCCCTTCGACAGCAAGCAAATAGAAGAGCTTTTTGATTTTTGTGAGATATTTTAGTTCTATCTGCTTTATGAGCAAAATGTCCACCTCGGTCATCATGTTCATTGTTTTGAGCAGGTTCTCTTCAAAATTGCGGTTTTCGCGGAAGAATGGGTAGAATCCATGATGTAGATAATCGTTGAAATACATCGGAATGTCCACCTTTTCTGCCATTTCTTTAGCAATCCTTTCGTGTCCTGTAATAATATCGTTTATGCAGTAGACAGGAAACTTATTACCAGTCTGTAGGTTTAGAAATTCTCTGAACGAGAATCCTCTAAGGTTGTAGCTCTTCACAATGCCATTGAGTTCGGGATTTTCCTCTCTAAGTCTCATGACACTTGAACCCGTAAATATGATTTTTAATTCGGGGTAGAGGTCATGGCATTTTCTTAGCTCGCTACTCCAGTCTGGCTTTTTGAATATCTGGTCTATTAGCAGTACACGCCCCCCTTGTTCGTAGAAATCGGCTGCGAAGTCAGCGATTCCACGTCCTTGAAAGTAGAAGTTGTTCATGTTTACATACAGACATCGTCGGTCGTCGGCATCGAAGTTCTCCTTGGCGTACTGCAATAAAAATGTGGTCTTTCCAATTCCGCGTGTACCTTTAATTGCAATCATACGGTCATGCCAGTTGATTTCATCCATCAGATTTCTTCTGACGGGTGCGTCCGTATGCTCGATGAGGTATTTATGAGTATTGAAGAAAGCTTCCATTTTTTTGATTAGTCTTGTTTTTATCATTGCAAAGGTAATATTAATTTCTTTATTTGCAAACTCTGTATTACAAAATCTATGAAATTTTATTTTTTTTACATTCATTGAGGTGAATCTAAGAAAAAATGAAGTAAATTTGCAGACAATGAATCTTTTTGCCCCTTACTTTTCATCAACAATATTAAAAAATAAAACATATATGTAATCATCATGAGACTTCACATATTCAATCCAGAACACGATATTGCACTTGCAGCCAACCAAAAGAGATTTACTGCTCCCCACGCAGGGCGTCAGATGCGTGCTGACCTTGGTTTTTTGCCAGCCTTATGGGCAGAGGATGGCGATATGGTGCTTGTAGATGATGTAGAGGCAGCTTTAGAAGCCTTGCGACATCTAAGAAGATATGCTGCAGATGTGGTGTTTGTTACATTGTCTGACCTGCGGAATATTATTTACAGTTTGAAGGATAATTTGGTTGTGAGTCCTTGGGGATGGGACATAACACTAAAGGAGCAATTAGAAAGGGCTGTTGATGATAGTAGTCGTTTGTCATTGCCTGATGATAACAGATTGGCTGCTATTAGGCAGATGAGCAGTAGGCAGTTCGCTGCTGAACAATTACTGCCAAAGTTGTCGGCAATGGAAGGTGCAACGATAGGCGAGAGTCGTTGGTGCAGTTCGTTAGATGAAGTTCTAATTGAGTTGTCGCGTCTTGGAGGTGGTGTTGTTAAGTCGCCTTGGAGTAGTAGTGGGCGTGGTGTGCGCTACATTCGTTGTTCTACCCCTGATGCACATTTGTTAGGGTGGATATCCAACGTGGTGCGTCAACAGGGTGGTGTAATGGTTGAGCCGTTTTATCAGAAAGTATGCGACTTTGGAGTGGAGTTCAATGCTGGTACTGGTGGTAGAATTGAGTATTGTGGTCTGTCGCTTTTTGGTACACGTGGTGGAGCCTATACTGGTAGTTTATGTGCAACAGAGAGCGACAAGCGTGATATTCTTTCCCGATATGTCAATCTTGATTTGCTTGATAACGTGTGCAGTTGCATAATTGAGATATTACAACCATTGATGAACGGGGTGTATGAAGGGCCCTTTGGCGTTGACATGATGGCGGTGGCAGGTCTCGATGACGGTTTTATGTTGCATCCTTGCGTGGAGCTTAATCTTCGTCGCACGATGGGGCATGTGGCTCTTGCGCTGTCGCCATCGGAACTGGAGCCTCGTAGAATGATGAGCGTATACTATTCGGATAAATATCGTATTAGGGTTCAGACGTTGACCGACAACCTTCTCAATACTGGTCTTGTATAGTATTTAGTGAGTTGTGTACCAACTTGTTTGATTTCTCTAATGCGTGCCACATAGAATAGCGTGCTTCGGGGTTTATTTTTTCAATTTTGTTGAAAATAAGTTGCATATCTGTTCTGTTGGAGACTTTCTCGTAAGGACAGAGTTTCTCCTGTTTTTTGTAGCCACGCAATTCGGCATATTCTTTAATGTCGCTCTCTATCTCAAGACACAAAGGTCGGATGATAGTGAGTGGCATTTTTTCCATTCTCATTACTACCGGCATTGTAGAGAAAGAACCTTGGAAAAATTGGTTTAGCATTGCGGTGTGAATGATATCATCCATGTGATGTCCAAGGGCTATCTTATTGAAGTTGTTGTCTTGAGCAAAACGGAAAAGAGCTTTGCGACGATGCCAAGAACAAAGGAAACAGGCTGGCTTGTCGGTTGCTTTCGTGTCGTCGAATTCCGTTGTAAGTATATTCAGTTTTATTCCGCATCTATGTGCGAACTCCTCTAAATATGAGGTGTTCGACTCGTAATGTATGTTTTTCATTCGCACATGTACCGCCTCAACTTCAATTTTGGGTTTTATTATGCGTTGGCGACGTGCGAGCATCTCCAGTAGACATAGTGAATCTTTGCCGCCAGAGAGACCTATAAGTATACGGTCGCCATCGGAAAGCATGGAGTAATCGGTGAGTGCTTTCTGAAAACGCTTGTATAATAGATGATTAAGGATTTGTTCTCTTGTTCGCATAACTCTCTTGTTTTAAAACTGTCAACTTGTGTAAGTACGTCTATTTATATTACTTAAATACAAGATAAACAGCAGCTATAATAAAAAGGAATGCAAGCAGATGATTCCACTTTAGAGCTTCGCCTTGGAACATAATATTGGCGATGAGGGCAAACACAATAAGGCTGATACATTCTTGTACTACCTTCAACTGAACGAGAGTAAAAGGTCCTCCATTGCCATTGAAGCCTATACGATTGGCTGGAACCTGACAGCAATATTCAAAGAAAGCAATGCCCCATGAGAATGCTATTACGCCTATTAATGGCCAGTGGTTTGATACGCCAGTCTGTTGTAGTTTAAGATGACCGTACCATGCAAGAGTCATAAAAATATTCGAAAGAACGAGTAGTATAATGGTGTAAAATCCTAACATATATAATGTGTGGTTAAAAATAAAGCCCCACCCTCGGGCTTTTTCCCTTTGTATAGAAACGGGGAGGGTAGGGCTTAGTTTGTATTTGTTATTTTTTTAGTATTTCATCCATAGCTGCGGCTGCTCTGCGTCCATCGCCCATAGCGAGAATAACAGTAGCACCTCCACGAACGATATCGCCTCCTGCGAATATCTCGGGACGTGAACTTTGCATCTGTTCGTTCACGGCAATGGTATTTTTACGGCCGAGTTCCAGGCCCTTGATTGAATTCGGAACAAGTGGGTTTGGCGATACACCAACAGCAACAATCACCTGGTCTACTTCCATTGTTATAGTTTTTCCCTCAACAGGAACAGGTTTGCGTCGTCCGCTTGCGTCAGGCTCTCCCAGCTCCATAACCTGTAGAACAGCTGCCTTAACAGCACCCTTTTCGTCGGCTATGTATTCTATTGGGTTATGCAATGTCAGGAAGTGAATTCCCTCTTCCTTAGCGTGCTTAACCTCCTCAAGGCGTGCTGGCATTTCTGCTTCCGAGCGACGGTAAACAAGTGTGACGTCGCCACCCAAACGCTTTGCTGTGCGGCATGAGTCCATGGCTGTGTTGCCACCGCCCACAACAAGAACATTCTTGCCAATGTTGATAGGTGTATCTGTGAGAGGGTTGGCTGCATCCATGAGGTTCACACGTGTCAAGTATTCGTTTGAAGACATGATGTTAAGTGCATTCTCGCCCTTTATTCCCATGAAGTTTGGTAAACCAGCACCAGAGCCAACAAAGATGCCTTTGTAGCCCTCAGCTTCAAGTTGATCGGTGGTTATTGTTTTGCCAACAATGCAGTCGGTGGTGAATTCTACGCCCATTTTCTTCAGGTTCTCGATTTCCACATCAACAATGCGATTTGGCAAGCGGAATTCTGGAATGCCGTATTTTAGTACGCCACCAATCTCGTGCAGAGCTTCGAATACATGCACCTCGTATCCCTTTTTAGCCATGTCGCCCGCAAAACTGAGGCCGGAAGGACCACTGCCCACAACAGCCACTTTAATGCCGTTTTTTGAAGCCATGTCAGGCACAGCAATATTGCCACTTTCTCGTTCAAAGTCGGCTGCGAAACGCTCAAGATAGCCAATTGCTACTGCTGGCTCGTTCATCTTGAGGTGTATACACTTACTTTCGCATTGTTTTTCTTGTGGACAAACTCTACCGCAAACAGCAGGAAGGGCAGAAGTGCTCTTCAAAACCTTGGCGGCTGCAAGGAATTGTCCACGCTCAATGTTCTTTATAAATGATGGAATATTGATGTTTACTGGACAGCCCTCAACACAAGCAGGTTTGCCACAGTCAAGACAACGGTGAGCCTCGCGCACAGCCATTTCTTTCGTTAATCCCTTATTAACCTCTTCTGTGCGTGTTGTAGCGCGGTATATAGGGTCGAGTTCAGGCATCTGGACGCGCTCTATTGCCTTGCGCTCAGCTGGTTTCATGGCAGCACGCAATTGTTTGCGCCATTCGGCATCTCTGTCGGTGAGCTGTTCGATAGTTTCATCGGTAGGTTCTACATCCATGCAAGTGGAACATCCGCATGTCTCGTTTTTCTTTTCTACACCACGCAGGTGTTCCTCGTAATGTTCCATTTCCTCGCACTCAGCGTCACGGAATGTGCCCATACGCTTGAACATTTCATCCCAGTCAACAAGTGCTCCGTCGAACTCAGGTCCGTCAATGCAGACAAACTTAGTCTTGCCGCCAATAGACAGTCGGCATGCACCACACATACCTGTGCCGTCTACCATTATAGTATTAAGCGAAACTTCTACTGGGATATTGTATTTTTGTGCCATGAGGCAGCAAAATTTCATCATGATGGGAGGTCCAATGGCAAACACCTTATCTACATGCTCTTCCTGATTGATGAATTTTTCGATACCAACAGTAACTACTCCCTTTTCGCCATAAGAACCGTCGTCGGTCATAATGATGAGCTCATCGCTGCTTTGGCGCACCTCGTCTTCAAGGATTACAAGGTCTTTGCTGCGTCCGGCTATGACAGAGAGCACACGATTTCCTGCTGCTTTGAGTGCACGTATGATAGGCAACATTGGGGCTACGCCAACACCACCACCTGCGCAAACCACCGTACCGAAATTTTCTATGTGTGTAGGATTGCCGAGTGGGCCAACTACGTCAGTTATGTAGTCGCCCTCATTAAGGTTGCACAGTTTGGTCGATGATAGACCAACTTTTTGCACGACGATAGTGATTGTGCCGCGTTGCGTGTCAGCATTAGCAATAGTAAGAGGTACACGCTCACCGTTTTCGCCTACACGGACGATAATAAAGTTGCCTGCTTTGCGACTTTTTGCAATCAATGGGGCTTCAATCTCGAAAAGGAAAACCTTTTCCGAGAATTGTTTTTTCAATACGATTTTGTTCATGAAAGTTAATGTTATTGTTTTTAAGTTAGGCTTTGATAATGAGAGAGTAGAATAATATAATAGGAGGCTAAGGTATTTGCTATAGCCACTGGCAGCAAGGCATTTAAATATTTGCTTCCAATGACTACGGCAAAAATGCCGTAGCCTCCTAATCTTTTATTTCTTTTAGAAATTTTTGTCGTCGAGAATATCGAATCCGCAGTAAGGTACAAGTACCTTAGGTACACGAATGCCCTCAGGAGTTTGATTGTTCTCCAATATGGCTGCTACGATACGCGGCAAGGCGAGAGCTGAGCCATTGAGAGTGTGGCAAAGCTCAATCTTCTTTGTCTCGGTGTTGCGGTAGCGACAATGAAGGCGGTTGGCCTGATAGCTTTCGAAGTTGGATACTGAAGAAACTTCGAGCCAACGTTTTTGTGCTGCGCTCCAAACTTCAAAGTCGTAGCATATTGCAGAGGTGAAACTCATGTCGCCGCCACAAAGGCGAAGTATGTGGTACGGGAGTTCTAGCTTCTTTAGTAGGCCCTCTACGTGTACAAGCATTTCGTCAAGAGACTTATATGAGTGCTCTGGCTTATCAATGCGTACAATCTCAACTTTGTCAAATTGGTGCAGACGGTTCAATCCTCGCACGTCCTTTCCGTATGAACCTGCCTCGCGACGGAAACATGCAGAGTAAGCGCAACGCTTTATAGGGAGATCTTTTTCGTCAAGAATCTCGTCGCGGAATATGTTTGTTACAGGAACCTCGGCTGTCGGGATAAGATAGAGGTTGTCTAATTGGCACTGGTACATTTGGGCTTCCTTGTCTGGAAGCTGACCGGTTCCATAGCCTGAAGCTTCGTTGACAACGAATGGTGGCTGTACTTCAAGGTAGCCGCTCTTGCGGGCTTCATCAAGGAAAAACGCTTCAAGGGCACGCTGTAGTCGTGCCATTTTACCAATATAAATAGGGAATCCAGCACCTGTAATCTTTACGCCTAAATCGAAGTCGATGAGGTTGAATTTCTTGCAGAGATCCCAGTGGCAGAGTGCGTCTTCGGGGAGATTCGGAATCTCTCCGCCTTCTTTTACAACTACGTTATCGTTAGCGTCCTTTCCCTCTGGAACGTCGTCGTTTGGTATATTTGGGATAGTGCAGAGTTTAGCAACAAGGTCTTTCTCTGCCTGTGCCTTGATTTCTTCAAGCGACTTATTGTTTTCCTTGATGGCGGCAACCTTGGCTTTTATCTCGTCGGCTTCCTGCTTGTTGCCCTGTTTCATAAGGGCACCAATTTGAGCCGCCATTTTCTTGGCTTCTGAAAGGTTTCTGTCAAGTTCCTGCTGAGTCTCGCGGCGACGCTTGTCGATAGCGAGAACTTCCTTTACGGCTTCTTCTGCACCTGCAAAGTGCTTCTTGTTCAAGCCTTTGATAACACGTTCAGTTTCCTCACTGATGAGTTTAAGTGTAAGCATATGCTAAATAGTTAAATATTAATATGCGTTATGTATTATTTTCTGAATACAAAATTACACAAAAAAATTATATGTGGCAATATTTAACTCTTGTTTTTTCGTAGTTGGTAAATTATTAGGTGTTACCAGATAAATGCTAATAGTCTAAAGCATTAATCCCAACCTCCAAGTGGTATGGAGATTGGGATTAATATGTTTGTTTGGAATAGTTTTTTTTGTTTTAATTAAGCCTCAGCTTCGGGTATTACGGAAACAGTGCTCTTGTCGTTGCGACCCTTGTGGAAGTTAACGGTGCCGTCAACCAAAGCAAAGAGAGTGTCGTCCTTACCAATACCTACATTCAAGCCTGGGTTGTGCTTTGTACCACGCTGGCGAACGATGATGTTGCCTGCTACACACTTCTGGCCACCCCAGATCTTAACGCCTAATCTTTGAGAAGCTGATTCACGTCCGTTCTTAGAACTACCTACACCTTTTTTATGTGCCATTTCTTGTTCCTCCTAAATTTAAGCGATTACCTCTTTGATTGCTATCTCTGTGAACTGCTCACGGTGACCGTTCTTCTTGCGATAGTCCTTGCGGCGCTTCATCTTGAAGACGATAACCTTGTCGCCCTTAACGAGTGGGTTTACAACTTCACATACAACTTTTGCACCTTCTACGGCAGGTGCACCTACCTGTACTGAACCTTCATTGTCAACAAGCAGTACCTTGTTGAATTCAACAGTCTGGCCTTCCTGAGCGTCCTTGATGTGGTGAACGAAGAGCTTCTTGCCCTGCTCTGCCTTAAACTGCTGACCGTTAATCTCTACGATTGCGTACATTTAATATTTAATATAAACGGGTTTTTCCGTGAGGCGGACAACACCATGTTGTCGCTTCTTCGAGCCTCTGCGGATTAAATCGGCTGCAAAGGTACTAATATTTTATGTAGAGAGGAAATGTGAATGTCTGTTTTTTGTAAAGTTTAACAAAAATATAGGAGGCTACGTAAAAAAAGCAGCCTCCTATTGTTTTATTGTAGTTTCTTAAATACATTTTTCATTTGTTCTCCCAGTCCTATGGTATAACCCTGTGAAGAGAATACCACACGATTGAAACTGTCGGCAATGATAAACATCGGCATTTGTGTCTTGCTTTGTAGTTTCATTTCGCGTGCAATCTGCTCGCGTATAGACCCATCTTTATCAATTGCATAAATCACAGTAGACGGTAACGATCCGAATTCTTCTTTTTGGAATTTCTTGGCATCGGCTTCGCTTTCGAAAAGCAACACAACAGGACGTCCCCAAGCTTCGAAGGCTGCGCGTTCTTTTTCAATGTCGTGCAAAGCGTGGTTGGTTGGCTCTTGGCCTACACCAAGAACGGCGAGAATATAGTATCCGCGTCCTGTTTGTGACAGAATGCTTACGTCCTTGCCTTCTTTGCATATTGTTGATTCCGAATTGAATTGTCCAATTACGCTCACGTCGTCGGCATCGTGACGGATGTCGAGTGGTAGTGTCGTGGTTTTGCCTCCCTCTATATTGAAGATTCTTGTAGCTGCGAGTACATTACCGTTGGCAAGTCGTGTGCCAGTTGTGAGCATGTAGGTGCCTGTGTCGAATGTATAACCGTTTTTGAACGTGTTGCTCCAGCATGTGCCGTTGCCCATATCGGCTTGTCCCTCTTCAAAATTCATTAGCTGTGGTGTGCCGTTGATGATGCGGCTGATTGTGAAGTGGTTATAGTACTTCGGGTCGTCGAGGAATACGTTTGGCTCGTAGGTTAGCACAAGCTTGCCGGCTGGTGATGTTGTCTGTTCTTTGGTGTCGAACTTCACATCCATCCATTTCCCGTTTTTCTTATATTGAACTTTACTTGTAACAGCATCCTTTCTTGCTTCTATGCCAAGGCTGCGGGCTACGTCGACGTAGAAAATGTCGCGTGAGCGCTCGTCGGTCATCTTCGACTGCATCACACCAACGGGAGTCTGTGCAATCTGAAGTGCCTTCTGGTCTGGGTTGAGGCGTATGTTTTTGTTAATCCATGCCACAAGGGCGGTTGGGTCTTTTCGGAATGCTTCGGCTGTCTTTCCTGTAAATGTCTTCTCGAAATAGTTCTTGAACGGTAATGTTATCATTTCGTCCTCTACGCGTGGCGACAACTGGTCGGTTTTTGCTGTGAAGTTATCCTCCAGAATGTCTGTTTGGATGTCGCGAAGGTCCTTGTCGCTCAATGTGGCAAGTATGCCGAGTGCACGGCTTTCGTTGTCCTTGTGGCGTGCGAGGAAGTCGATGATTGTTTGTTTGTTGCCGCGTGCCTTTACGAGGTATTCTGTGGCTCGTGGGTTAATCTTTTCTGCCTGCTCTTTTGTTAGGAAAGTGGCTGTATAAGCCTTGCGTATGGAGTCTTCGTGGGCAAAGCGGCGGTTGTTTAGCTCGCGCATTTCGTCGCTTACATATGGAAGGTTTACTTTTTCTATGGGCGGCACAATATTGATAGTTTCTTCAGGCTGAATCAGTTGGGCAGCGTCGATTGATGCGTCACGGTTAAGGTTGATGGTGACAGACTTGTCTTTGCCAAACGAGGCCTTTTGATAGCCGTATTTGCCGTCCTTTGATGCCCAGATGAGCAGGTCGCCTATACCTGCGGAGAGCGAAGTGTTGCCTGATTGATCAGTATATTTAGTAACGGCGGTATAGAACTCGGCATAGTTGTAGATTTTAAAGTCTACACGTGCGCCAGGTATTGGGTTGCCATTGTTGTCCTTTACAGTAAAGTTTACTTGCGCAGTTGGTGCATAGTTGGATGTAAGGTTTATTTCTGTGAAGTTGCTTGTGCGTAGCAATGTCTCTTCTGGTCCTTGATAATCGCCAAATGCGCGAGTGTGCATAAGCATTGCTCTTGAGGCAGGAGCGTTAAACCATCCGAGATTAAGTACAGGCTCCGGTTCGCAAGCTCCGAGGAAATACCACTTGCCGTCAGCCCAAGCTTCTACCCATGCATGGTTGTCGTCGGTGTGTGCCCAGCGTGGAGTGTAGACTTGTCGTGCTGGTATGCCTACGGCACGTAGTGCAGCAACTGTGAATGTGCTCTGTTCTCCGCATCGTCCTGTTGCAGTGCGTAGGGTTTGTAATGGCGATGATGTGCGTGCATCGGCAGGTTGATAGGTGACTTTCTCGTGACACCAATGGTTGACCTCAAGAATTGCATCGTGCATCGAGAGGTTTTTTATTCTGTCCTTCAGTTCTTTATAGAATACGCTACGTGCGTTGTCGAGCGGTTCATTGTTCACGCGAATAGGTACGACGAAATGGCGGAATAGTAATTCGGGGACGTTTCTTCCCCATGACATCTCTTTGCGTGCCTGGAACGATAAGCGGATGTTGTCGGCAAAGAATGAGGTGGGGTAGTCGGTAATGTCGGCAAGCGGCATATAGGCGTATAGAAATTCGAGGGCCTCGCGCTCGTCGGTAGTGAGTTTTTCCTTCTTTATATTGTAGAAAGTTTTGCCTACTGTTTTTATTCGTTCATTAAACTGCTGCTCCATGTTGGTACGGTATGCGGCGTTGGAAATGAACTGCCCTTGTGCGTTAGCAGCCAGACATAGGGCAAAGAATGAGGCTGAAATGAAAAATCTTTTCATGTAGTTTTTTTGTAGAAATTATTAGGAGGGTATGGCATTTTGTCAGTTCCATTCATGTAAGAAATAAATATAGCATAAATGGACTTGGCAGAAAGCTGTACCCTCCTATTTGGTGGCTCAATATTATAGGTCTACCTTTTGTACTCGGCGCTCGTGGCGACCGCCTTCAAAAGGAGTCTTAAAGAATTCTTCAAGAGCTTTCTCGGCTGTCTTGTTGTCGATAAAGCGTCCTGGTAGAACGAGCACGTTTGCGTCGTTGTGCTGGCGTGTGAGTTGTGCAATCTCTGGCGACCATACCAAAGCAGCTCGTACACCTTTGTGCTTGTTAAGCGTCATAGCCATTCCTTCACCACTTCCGCAGATGCCGATACCTGGATAAACATCGCCTTTTGAGATGGCGTCGCCCAAGGCATGTGCAAAGTCAGGGTAGTCGCAGCTCATGTCACTATATGTGCCGTAGTCCTTAAATGGAATATTGTGACTCTCGAGATATTCAATCACGAATTTCTTCAATGCGTAACCGGCGTGGTCGCATGCAATGCCTACTGTCTTGATTTCCATAGTTGTTGGTTTTTTAATGGGTTAAGGTCCCCTACATCCTTTTGCTTTATGGTGTAGGGGACTGTTATTATGTTATTTAGATAAATAGTTCTTTACCTGGTTGTATACATTCTCGGCTGTGAAGCCCAGCTTCTCGTCGAGCACCTTGTATGGGGCTGAGAATCCGAATGAATCAAGTCCATAAACCATACCATTGGCACCTACCAATCCCTGAAGATTTACTGGCAGGCCTGCTGTCATGCCGAAAATCTTTGAGCCTGTTGGCAGAATGCTTTCCTGGTACTCTATGGGTTGGTTGCGGAACAATCCTTCAGAAGGAACACTTACTATACGTACCTTTATGTTGTCCTTGCGAAGTAGCTCGGTGCCGGCAATAAGAGTGGATACCTCTGAGCCTGAAGCGAGAAGGATAACGTCGAAATCGGTGTCGGATCCCTTGACTATGTAAGCACCCTTGCGAGCCTGCTCGTAGTCGTTGCCTTCTGGCAGCGAGATGACGTTTTGGCGAGAGAATATGAGTGCTGTAGGAGTTGCCATGTTCTCCATTGCCATTTTCCAGCATACTGTTGCCTCGTCGACATCGGCAGGACGGAATACTCGTACTGAATCCTCGCCCTTGTGGTTTTTGAGCTTCTCCATAAGGCGAATCTGTGCTTCTTGCTCAACCGGTTCGTGGGTTGGACCATCCTCACCTACGCGGAATGCGTCGTGGGTCCAGATGAACTTAATTGGCACTCGCATGAGGGCTGCCATGCGTATGGCTGGCTTCATGTAGTCGGAGAATACGAAGAATGTTCCGCAAGCAGGAATGACGCCTCCGTGCAGATACATACCGATGCAAACACATGCCATTGTAAGCTCGGATACGCCAGCCTGGAAGAAGGCTCCTGTGAAGTCATTGGCCTGTAGATTGTGCGTGTATTTGAGGAAGCCGTCGGTCTTGTCGCTGTTGCATAGGTCGGCAGAGGAAACTACCATGTTCTCTACCTGCTGTGCCAAGACTCCAAGACATGCAGCCGAGGCAGCACGTGTGGCTGCATCGCGTTTCTGTACCAATGTGCTCCAGTCAACTTTAGGGGCGTTGCCTGAGAACCATTCGTCCATTTTAGCAGCCAATTCTGGGTTCTGCTTGCGCCATTCGTCTTCCTCGGCGTGGCGAGCCTTTACTATTTCGCGGAGCTCGGCATTGCGTTTAGCGTAGAGTTCTTTCACGTCGTCGAAAACTACGAATGGGTTCTCTACGTTGCCGCCAAGGTTCTTTACTGTGTTGGTGTAAGCCTCTCCTCCGAGTGGTGCTCCGTGTGTTTTTACGCTACGCTCGTAGCTTGAGCCATCTTCTTTCAACGCGCCCTTTGCCATTGTAGTGTGGCCTATGATAAGTGTCGGACGCTCAGTTTCCTTTTGAGCAAGTACGAGAGCTGCACGAATGGCTTCTGGGTCGTTGCCTGGAATTTCCATAACGTTCCATCCCCATGACTCGTATTTCTTTGCTGTATTTTCCTTCATTACGACGTCGCACTCAGTAGACAACTGAATCTCGTTTGCGTCGTAGAACATAATAATGTTGTTCAACTTTAACAAACCAGCAATGCGTCCAGCACCCTGTGAGATTTCTTCCTGTACACCACCATCAGAGATGTAGACGTAAATCTTGTGCTGCATCATTGTTTTACCAAGACGAGCTTCTAGGAACTTTTCGGCGATGGCTGCGCCAACAGCAAATGTGTGTCCCTGTCCGAGTGGTCCTGATGTGTTCTCTATGCCACGCTCTATGTCGCGCTCAGGATGACCTGGACATACCGATTCCCATTGGCGGAATGTCTTCAGCTCATCGATGGTGAATTTACCTTGCAGAGCAAGTGCTGAGTACAGCATCGGCGACATGTGGCCAGGGTCGAGATAGAAGCGGTCGCGTCCAGCCCATGTAGGCTGGTCGGGATCGTATACTAAGAATTCGGAAAAGAGGACATTAATAAAGTCGGCACCGCCCATGGCGCCGCCTGGATGTCCTGATTTGGCTTTTTCTACCATAGAAACTGCGAGCAAGCGGATGTTGTCTGCTGCATGGTTCATCAATTCCTTGTTGTTCATTTTATTTCGTTTATGTTAGTCTTAGATAATATTGAAGTAGGGATGCGTTTTGCTATTGATTATGCAAAGATAGTTATATTAGTTGGAATTATCAAGAATTGTTTTGGTTTTATTTTTAAAATATAAAATATAACCATTTTTCAGACGTAAAAATACAGAAAGGTGTATAAATAAAAAGCATAGGTTGTTTCACAACACCCTATGCCTTCTTAACCTTAATAATCTAATACCATGAAAAACACATTGCAAAGATAGTTTTATTTTAAAGACGTGCAAAGCGTTTTCTTGATTTTTATCAAATATGTAACATTATTTAAATGTTTCTATTGAATATTTTATATTTATTTGCAAATATGCGGTTTACATGAACAGACTACCAATCTGGTAAACAACCGCAGACACTACCCATGCTAATATTGTGGTGTAGCATGCGGCGAAGGCTGCCCATCGCCAAGAACCTGTTTCGCCCTTAATTGCCGCTATTGTGGCGATACAAGGGAAGTAGAGCAGCACGAATAGCAAGAAACAATATGAGGCGAGTGGTGTGATGCCGTCTGACAGCATTTGTTTTTGCAGGTGTGAGTAAGATTCCTCTGTGCCTTCTTCTGCTGCGGTGTCGTTATGGTAGAGAATGCCCATTGTCGATGCTACGATTTCTTTGGCTCCAACACCTGATATGAGTCCTACGTCGAGTTTCCAGTCGAATCCTTGTGGGCGGAAAACTGGTTCTATGGCGTGTCCTATTTGTCCTATGTAGCTTTGTTCTTGTTGTTGCTCGCGCGACAGTTCTTCATTGTGTGGGAAATATCCCAATGCCCACACTATTAGGCTTGCCACGAGTATGATGCCACCCATTTTTTTCAAGTACTCCTTACCTTTTTGCCATGTGTGTCGTCCAATGGCTTTGGCTGTAGGAAAACGGTAGGGCGGAAGTTCCATGACAAAGGGTGTGTCTTCGCCTTTGAAAAGTGTTTTGCTAAACAGTCGGCTCATTATTACAGCCATTATAATACCAACGACATATAGTGACATCATCACCGTAGATTGGTATTGCTTGGCGAACATTGTTCCTATTATCATAATGTATATAGGGAAGCGCGCCGAACAGCTCATGAGTGGTAGTATTAGCATTGTGATAAGTCGTGAGCGTCGGCTCTCAATGGTGCGTGTTGCCATTACAGCAGGCACGTTGCATCCGAAACCCATAATGAGTGGGATGAACGATTTGCCGTGAAGTCCCATTTTATGCATCAGTTTATCCATAATGAAGGCAGCCCGTGCCATGTAGCCAGAGTCTTCCATGAAGGATATGAAGAAGTAGAGTATGAGGATTTGTGGTAGGAATACGATAACAGAACCTACGCCTCCAACAACGCCATCAATGAGCATGTCCTTCAATGGTCCTGGCGTCATGTATTCTGAAATCATGGAGCCTATCCATTCAACACCACTTTCAATCCAGTCCATAGGGTATTGTCCAAGCGAGAAGGTGGTTTCAAACATGACCCATATCATCAGTATGAAAATAGGAAATCCTACATATTTATTGGTTATTACATTATCTATAAGGTGTGTAACCTGGTAGGTGTCTTTTTTATTGCCTGTTTGATAGCCAGCTTCTTGCAATGCACCATGGATAAATCCGTATTTGGCATCCATTATGGCTGTCTCAGAATCCTCGTGTGTATATTTCTGGACGGCCACAGTAGCTTTGTCGCGTACGGCGAAAATCTGGTCTGGACATGTTGTGGATGTTTTTATTAGCTGCTCTGTGTCAGAGTCGCGCTCAAGGAGTTTTATGGCAAGATAGCGTGTGGAGAACTTGTGGCGTAGGTCGGTCTCCTTTTTTAGCTCGGTCTGTATGGCTGCTATTCCTTCTTCAACGTATGTGCCGTGGTTGATATGTATATGTCGGAATACATTGTTTTTGGGCTTTACGCCTGATGCGAAATCTTCGTCGTGGTCTGGCAGCCCTTTTTCTTTCATACTGTATTGTTCGTGCCATGCTTTGATGCCATCAGCAACTTCTGGGTCAAGATTGCCATTGGCGTCAAGGAAGTCGAGTCCCTCGTACATGTTTATGATTATGTGGAAGAGTAGTTCCACGCCTCTGCCAGTGGTGAATGTAGTGGGTATCATTGGCACTCCGAAAAGTTCTCCAAGTCGTGCGTAGTCTACGTTGTCGCCGCGTTTTTCAGTCTCGTCGAACATATTTAGAGCGCACACCATTCGCAGGTGCATGTCGATGAGTTGTGTGGTGAGGTAGAGGTTGCGCTCAAGATTGCTTGTGTCGATGACGTTAATTACAATATCTGGAGCGTTTTCTATTATCTGCTTGCGTACATATAGTTCCTCTGGTGAGTACGCTGAGAGCGAATATGTTCCAGGCAGGTCGACGATGTTGAACTCGTAGCCTTCAAACTCTGCGTGTCCAACTTTCGCGTCGACTGTCACTCCCGAATAGTTGCCTACGCGTTCGTGTGCTCCTGATGCAAAGTTGAAGAGCGATGTCTTTCCGCAATTAGGATTGCCGACAAGGGCAACATTGATAGTGCGGCGTTTTTTCATGGCGGCATCGCGTAGTTGTCCCTCGGTAAGTGGAGTGTCGTCATACAAATCGGTTATCTCTTGTTCCAAGTTGTCATGTTTCTTTTCTATTTGTTCAGCCTCTTCCACGCTGATTACCTCGATCATGTCGGCCTCAGAATGGCGAAGCGACACTTCGTATCCCATGAGCTTGTATTTTACAGGGTCTTGCAGAGGTGCGTTCTGAAGAACGTCAACCACCTTGCCCTTGATAAATCCCATTTCGACGATGCGCTTTCTGAATCCGCCGTGTCCAGTAACTTTAACTATGACACCGCGCTCGCCTGTTTTTAAATCTGATAGTTTCATTTTACAACTATGTTTTTATTGTCTTTATAGATGGTCCTGTATTTCTGAAGATACAAAAGTACACAGAAATATTGAAAAAGGGTAAGTTGAAGAGAGTTATTATTTGAAAAATACCTATTTTTGGGTATTTGTTCGGGATGCCTTCGGGATTCGTTCGGGATGGTCTCAAGCGATTTATAATCCAATCGCTTTGCTGTTCCGAATATTTTGATTATTTTTGCAAACATAAATAACGTTATATGGGAATTTTTGGATTTTTTAATAAGAACAAGAAAGAGGTTCTTGACAATGGACTCGAAAAGACTAAGCATAGTGTTTTCGATAAAATATCACGTGCCATCATGGGCAAGTCGACAGTCGATGATGAAGTGCTTGACAATCTTGAAGAGGCTTTAATCACATCTGATATTGGAGTGGAGACAACTCTGAAGATTATTAAGCGCATAGAGGAGCGTGTGGCCCGTGACAAGTATGTGTCTACATCAGAACTCAATGGAATTATGCGCGACGAGATTGCGTCGTTGCTGACAGAGAATAACACGGGCGATAATGATGACTGGGAACTCCCTGCTGACCATCGCCCCTATGTGATTTTAGTTGTGGGTGTGAATGGAGTGGGTAAGACCACTACTATCGGTAAACTCGCCTATCAGTTCAAGAAGTCGGGCAAGAAGGTTTACCTCGGTGCAGCCGATACTTTCCGTGCTGCAGCTGTTGAGCAGATATGCATTTGGGGCGATCGTGTTGGTGTGCCTGTTGTGAAGCAGCAGATGGGGTCGGATCCAGCGTCCGTGGCTTATGACACCTTGGCTTCGGCCAAAGCAAATGGTGCCGATGTGGTTATTATAGACACTGCAGGACGTTTGCATAACAAAGTAGGACTGATGAACGAGCTTAAGAAAATCAAGGACGTGATGAAGAAAGTTTTGCCACAGGCTCCTGATGAAGTGCTTTTGGTACTCGATGGCTCTACCGGACAGAATGCATTTGAGCAGGCCAAGCAATTCTCGCAGGTTACTCAAATAACGTCTCTCGCCATTACAAAACTTGATGGAACAGCTAAGGGTGGCGTAGTCATTGGCATTTCTGACCAATTAAAGGTGCCTGTAAAATATATCGGACTTGGTGAGTCGATGGAAGCCCTGCAACTTTTCAACAAGCGCCAGTTTGTTGACTCCCTGTTTAAGAAGGATTGACGCAAGCTTACTGTTCAAGAAAGAATTATAATAGACAATAATGAAGAAAGGTCAAATAGATATAATTACAATGGGTTGCTCGAAAAACCTAGTTGATTCAGAGGCTCTGATGACTATGTTCGAGCAAGCAGGCTATCATTGCACCCACGACGCAAAGCGAATAGATGGTGAGATTGTCGTGGTGAACACATGCGGATTTATAGAGGATGCCAAGCAGGAGAGTATCGACACAATTCTCGAGTTGGTGCAGGCTAAGGAGGAAGGTCGCATAAGCAAACTCTTTGTCATGGGATGTCTCTCGCAGAGATATAAAGAAGAGTTAGAGCAGGAAATACCTCAGGTGGATAAGTATTACGGTAAGTTCAATTTTAAACAGCTTCTCACCGATCTTGGCAAACCAGACGTGTCTACTTGCTCGGGCAATCGCCTTATTACCACTCCGCATCATTATGCTTATGTGAAGATAAGCGAGGGATGTGACCGCCGTTGTGCCTATTGTGCTATACCTATCATCACGGGCAAGCATGTTAGCCGGCCAAAGGAAGAGATACTTGATGAGGTACGCTCGCTTGTAGAGCGTGGAGTTAAGGAATTCCAGATAATAGCTCAAGAATTAACCTATTATGGAGTAGACATCGACGGCAAGCGTCACATAGCAGAACTTATTGCTGACATGGCTGACATAAAGGGCGTGAAGTGGATACGGTTGCATTATGCTTACCCAAATCAGTTCCCACTGGAATTGCTCGACGTGATACGCCAGAAACCTAATGTGTGCAACTATCTCGACATTGCATTGCAACATATCTCCGACAATATGCTGACACGCATGCATCGCCATGTGTCGAAACAGGAGACTATGGACCTTATAGAGCAAATACGTGAGCGTGTGCCAGGGATTTGCTTGCGTACAACGCTCATGGTAGGTTTCCCTGGCGAGACCGAAGATGATTTTAATGAGCTTGTAGACTTTGTGAAGTGGGCAAAGTTTGAGCGTATGGGAGCTTTTGCCTACTCAGAGGAGGAGGGCACATATAGTGCCGAACACTACGATGATGATGTGCCTGCAGAAATAAAACAGCGCCGACTTGATAAGCTTATGGCTGTACAACAGCGCATTTCAGCAGAGGTGGAGGCGGCAAAGGTGGGTAAGACGCTCAAGGCTATTATCGACCGTCGTGAGGGTGACTATTATGTGGGACGCACAGAGTTTTGCTCGCCTGAGGTCGATCCAGAGGTGCTTATACCTGTCGAAAAGCGTCGTCTGCGCTCGGGATGCTTCTATAATGTGCATATAACAGATAGTGATGACTTCGACCTGTATGGTGAGGTTGTTGACTGAAAAGCCCAAATAGAATTTGAATAAAACTAAAACATCAAGCATGAACAACAAGGAATATATTGCCGAACTCTCAAGAATGACAGGCTATTCTCAAGAGAATACACAGCGCATGGTGCGTTGTGTGGTTGAGCAGATGGCGTTGCAGTTTGATGAGGGTGAAAATGTTGTGGTGCCGGATTTCGGGACTTTTGAAACTAAAAATCGTATGGAACGTATTGTCGCGAATCCTTCCACAGGACAAAAGATGATGGTGCCCCCCAAGATTGTACTCAACTTCAGACCTGCTATGGCAGTAAAAATTAAAATGAAGAAAGGGGACAAAAATGGCTAAAATTTCCGAAATTTCCGCGGAGTTGTGCTCGCGCTACGGTCTTTCGCCTGATGAGGCCATGGCTTTTGTCAAATCCATGTTTGATGTAGTAGATGAACAACTGCAGACTTCCGACAAGTCGGTAAAAATTAAAGGACTCGGTACATTTAAACTTACAAGTGTCGGGTCTCGGGCAAGTGTAGACGTTAACACGGGCGAGAGAATTATGATTGAAGGTCGCAATAAAATATCCTTTACGCCAGAGGTGTTGTTGCGTGATCGTGTTAATCGCCCCTTTTCCCAGTTTGAAACAGTTGTGCTTAACGAGGGTGTTGATTTCTCTGCGATAGATAGTGAGTTTGATGATACTCATGTGGATATGGATGAGTCGGATGAGACTATTGATGATGAATCTATAGAACAAGAACAAACTGTAGAGAATTTGCAGGAGGTAGAGAAAAAAAAATCTGCCAAAGAAGATGAGGCTCAGACTAAGGCTGACGATAGTGCAGAGCAGGTAGATGTTGATAGTGCAGAGCAGGTATATACAGATGATTCTGAACAGGTATCTGTTGGTGATGCCACAAGACCAGTAGCTGTTGATGACTCAGAACCGATAAACGAAGATGAATCTCGACATGTGGTGTGTGGGAATGATCAAGAAGAGTCTGTAGAAAAAGATGATATTGTCATAGGTAAAGATTCGGAGCCTTCAACGGAAGAACCTTCTAAATTCCCAAAAAGTAAAGAAAAATCCCTGGATGGGGTACATCAAGAGTCTGTTGCCGAAACGGCCAGTCGGCTTATGCGTCATGTAGACTCGCAGCCTATATGCAAGCAACGTAATCCTCGTCTTATGTATTGGTTGACGGCAGCTTCTTTCTGTCTGCTTATAGCAATTGGCGTAGGGATGTATTTTATTTATCAAAGTGTAGAGGCTAAGAATAATGCCATAGAACAATTACAGTATCGCTTGGCAAATACCGCTAAGAGGAATGTTGTGTCTCGTCCTGTCGTAGTGTCTGCCGATAAATCTAAATCCAACACGGTTGTACAACAAAAGGGTGATTTAAAGAAGGATTCCTTACGTGACACCAAAACAGTTAATACGCGGGAACCTTCTGTAAAGCCGCTGTCAGTCAAGGAAGAAACAGCGGCCAAGCCTAAAAAAAATCTTAATACTCCAAATGCTAATGCATCCGTGGCGACAAATGCTACCGACTATAATTATGACATCAGGGTGCGCACAGGAGCATATATAATAGTTGGTACAGACAAGGTGGTTACAGTTAAGGCTGGACAGACATTGCAGTCGATAAGCAAGGCCAATCTTGGTCCTGGTATGGAATGTTATGTTGAAGTCTACAATAGCTGTTCTACAGTTAAGATGGGTGATAAAATTAAGATACCAAAATTAAAGCTCAAACCGCGTCGTTAGCGGTTTGAGCTTTATTATTAACAAATTTGAACTTTATTATTAATAAATAATAGCCTTCTATTTAATCGTCCATAAGTTTACGATAGCGTCCTTTCTTTATATCCTCGTTGCCCAAGCGTCGAGCCTTGTTAATCTCGTAGTCTGAATAGCTACCTTCAAAGAAGAATACTTCTCCGTCGCCCTCAAAAGCAAGTATATGTGTACAGATACGGTCGAGGAACCAACGGTCGTGGCTGATTACTACTGCACATCCTGCAAAACTCTCAAGGCCTTCCTCAAGTGCGCGCAGCGTGTTCACGTCAATGTCGTTTGTTGGCTCGTCAAGCAAAAGCACATTACCCTCCTGCTTCAGGGCAAGTGCCAATTGCAGACGGTTACGCTCGCCTCCAGACAGAGTGCCGCATAGTTTCGATTGGTCGGTGCCTGCGAAATTAAATCGTGAGATATATGCACGTGCATTCACGTCACGTCCGCCGAGTCGTAGTGTCTCATTGCCTTGTGAGATAGTGTCGTATACGGATTTCTTGGGGTCAATATCCTTGTGTTGCTGGTCTACATATGCCAATTTCACGGTTTCGCCTACTTCAAATGTTCCACCGTCTGCACTCTCCAGTCCCATTATCATTCGGAACAAAGTTGTTTTGCCTGCTCCGTTAGGACCTATGACTCCCACAATTCCGTTAGGCGGAAGCATAAAGTTAAGGTCGTTGAACAGCACCTTGTCGCCAAAAGCCTTTTTCACGTGTTGTGCCTCAATCACCTTGTTGCCTAATCGTGGTCCGTTAGGAATGAAAATCTCCAACTTCTCCTCGCGTTCCTTCTGCTCTTCGCCAAGCATCTGTTCGTATGCGTTCAGACGGGCTTTGCCCTTTGCCTGGCGTGCTTTAGGTGCCATGTGTGCCCATTCAAGCTCACGCTCCAAAGCTTTACGTCGTTTAGAAGCTTGTTTTTCTTCCTGCATCATGCGTGTAGTCTTCTGCTCAAGCCATGAAGAGTAGTTGCCGTGCCAAGGTATTCCTTCGCCGCGGTCGAGTTCAAGAATCCATTCGCTCACGTCGTCAAGGAAATAGCGGTCGTGAGTTACGGCTATAACCGTTCCTTCATACTGTTGCAAGTGTTGCTCCAGCCAGTCGATACTTTCGGCATCAAGGTGGTTGGTAGGCTCGTCGAGAAGCAATACGTCAGGTTTCTGTAGAAGCAGACGGCAGAGAGCCACACGTCTGCGCTCGCCTCCTGAGAGGTGGGTCACGGGCAATTCTCCCTTAGGACAGCGCAACGCAGCCATAGCCCTGTCGAGCTTAGAGTCCATGTTCCATGCGTCTGTGGCATCGATAATATCTTGCACTTCAGCCTGGCGTTGCATCAGCTTATCCATCTTCTCGGGGTCGCCATAATATTCTTCTAATCCAAATTTTTCGTTGATTTCCTCATATTCGCGCAAAGCATCGTAAGCTTGTTGAACGCCTTCCATAACGTTTTCTTTAACGGTTTTTGTTTCGTCAAGTGGAGGGTCCTGTGGCAGATAGCCAACACTATAGCCTGGACTCCACACTACCTCGCCTTGGGTAGGTTGGTCAAGTCCTGCTATGATTTTCATCAATGTTGACTTTCCTGCACCGTTTAATCCAATGATGCCTATTTTTGCCCCATAGAAGAACGAGAGGTAGATGTCCTTCAAAATCTGTTTGCGGTTTTGGGGGATAATCTTTGAGACTCCCACCATTGAGAAGATAATCTTCTTGTCGTCTACTGTTGCCATTTATATAGTTGTTGTTTATTGATGATTACTTGTTGTCTATTATACGTTTTATTAGATTTCTTCGATATATCCTTTTGTGAACATATCGTAGCTTAATGCCTCAAGTTCTTTCAGATTCATGTGCTCTACGGCATGTTCTATTTTGCGTATTAGCTCATTGCGTCGATACTCGTTGTCGTCTTTGAGTCTGCTATGATTAAAGTTCATATACAAAATATAGTGTTGTGAGGGTTGATTGTTTGTCGTTTTCTGCAAAATTACTAAATAAAAACAAGAAAAGCTGATTTTTCTTGTGTATTATTATTTCACTTGTTAACTTTGTGACTTATTTTGGTGGGGAGTCCTCGCTTCGGTATAATAAAAACAAAATCTTTAAATAATAATATATGATTGGACGTATTCATTCTTTAGAATCATTTGGTACGGTTGATGGACCAGGAGTTAGGTTTGTGGCTTTTATGCAGGGATGTCCTTTGCGTTGTCTTTTCTGTCATAATCCCGATACTTGGAATCCTCAAGGTAGTTGTCAGTATGAGTTTACTCCAAAGCAGTTGTTGGACGAGGTCGTGCGCTATCGCTCATTTATCAAGAACGGCGGTGTGACTGTGTCGGGTGGTGAACCGTTGATGCAGGCCGACTTTGTAAGTGAATTCTTCCGTTTATGTCATTCCGAGGGAATACACACGGCTGTCGATACGAGTGGCGCATTGATTACGGAACGTGTATTAAATATGCTTGATAATACCGATCTTGTTTTGCTTGACATTAAAACAATGGATCCAGAATTGTATACTCGACTTACTGGTGTACGGCAGGAAAACAACCTTGCATTTCTTGATATTCTTGAAGAACGTGGCATTACCACGTGGATTCGTCATGTTGTTGTGCCAGGTCTTACTGATAACGACAAGTGGTTGCGACAACTTGGTCAATATGTAATGCGCTATGATTGTGTAGAGAAGATAGAAATTTTGCCATATCATACTTTGGGCGAATATAAATACCAGAAACTTGGGTTAGAATATAGTCTTGATGGAGTTCCCCCCTTGTCGGCAGAACGTGCAAGCGAAATAAGGAAAATTATGTCTGAATATAAACCTTGTCAATAAGGTTTGTAATATATAATAAAAAGGAGATAATCACTTTTAAATAGTGGTTATCTCCTTTTTAAATTTATGTAGACCTGTCTATAGAAGCAAATTATTCTGCTACTACCTCTTCAGTTGCAGGAGCTTCAGCCTTTGCTGTCTCCTCAGCAGGAGCTTCAACCTTAGCGTTCTCAGCTACAACCTTAACAGGAACCTTAACCTCAACCTCTTTGTGGAAGTGGATTGTTGCCTCAAAGTCACCAACAGTCTTAATGTCGCGCATTGTGATAATCTTGCGATCAACCTCAATACCCTTCTTACCAAGCTCCTCAGCAACGATGGCTGCGTTAACTGAACCATAAGTAGCACCTGTGGCACTAACTTTTGCAGCGATAACGAGCTCTACACCATTGAGCTGCTCAGCCTTCTTCTCAGCCTCAGCCTTGATAGCTGCGAGCTTGTGAGCCTGCTGCTTCAAGTTCTCAGCGAGAACCTTCTTTGCTGACTCAGATGCGATTACACCCTTGCCCTGGGGAATAAGGTAGTTACGACCGTAACCACTCTTTACATTAACGATGTCGTTCTTGTAACCCAGTCCGATAATATCTTCTTTAAGTATGATTTCCATTGCTATTCCTCCTTAATAATTATTTCATCAAATCGGTTACGTAAGGAAGCAAAGCAATCTGGCGAGCACGCTTTACAGCCTGTGCTACGCGGCGCTGATACTTCAAAGATGTACCTGTGATACGACGAGGAAGAATTTTGCCCTGCTCGTTCAAGAACTTCTTGAGGAATTCAGGATCCTTGTAGTCGATGTACTTGATACCGCTCTTCTTGAAACGGCAATACTTCTTCTTGCGTGTGTCCACTGAAGGTGGAGTCAAATAGCGAATTTCTGATTCTACTGCTGCCATAATTTAAGCCTCCTTGTTTGCGAATTTGTTACGTCTCTTCTCAGCATACTGTGCAGCATACTTGTCGAGCTTAACTGTCATGTGACGGATTACTTTCTCGTCGCGGCGATAGCCAGTTTCGAGAGTTTTAACGATTGTAGGCTCAGCCATGAATTCGAGCAGGCAATAGAATCCTGTTGACTTCTTCTGAATAGCATAAGCCATCTTCTTGAGTCCCCAGGTCTCCTCGTTCACAATCTCTGCACCCTTGTCGGTGAGGAGCTTCTTGAACTTTGCGACCGCTTCCTTCATCTGTTCATCAGACAAAACGGGAGTCAAAATGAAAACGGTTTCGTATCGATTCATTGTTGTTAAAAATAAAATATAATTACTGTTGCAAAATTGCGGGTGCAAAGGTAGTGTTTTTATTTGTTATACGAAAGTTATTGGCTTGTTAATGTTTGTAGTGTTAACTTTATTTATGATTTATACTTTCTGTCCGGTTTTTATACCATATTATTTTATGCCAGGATTTGAGGTGGTTCGCAATATTATTTATAATTTTGTGGTCTTATTATGTAATTGTTATTTTTATGGATATAGTAATTATAGGGGCAGGCAATGTAGCTACTCATATTGCTCGCTCGCTTGTGGCATGTGGCGTTGTGCCACGTCAGATATGGAGTCGCACAATGGAGTCGGCCTTACAGTTGGCTGGTGAGTGTGGCTGCCAAGCAGTGAGCGATTGGGATAGTGTGGTTGTGGATGCCGATATTTATGTAGTGGCTGTAGTTGACAATAAGCTTGAGTCTGTTGTGGCAGAGTTAGGGCATCGTATTCGAAATGGTGTGGTTGTGCACACAGCAGGTTCGATGTCTATAAGCGTGTTCGATGGACATTGTCGTAGATATGGTGTATTTTATCCTATGCAAACATTCTCGAAGAGCAAGAAAGTAAATTTCCATAGAATTCCGTGTTTTGTTGAGGCGTCAAGTCCTGAGGTTCTGTTGGTTGTAAAGACTTTTGCAGGCATGTTGTCGCAATATGTGTATGAGATGTCATCGGCAGACCGTCAATGGTTGCATGTGGCTGCTGTTTTTTCTTGTAATTTTGCGAATGCTTGCTATGGTATGGCCGACAAGGTGTTGCGCTCGCATGGGCTTGACTTCAGTGTTATGCTACCATTAGTTGAGGAGACAACGAAGAAATTGAGTGTGTTGCGTCCTGATGAAGCCCAGACTGGTCCCGCAGTGCGTGGCGATTTAAATGTAATGGAACGCCATTTGCGTATGCTTGGTTCGCAGAGTGAATTGGGACGCATATATAGCTTGATGTCAGAGTATATTTCTAATAATATCAAAAAAAGAATAGAATAAGGAGGATGTGTGTATGATTGACTATGATTTAAAGAAAATTCGCGCCGTAGTGTTTGATGTTGACGGTGTATTGTCGGCCGAGACAATAACTCTTTCGGCAGAGGGTGAACCATTGCGTACGGTTAATATCAAGGATGGGTATGCCATACAACTTGCGTGCAAGCGTGGGTTGATAGTTGCTATTATTACGGGGGGAAATACACCGGCTGTGCGCAAGCGTTATGAAGGGCTTGGAGTGAAGGATATTTATATGGGTGCAGGTGTAAAACTTGTTGCATATGAAGAATTTGTGGCGAGACATGGGTTGAAGGATGAAGAAGTGTTATATGTTGGCGACGACATTCCTGACTATGAAGTGATGGGGCGTGTTGGATGTGCATGTTGTCCTAAGGATGCCTGTGCTGAGATAAAGGAAGTTAGCATATATGTGAGCGACCGTAATGGCGGGTGTGGAGTAGGGCGCGACATTTTGGAACAAGTGTTGCGTGCCCAAGGGAAATGGATGGGTGATAAAAAGGCATTTGGATGGTGATTGGGTGAATGATTGTAGGATTAAAAGGTAAAATAACCTCTTAATATACTAAAACTAAAAACTCGTTGCACATCCTCGCAAGGACGTGCAACGAGTTTTTGTGTTCGGAGTTTAATACACTCTTTTTTAGTTTTGTTTAGTCTCGATTTCCTCTTTCATGTCAATGAATTGCTTTTTGTTGTCATAGAATTCATATTGTAGGAAAGCGAGTTTCTGTGATGGCACGATGTGCACTCCAAGGCCATACTTCATCTGCCACTTCCGTTTTAGTGAAATGAAGCCTTTGTTGATATAGGCAGCTACATAGGGGTGTACGTGCAAATAGAAAGTCTTAACTCCAATCTTGTTTACAAGCCTGTCAATCTTACTTTCGAGTTGATCTGTGAAAATGATGCTCGACTTGATTTTTCCTTTGCCGAAGCATGTGGGGCATATTTCTTCCACATTGACATCCATTGCAGGACGCACACGTTGGCGTGTTATTTGCATAAGACCGAACTTGCTCAATGGCAATATGTTGTGGCGGGCTCGGTCTTTCTGCATGTTTTTGCACATGCGCTCGTAAAGGAGTTGTCTGTCTTCTGCAAGGTTCATGTCGATAAAGTCGACTACAATAATGCCACCCATGTCTCGTAGACGTAGCTGTCGTGCAAGTTCGTCGGCAGCCCCGAGGTTGACGTCTAAGGCGTTGGCTTCTTGTCCATTGTCAGAATGAGAACGATTGCCACTATTTACGTCTACTACGTGCAAAGCTTCAGTGTGTTCAATGATGAGGTAGGCACCATGTTTATAATTGACCGTTTTCCCGAAACTGGACTTAATTTGTTTCGTTATATTGAAATTATCGAAGATGGGCACCGTCCCTGTATATAGTTTCACGATGTTGGCTTTCTCTGGGGCAATTAGCTCAACATAATGTCTTACTTCGTGAAACACGTTCTCGTCGTTGACGTAGATATTCTCGTAGGTGGGGTTGAACAGGTCTCTTAGCAGTGCTACGGCGCGTCCTGTTTCTTCGAAAATGAGTTGTGGGCGTTTTTGGGTCTTCTGTACTTTGATAAGTGCATCTTCCCAACGCTTTGTTAGGATTTTAAGTTCTGCGTCCAGTTCTGCGACCCTTTTGCCTTCAGCAACAGTGCGTACGATGACACCGCAATTTTTGGGCTTGATACTGTTGATGAGTTGCTTGAGTCGTGCCCGTTCCTCGCCACTTTTAATCTTTGAAGACACCGACACCTTGTCTCCGAAGGGCATAAGTACAAGATAGCGTCCTGCAAAACTTATCTCGCCTGTGAGGCGTGGTCCTTTAGTTGATATTGGTTCCTTCACAATTTGTACCAATACCTCTTGTCCAACTGTTAATGTGTTTTGTACGCTACCGTCTTTCTTTAAGTCAGGCTGTCGGGTTGCTTTTGCAAATGGGTAGAGTTTTTTTCTGTCGCTTAGTACCTGGCGTAGGTACTTTTCGTAAGAATTGAATTGGCTTCCTAAATCAAGATAATGGAGAAAGGCGTCACGTTCGTAACCTACATCCACAAAACTGGCGTTCAGTCCTGGCATGAGTTTCTTAACTTTTGCAACATAGATGTTGCCAACAGAAAAAGATGCAGACGTTGGTTCTGTCTGATATTCCACGAGTCGCTTGTCCTCAAGCAGCGCGATGGATATTTGTTTCTGTTGAACATCGATTACAACTTCGCTGGTCATTTCTCTTGTGTTTCTAATTTAGGTTAAAAAATACTGTCTTTTGGATTTATGGCTTGTTTAACCATAAAAGCATGGGGACGCGCCAAAATCTACTGCGGATGCATTGTGATTGACGCGCCCCCATTTTGGAACTGACCCTTTTTATGGGCAGGCTTTCTTACTTGCTCTTATGTCTGTTCTTACGTAATCTCTTTTTACGCTTGTGAGTAGCCATCTTGTGTCCCTTTTTTTTCTTTCCGTTTGGCATAATTTTAAATTTTTATTGTTTAATATGTTTAATTATAAATATGTATTATTTTCTTATTCCTCAACTTCAATCATTGTGGCATTCTTCATCTCTTCAAGGAAGCATTTTGCAGGCTTAAAACTTGGCTGGTCGTGTGCTCCAATTTTCATTGTGGTTTTTTTAAGGATGTTTCTTGCGGTTTTTGCGGCCCGGTGCTTCACAATGAAACTTCCAAATCCACGCAGGTATACATTCTCCTTGTTTGACAACAAGCTGTCCTTGATGTTTTCCATAAATGCTTCAACAACGACTGACACGTCTTTTTTTTGTAAGCCAGTGCTCTCGGCAATCTTATTGATGATATCTGCTTTAGTCATTTGTATATTTATGTTATTATTTGTTGCTTTAATATTGCCTTTTTTCAAAGGACGTGCAAAGATACAAGTTTTTCGCGTGATACGAAAATTTATTGCCTTTTTTTTTGACTTTTACTGCAATATTAGCTTTCAGAACTTATTAATTTTCACCTTGTTAAGGTATTTTTTCCTTTTGTGTAGGTCTTATTGTTTACTTGAGATGCTTTTGGGCGTTGAGGTAGAATGCCCAGCAAACCATAATTCCTGTTGCAATCCATGATATGGGGTAGACGAGCATGATAACATCGAATGTGTGCCATTTAGGGCAAACTGCGTAGACCCAAACAATGCGTAACAGGCATGTGCCGAAGACGGTAAGTAGTGTCGGAAGTATCGATTTCCCCATTCCTCTCATGGCAGAGGCAGATATCTCGTAACTGCTTGCAATGAATTGTACGGCGAGCACAATGTGCATTCTTGTATAGGCGAAATCTTGAACTATCGGATCGGAGGAGAAGAGCGACAGGAAGAACCTATGTTGACATACGAATAGTTCGTTGAATAGCGCACAGCATCCAACGCTAAGACCCATGCAAATCCAATAGATACGCTTGACACGCTGCTTCTGTCCCGCACCATAGTTTTGACCGATGAATGTGATTGTTGCTCCATTGAATGCAGAGATGACAAAGTAGCAGTAGTACTCGAAGTTGAGTGCGGCTGCAGAACCTGCGATGGCATTGGCTCCATGGCTGTTGATGGCGGTCTGAAGCAGGACGTTTGAGAATGAGAATACCATACCCTGTAATCCGGCAGGAATACCTATTTCAAGCATATGTTTCAGTTCTATCCAGCTGACAGACATTTTATTGATATGCAGTTGGTATGGGTCTTTCTCGTTGAGCAGGAGACGTATTATCAGAACTGCACTAAGGGCGTTGGCAATGCCGGTAGCTATAGCCACGCCTGCCACGCTCATGTCAAGTACGATGACGAAGAATAGGTTGAAAATGGTGTTGGCAATACCAGCCACGATGAGTATGTAGAGTGGTCGGCGTGTGTCGCCCATACTGCGCAGAATGGCTGCACCAAAGTTGAAAATAAGGAAAAAGGGTATTCCGAGAAAGTATATGCGTAGGTAGGTGACGGCCATTGGCAACACGTCGTCGGGGGTGCCCATTAGTGTGAGTATTGGACGTGCTGCAATAAGTCCCAAGAGCATTAGTAACATGCCGCTTGCAATTGCTACTACGCCTATTGTGCCTACGGCATGGCGTATACTGCGTGAGTCGTTTTGTCCGATATGGTTGGATATCACAACATTGGCTTCCATAGAGACTCCAATGAAAAGATTGATAAGCAGACTTATGACCGGGCCGTTGCTTCCTACGGCAGCGAGGGCTTGATTGCTTGAGAAGTGTCCCACAATAGCCACGTCAACCGAGTTGAAGAGCTGTTGTAGGACACTACTTGCTGCAAGTGGCAGTGAAAACTTAAGAATCTTCAAGAGCAACGGCCCGTGAAGCATGTCTATTTCGTTGGATTTTGCCATTGCGTTTTTTTACTATTGCTACTTTGTTTCAGGAACAATGGCTAGGAACACGGCATCTTCATTTGTTAGGTTCTCGGCCATGTGTTCGTGTCCGCAGGGACAATAGTGTACTGTTCCTTCTTGGGCAATCTCTGTTTTGCCATCGTATTTGAAGGTGATGATTCCCTTTAGGATGTACATAATTTCGCAGTTGCCTTCATGGCGGTGCAGTCCGATGCTGCTGCCTGGAGGCAGGATGTTGTGCATGATTTTCACTTTGCCGTCATCGGCGAGTTTTGTGAGGAAAGGACCGTTGCCGTCCTTGAATCCTTCAATTTCTTTTCTTGCAATCTTTGAAAAATCGATAATCATAGTTGTGTCCTCCGGATAATCGTTATTTTTTTTTTTTTTTATCACGTTTTTTAGGCGTGATATTCCTTGTGTTTCTTTTTTATGATTGCATTGGCGCAGCAAACTGCTGTTGCAATGGCAAAGAGGCATATGGCTAGTTGTTCGCCAAATGCAGCATGTTCGGCAATCTTCATGTTTCCGTTCCAACTTGATGCGATGCCGAGGAATAGTCCGCAGTCGCTTGCCAGGAAGTAGGTGCTCTCTGCTGTGCTGCGTTGGCAATGGTTGCATCGTCCGAGCATTTTGTAGAGTTGCTCAGAACTTGTAAGTCCGAATCCAAGTCCGAAAATCATAGGCTTTAGGGTGTCGTCGAGAATTCCGTTATGCAGAAACATAGTGAACAGGGCTACAAGTATGCATGCGTTGCCTACGGCTGAAGTGTAGCGCCCGTTTCGGATTGTAGTGTAGCGCAGAATCAGAATGGCGATGATGAGTCCTGAGATTAGTGATGCGAAGAACTCGGCAGTCGGGTGCGTGGTCATTGTGATGCCGAGTGCGGCACTCATAAGTGCGACGACGATTGCCACGTTCCATCCTTGTGGCAGTAGAAATCGGTCGATAGATATGACTTTTGTACCTTCTTCGGGGGCTCTAAATGGAAATTTAATCGTCATTACGAGAATTGCCGACAGTAGTGCAGCAGTGGCTCCTATCCCGTAGAACAGGGTTTGGCGCACCTCGGGACTTAGGAGTATTGCTACTGTTGGACCAACTATTATTGTTAGTCGCGCAATCCATATTGCCGTGTAGTTTGCCTCGGTGCGGTTGCACGACTCTGTCTTGTCAATGAGCAGAGTGCATGAGAGCACACGTTTGGCGTTGCCGAAAGCCATTCCTGCCAATGAGCAAACAGCCATAAGTGCAGCGGTATGGTTTTTGTCGAGTGTTGTCTCGTCTGGATTGTCGAAAAGCGATATTCCAGAAATCAAGGTGCTTAGTATTAGTGCCGACACCCAGAACACCTTGTTGCGTCGGTAGCGTTGAATGAGCCAACAAACGAAGAAGCCCGAAAAGAAGATTCCGAGGACAAACATTATTATTGTGAGGCTTGCTGTTTGGGAGTTGACATGATTGTTGGTGTATAGCCTGTATGGCAGGAAAGGCACCGTCATGTAGCAAGCTACGCATAGCAACAACTCTGCCACGACAAGCAGCGAGAAGTCGCGGTTCCACAGTTTGTGGTAGGTGGGGGTATATTGGTTGTCCATTAATACGACTCGCTTTCATTTGGGAAATCCATCGATTTCACGTCGTTGACGTATTGTCCGATGGCGTTGGTCATTATCTCGTAGAGGTCGGCGTATTGGCGTAGGAACTTTGGCTTAAATCCTCGATTCATGCCAAGCATGTCTGCGTATACGAGCACTTGGCCGTCGCATCCGGCTCCAGCTCCGATGCCGATTGTGGCACAGTTTACGCTTTCTGTAACTCTCTTAGCGAGGTCTGCTGGAATTTTTTCCAAAACGATGCAGAAGCATCCTGCTTCGTCAAGAGCTTTGGCATCGGCAATGAGTTTTTCTGCTTCAGCTTCGCCCTTGGCGCGAAGTCCATATCCTCCGAATTTGTGGACGCTCTGTGGTGTGAGCCCTAAGTGTCCGCTTACAGGGATGCCAGCATCCACCATTCGCTTTATAATCGGTGCGATTTCTGAGCCACCTTCAATCTTTACCGCGTCTACGCCAGACTCTTTCATAATTCTAATAGCGTTGCGCAGGCCTTCCTCTGCCGATACCTGATAACTTCCGAAGGGCATGTCGCATATTACGAGAGCATGGTTTACGGCGCGAGCCACAGAGCGTGCGTGGTAAATCATCTCGTCAAGTGTGATGGGCAGTGTGGTCATGTTGCCATCGGAGACGTTTGAAGCTGAGTCGCCAATGAGAATTGCGTCAACTCCACCTGCGTCAACAATAGAGGCTGTGGTGTAGTCGTAGGCGGTAAGCCAGCTTATTTTTTCACCATTACGCTTCATTTCAAAAAACAGGGGTGCAGTGATTTTCTTCTTTGTTGTGCTTAAATATTCTGCCATCTTTAATTTTTGATTTTAAATTTTGGGCAAAATTACAACTTTTTATGTAAATGGCAAAGGATTGGCGTGGATATTAATGTTGAATCGTTGGGTGTAGTTGTCATATTATATAAATAATGTGTTTGGTCTCAAATTGACCTTTGAAACGGTCGCGTGGTAACAAAATGTAATCAATTTTGCTATTTTTGTTTTAAAATATTTGTAGAATGTGGATTATTTCTTAACTTTGCAATTGATAAAAGAAATAACCCGTAAAATAGATAAATATGAAAATGGCTTACAACATTATTTGCATTATTATTCGAATTCGACTTCAGGATGATGTCGGACAGGGTAGAGTATGCCAATAGGTTGAACAAAAATAGCCTTTAAACTTCTTGCGATGAAGAACACAGAGAAAACCTTTCATACTTACCCCATAAAGGAAGTGTGAAGGTTTTTTTTTATAATCTAAGGAAGTGGGGATTTTTTTATAATCTAAATATAAACAAGAAAAACAGATACGGATATGAGCGACAGATTGTTTATTTTCGACACAACACTCCGCGATGGCGAGCAGGTGCCTGGTTGCCAGTTGAACACAGTAGAGAAGATTCAGGTGGCTAGGCAACTTGAGCAGTTGGGAGTTGATGTGATTGAAGCAGGATTTCCTATTTCAAGTCCGGGTGATTTCAATTCGGTAATAGAGATTTCAAAAGCTGTGACGTGGCCCGCCATCTGCGCCTTGACACGTGCTGTAGAAAAAGATATTGACTGCGCAGCCGAGGCTCTGAAATATGCCAAGCGCCGACGTATTCATACTGGTATAGGAACTTCCGACTCGCACATACAGTATAAGTTCCATTCCAATCGTGAGGAGATTATAGAGCGGGCGGTGAGAGCCGTGAAGTATGCCAAACGCTATGTGGAGGATGTTGAGTTTTATGCCGAGGACGCTGGGCGTACCGACAACGAATACCTCGCTCGTGTAGTTGAAGCTGTTATCAAGGCTGGTGCCACGGTAGTGAATATTCCCGATACTACAGGCTATTGTCTGCCCGAGGAATATGGAGCCAAGATAAAATATCTAATGGAGCATGTAGACAACATCGACAAGGCGGTAATATCGACACATTGCCACAACGACCTCGGTCTTGCTACAGCCAATACCTTCAGCGGCGTGATGAACGGTGCGCGGCAGGTGGAAGTGACAATCAATGGCATTGGTGAGCGTGCTGGCAATACTTCGCTTGAGGAGATTGCTATGATTTTGAAGTGCCACAACACTCTTGGTATCGACACAAATATCAATACTACCAAGATTTGTCCTACAAGCCGAATGGTTTCAAGCCTAATGAATATGCCTGTGCAACCCAACAAGGCAATTGTTGGACGTAATGCATTTGCGCATTCGAGCGGAATCCATCAGGACGGTGTGCTCAAGAATGTAAGCACTTACGAGATTATCGACCCCAAGGATGTGGGACTTGACAGTGGTTCTATTGTGCTGACAGCGCGTTCGGGTAGGGCGGCTTTGAAATATCGTCTAGGTGTATTGGGTGTGAAAATCGACGATGAGAATAAGGTTGATGCAATTTATAAGCAGTTCCTTAAGCTTGCCGACCGCAAGAAGGAAGTCAACGACGACGACATACTGATGCTTGCTGGTGCCGATGCCAAAGAGGCGCATGCTGTGAAGCTTGATTTCTTGCAGGTGACAACAGGAATGGGAGTGAAGAGCGTGGCAAGCATCGGACTCGATATTTCTGGACAGAAGTTTGAAGAGGCATCAACTGGCAACGGTCCGGTTGACGCGGCAATCAAGGCTCTGAAGAAGATAATTCAGAAGCAGATGACGCTAAAGGAGTTCACAATACAAGCAATCTCAAAGGGTTCCGATGATGTGGGCAAGGTTCATATGCAGGTGGAATATGATGGCAGTGTGTATTATGGTTTTGGTGCCAACACCGATATTGTGTCGGCATCTGTTGAGGCCTACATAGATTGCATCAATAAATTTCACGTGAAATAGATGCAAGCCACTATGAATCGATAAATAATGAATTTTAATAAAAACAATCCAGCAATTTTTAATTAAACATATCATAATGAATACTTTATTTGACAAAATTTGGGACAAGCACGTTGTGCAGACCGTTGAGGATGGTCCCACTCAGCTTTATATAGATCGCCTTTACTGTCATGAGGTGACATCACCTCAGGCTTTCGCTGGGATGCGTGCCCGCGGGTTGAAGATGTTCCGTCCTAGCCACATTTTCTGTATGCCAGACCACAACACGCCTACCCACGATCAGGACAAGCCCATCGAAGACCCCGTATCGAAGCGTCAGGTAGACACGCTTGCTAAGAACGCCAAGGATTTTGGAGTGGCTCATTTCGCAATGAACACTAAGGACAATGGAATTATTCATGTTGTGGGTCCGGAGAAGGGACTCTCGTTGCCAGGAATGACCATAGTCTGCGGAGATTCCCACACTTCCACTCATGGAGCTATGGGAGCCATTGCTTTTGGTATTGGCACGTCGGAGGTGGAGATGGTTATGGCTTCGCAATGTATACTACAGAGCAAACCCAAGTCGATGCGTATCAATATCAACGGCAAGCTTGGAAAGGGAGTGACAGCCAAAGACGTGGCTCTTTATCTTATGAGCCAGTTGACGACTTCGGGTGCTACGGGTTATTTTGTGGAGTATGCAGGTAGTGTGGTGAGCGACTTGACTATGGAGGGGCGACTGACACTTTGCAATCTCTCGATAGAAATGGGAGCACGTGGTGGTTTTGTCGCTCCAGATGATAAAACGTTCGAATATATCAAGGGACGTGAATACGCGCCTAAGGGTGAAGCTTGGGATGAGGCTGTGGCTTATTGGAAGACTTTGAAGAGCGGTGACGACGCTGTTTTTGACAAAGAATTCACCTTCGACGCAGCCGACATCGAGCCGCGTATTACTTATGGCACCAATCCTGGTATGGGTATCGGAATCACCGAGACAATCCCAACACTCGACATTGTGGATGAAGAAGGACAAGCTTCGTTTAAGAAAAGTCTGAAATACATGCAATTCGCGCCGGGTGAGAGACTTCTCGGGAAAAAGATAGACTACGTTTTCCTTGGAGCCTGTACCAATGGACGCATTGAGGATTTTCGAGCCTTCGCCTCTATCGTCAAAGGTCGGCACAAGGCCGATGGTGTGATTGCTTGGCTTGTGCCTGGTTCATGGCTTGTGGACAAGCATATTCGAGAGGAGGGCATCGACAAGATTCTGGAAGCGGCAGGCTTCGAAATCCGTCAACCCGGCTGTTCGGCTTGCTTGGCAATGAACGACGACAAGATTCCAGCTGGTAAACTATCGGTGTCGACTTCAAACCGTAACTTCGAGGGTCGCCAGGGGCCTGGCTCGCGCACAATCCTTGCATCGCCACTTGTGGCAGCGGCAGCGGCGGTGACAGGAGTGATAACTGACCCCAGAGATTTCTTGTAAACAATTATTAAATTGAACTTTAGCAAGTTCATAGAATTCAGAAGTTAAAGAAGTTAGCGCTCCCTACGGTCGCTAGAAATTCTTGCTAAGGCAAGCGGCAAAGCCGAGCGATAGTCATTAATCTTTTGGCTGAATATTCATCTGTAAGGCATACGGCTTTAAATTCTATAACTTCTTAAAATTCTATAACTTCTGAACTTGCGAAACTTGAATTAAACATTATACGAAAATGAAACAAAAATTCAACGTCATAACTTCTACATGCATACCTCTTCCACTTGAGAATGTGGATACAGACCAGATAATCCCAGCCCGTTTCCTTAAGGCCATCGACAAAGAGGGTATGGGCGACAATCTGTTTCGCGACTGGCGATATAATGCCGACGGTACGCCTAAGCCCGACTTTGTGATGAACGACCCCTCGTACAGCGGTGTAATACTTGTGGCTGGCAAGAACTTCGGTTCGGGCTCGTCGCGTGAACATGCGGCATGGGCTATAGCCGGAGCGGGATTCCGTGTGGTCATAAGCTCGTTCTTTGCCGACATACACAAGAACAACGAGCTCAACAATCTTGTGTTGCCAGTGGTTGTCAGCGAGCCTTTTCTTAAGGAATTGTTCGATAGCATCGCCAGCGACCATAAAACCGAAGTGCGTGTAGACTTGCCTAATCAGACCGTCACTAATCTCGCTACTGGTAACAGTGAGCATTTTGAGATAAACGGATACAAGAAGCATTGTCTGGAGAATGGATTGGACGATGTCGACTTCTTAGTCCAGAATCGTGATAAGGTGGAAGCATGGGAACAGAGACAGTGAGAAGAATTGAAATAATGGACTCCACGCTGCGCGACGGCGAACAAACGAGCGGCGTGTCGTTTTTGCCACACGAGAAACTGATGATGGCGCGTATGCTTCTCGGCGACGTGAATGTCGACCGCATCGAAGTAGCTTCTGCCCGAGTTTCGGATGGCGAGAAGGATGCTGTGCGCATGATTTGCCGTTATGCGGCAAGTGTGGGCAAACTCAATAGAGTGGAGGTGCTTGGATTTGTTGATGGGCAAAAGTCGATCGACTGGATTGACGAGTGCGGGTGTCGTGTAATGAATCTTTTGGCCAAAGGCTCGTTGAAGCATTGCACTCAGCAACTCAAGAAAACGCCCGAGGAACACATCGACGACATATATCGCTCGCTGGCTTATGCTACTAAAAAAGATATGGTGGTGAACATATATCTTGAAGACTGGAGCAGCGGCATGAAAGATTCGCCCGAATATGTCTATCAGATGATGGACGCACTTGTGGAAAGCGGTGTGAAGCGTTTTCTTTTGCCCGACACGCTTGGTATTCTTAACCCCATGCAAGTAGCGGAGTTCTTCGGCAAGATGACCGAGCGTTATCCGTCAGCCCATTTTGATTTTCATGCCCATAACGACTACGATCTTGCTGTGGGCAATTCTCTGGCAGCCGTGAAGAGCGGCGCGCGGGGACTTCATGTTACGGTCAACGGACTGGGTGAGCGTTGCGGAAATGCACCGCTTGCCAGTGTACAGGCTATTCTTGCAGACCAGTTACATATGGATACAGGTATCCGCGAAGACCGTCTTGGCGAGATTAGTCGTCTTGTTGAGGGGTATTCAGGCATCGCCGTGGCTCCCAACCAGCCTATAGTAGGCGAGAATGTATTTACACAGGTGGCTGGCGTTCATGCCGATGGCGACAACAAGAACAACCTGTATTGCAACGAGCTTGTACCCGAGCGTTTTGGTCGCAAGCGCGAATATGCTCTCGGCAAGAACAGCGGCAAGGCCAACATTGCCAGAAACTTGGAGGAGTTGGGATTGGAACTGACGCCCGAACAGACCCGCCGCGTGACAAATCGCATAACAGAACTGGGCGACCGCAAGGAAATGGTGACACAGGAAGATTTGCCGTTCATTGTGAGCGATGTGTTGAAACACTCAGCGCCCGAAGACAAGGTGAAGCTTGTCAGCTACATGGTGTCGCTTGCCTATGGATTGCGCCCTATGGCAAGCGTGAAGGTCGAAATCGACGGTCAGCAGTATGAGGACAACGCGTTGGGCGATGGTCAGTATGATGCTTTTGTGAAGGCCATGCGCAAGATTTATCGCGAGCGGCTCGGACGAACTTTTCCTGTTCTTGAGAACTATGCCGTGTCCATACCGCCAGGCGGCAGAACCGACGCTCTTGTGCAGACTGTTATAACATGGCGCAATGGCGACAAGATTCTGCGTACGCGCGGTCTTGATGCCGACCAAACGGAGGCGGCAATCAAGGCAACGATAAAAATGCTGAATATAGTGGAGTAGCAGAAGAGATTTTTGTTGATTAGTAATGAATTGTTAAATAAAAAACTTTGTTTAAATGAAATTAAATATAGCAGTTCTCCCTGGTGATGGAATCGGACCAGAGATTATGAACGAGGGTGTGAAAGTGATGAAGGTGGTGGCTGAGAAATATGGCCATGAGTTTTCTTTTAAGGAGGCTATTTGTGGCGCATGTGCCATCGACGCTGTTGGCGATCCGTTCCCCGAAGAAACGTTTAATACTTGTATGGATGCCGACGCAGTTTTGTTCGCGGCTGTCGGCGACCCACGTTTCGACAACGACCCCACAGCTAAGGTGCGACCAGAGCAGGGCTTGTTGGCAATGCGCAAGAAATTAGGTTTGTTTGCAAATGTTCGTCCTGTTGCCACTTTCGACTGCTTGCTGCATAAGTCACCGTTGAAAGACGAATTGCTCAAGGGAGCCGACTTTGTAGTTATCCGTGAGCTTACGGGCGGAATGTATTTTGGTGATAAGTATCAAGACAACGACAAGGCATACGACACCGACATCTACACGCGTCCCGAAATCGAGCGCATTCTCAAGGTGGCTTTCGATTTTGCCATGAAGCGCAACAAGCATCTCACGGTTGTGGATAAGGCCAACGTGCTTGCGTCGTCGCGGTTATGGCGCCAGATAGCCAAGGAGATGGAGCCGCAGTACCCCGAGGTGACAACCGACTACATGTTTATTGACAACGCCTCAATGCGCGTGCTCACCGAACCACGTTTCTTTGATGTCATTGTCACCGAGAACACCTTTGGAGACATTCTTACCGACGAGACTTCCTGCATCACAGGTTCCATGGGTTTGCAGCCGTCAAGTTCTCTTGGCGAGCACACTCCTCTCTTCGAACCAGTACATGGCTCATGGCCGCAGGCTGCGGGCAAGAATCTTGCCAATCCCGTGGCACAAATTCTCTCAGCAGCCATGCTTCTTGAGCATTTCGGACTCAACGAGGAGGGCGCGCTTGTGCGCAAGGCTGTTGATGCCTCGCTCGACGCTAATGTGCGTACACCAGAGATTCAAGTCGACGGAGGTGCAGAATATGGCACAAAGGAAGTGGGACAATGGATTGCCGACTACATTGCCAAGGCATAGTGCTACGGTTGTTTTGAAAGGATAGTATATTGGATAGTGGGAGTTTGTGGGAGTATTGTTCCATAAACTCCCGCTATCATTTTATATGTTAAATAAGGTGTTCTGAGGGTGTGGGTTACATAAAGTCGCTTTGGTCTCGCTCGTTGCCCGATTCTGTGCCGGCTCCCCATGATGGGAATTTAATGTCGACACCATCGTTGTCGTCCGACTCTTGGATAACATACGTATTTGCCGTGTCTGATTGGGCTATCGGAGTAAGGTTTCCGATTTCAAGAGCCTTGATATCAGGTGAAATGTATGATTTCTTCATAGATTAAATGTTTTTATTGTTTTAGATAGTGTTATTAGTATCCGCAAAGTTACAAAATTTATACCAAATAAAAGGTTGTTTTTTGCTTTTATCTTGAGCTAAAGCATGAAAAAGATGATGTATTTGTGTTTTTCTTATTAAAATTATTGTGTTTAGTGTAAAATTTCTACCTTTGCATATTGGTAACTTTAATAAAAAATAACAACATTAGTTTACAGTATTATGATGATTCGTCAATTGGCAATATTATTCGGTTGCCTTGCATTGGGTGAGTTAGTGATTTATTTAACCCACATTCCGTTGCCCTCAAGTATCCTCGGAATGTTGCTCCTCACGCTTTTATTGAAATTAAAAGTGATTCGCCTTGAGTGGGTTCGCAGTATTTCGGATTTCTTGGTTGGCAACATTGGCTTTTTCTTCGTGCCACCAGGAGTTGCGATTATGCTTTACTTCGACATTATTAAAGCTCAGCTGCTACCTATTGTGGTGGCATCGGTAGTTTCTACAGTTCTTGTGCTTGCCGTGACAGGCTGGGTTCATCAATCTTATGGTAAGGCAAAAGAAAAAGCCCACGACGTTTTGCGACATGGGGCGAACGATGATAAATAGATTGTAAAAAAAACGAAAATAAAGACATCATGGAATACTTTTCAAATGAATTTTTCCTTATCGCTTTGACATTTGGTACATATTTTCTTGGCAAACTGCTTCGTCGTTGGACAGGATGGGTAGTGATGAACCCAATACTTGTGTCGATTTGTTGTATTATTGCTTTCTTGGAAATAACAGGTGTCAGCTATGAGACATACAATCAAGGGGGACATATGATAGAATTTTGGCTTCGTCCTGCCGTTGTGGCACTTGGCGTGCCATTATATATGCAGTTGTCTACAATAAAGAAGCAGCTTACTCCAATATTGCTGTCTGAGCTTGCTGGCTGTGTGGTAGGTGTGATTTCAGTAGTTTATATAGCAAAAGAGATGGGGGCTTCGAGAGAAGTTATACTTTCGCTTGCTTCAAAGTCGGTGACAACCCCTATAGCTATGGAGGTTACTAAGGCGGTGGGAGGTATTCCCTCATTGACGGCTGCTGTAGTGGTGTCGGTAGGTTTGATGTGTGCAGTGTTCGGCTATCGCACCATGGGCTTTGCGCGTGTCAAGAATCCTGTGGCTCAAGGTTTGTCGATGGGTACTGCTGCGCATGCTATAGGCACCGCAACATCTATGGACAAGAGTCAAGTACATGGAGCATATGCAAGTTTGGGACTTACGCTTAACGGAATATTCACATCGCTGCTTACTCCATCTATAATACCGCTTATTCTGGGATAGCGTAAAAACAAGGCAGTTACCTGGGTTACTCCGGTTACTCGGGTTACTCCCTGTCTTTCTAAGTGTGAATACATGTAGATATATGCTTTAATAATATATATATATTATTAAACTCTATATATATAGACCCCCACAGCAATATCCCCACAAAAACACGTGGAGTAACCGGAGTAACCGGAGTAACCCATGTAACCGCCACGCTATAGTACCATTGCTTCCTCGAGGAGAAAATTTTGCAACCTCCCGAGGAAACAAAACGGTGGATGGCGGTTACCTCGGTTACTCCGGTTACTCTTTGTCTGTGGATGAGCGGCAAGCCCAGTTTTTCTTGCTCTTGCCGATTTGTGGGGATTCAGAAAAGTTTTTTTTTCAAGCCACCGTGGGCACATTAATGTCTCATGGGAATGCCCTCACGTTTCGTGGGAATGCCCCTCACGCCCCGTGGGAAAACTATTGCATAGAACCGCAAGTATTATTAATTTTGCATTGTGTAAGAGACGGGCGCACACCACATTCTATGTTTAACTAACAAAAGCAGTATTTAATACTGCCTCAAGGCTGCCAGCAGTTCGTTGTTTTCAGTTTTCGACCCTACGGTAATACGCAGGCAGTTATGACAGAGTTGCACATTTGTGCGATTGCGCACTACGATGCCATTGTCAATCAGATAATTGTAAATCTTCGAGGCGTCAGCCACTTTTGCCAAGAAGAAGTTGGCGTCAGTAGGATAAACCTTTTCGCAGATAGGCAGCATTTCAAATGCGGGAATCATGCGGTCGCGTTCATTGATGATGGTGCGTGTCCATTTCTCCACCTCAAACGAGTCGCTCAGTCGTTGAATGGCAAACCGTTGCGTCAGTTCGTTGACATTGTAGGGATACTTCACTTTGTTGAAAATGCTGATAATCTCCTTGCTTGCGAAAGCCATCCCCAGTCTTATGGCAGCACATCCCCACGCCTTGCTCATGGTGTTGAGCACAATAAGGTTAGGGTAAGCAGCCAATTGCGAACGCCATGTCCTGTTCTTGTTGAAATCAGAGTAAGCCTCGTCCACAACCACAATACCGTCGAAAGCCCTAAGCAGTTCGGCTACGGCATGTGCGTTAATCAGATTGCCCGTGGGATTGTTGGGCGAGCAGATCCACACAACTTTGGTGTTGGCATCGCAGGCAGCGAGTAGAGCGTCTGCCGATATTTGGAATTTCTCGTCAAGCACAACCCTTCTATATTCCACGTCGTTAACGTCGGCGCAAACCTTATACATTCCGTACGTTGGTTCGATAGCCACCACATTGTCGATGCCCGGACGACAGAAGCAACGGAAAACAAGGTCAATCGTCTCATCGCTACCATTGCCGAGACACATGTTCTCGACAGGCACGCCTTTGATGCGCGCAAGCTTCTCCTTTACCTTATATTGCAAGGGGTCGGGATAGCGGTTGTAGGGAGCGTTGTATGGGCTCTCGTTGGCATCGAGAAAAACGTGAGCCTCACGAGCCTTAAACTCATCGCGCGCGCAACTGTAGGGTGCGAGATTCCAAATGTTTGGTCGCACAAGTTCACTTAATGGTTTCATTGTTTTATATCTCCTTTTATTACGTTGTTCATTCTTACAGTCATGGCGTTTCTGTGAGCTTCGAGTTGCTCGTTGGTAGCCATCACTTCCACTGCATGTCCTATTGAGCGAATGCCCTCGGGTGTGAGATGCTGGAACGTCACTTTGCGCAAGAAACTGTCGAGATTGACTCCATTGTAGGCCGTGGCATATCCATGGGTTGGCAGAGTGTGATTGGTGCCGCTGGCATAGTCGCCGGCACTTTCACAGGCGTATTCACCAAGAAACACGCTTCCCGCATTCACGACCTTGGATGCAAGCTGCTCATAGTCGGTGGTGGCAATAATGAGGTGCTCGGGAGCATAGGCGTTGCTTAGGCGCATTGCCTCGTCGGTTGTAGCAACAAGCACGAGTTTGCTGTTTTCAAGTGTTTTTGTAGCAATCTCTTGCCGTGGCAGGCGCGACAATTGAACTGCTATCTGCTCCTTCACTTCTTCTATCTTGTCTGCCGAAGTGCTTATCAGTAGCACCTGAGAGTCGACTCCATGTTCTGCCTGCGACAGCAAGTCGGCTGCTACATATTCGGCGTTGCTGTCGGCATCGGATATTACGCACACTTCAGACGGTCCGGCAGGCATATCGATAGCAGCGTCATGTAGCGACACTTGTTGCTTGGCGGCCATCACATATTGGTTGCCTGGACCGAAAATTTTGTAGACCTTTGGCACCGACTCAGTTCCGTAAGCCATTGCTCCAATAGCCTGGACACCGCCTATCTTGAAAATCTTGCTCACTCCTGCCACTTTGGCAGCGGCGAGAATGGCAGGATTTACATGGCCGTTGTGGTCGGGTGGTGTGCAAAGCACAATCTCGCAACAACCTGCAATCTTGGCTGGTGTGGCAAGCATCAGCACGGTGGAGAATAGTGGAGCCGTGCCGCCAGGAATATATAGTCCCACCTTGTCGATGGCTATGCATTTCTGCCAACATTCCACACCGGGTGCCGTTTCTATCTTTTCGGGCGAAATATGCTGTGACGAATGAAACTTATGGATGTTTGTATGGGCAAGGCGGATAGCGTCGAGCAGTTCTGTATCTATGCTTTCAACAGCAGCGTCGATTTCATCATCCGTCACGCACAGGCTGTCGAGTGTCACGTGGTCGAACATTTCCTCGTATTTCTTCACAGCCGTATCTCCCTCGTTCCTTATCTCGGAGAGCACTCCTGCTACAGTCTCATTCAGTTTCGACATTTCAAGTTGGGGGCGTGTTGTAATCTCGCCCCATTCTTGCTCTGTGGGATATTTATATTCCTTCATATTTCACCTTATAATATATATATGTTTTACAAAATAATATATATGTTTTACAAAATAATATATATGTTTTACAAAATCATCTTCTCTATCGGGGTCACAAGGATGCCTTGCGCGCCAAGTTCCTTCAGCTTCCCGATTATTTCCCAAAAACATTTTTCGTCGAGTACAGTATGTATTGAACACCATTCATCGTCGGCAAGAGGAATTATCGTGGGGCTCTTGATGCCTGGTAGCACTTCGACAATCTCTTTTAGACGAGCCTTAGGAGCATTCATCATTACGTATTTCTTGTCGTAGGCGGAGCGTACCGCCTCAAAGCGGAAAAGCATCTCGTTGAGGATGCGGTGCTTCTCGTCGTCTAGGTTCCAGTTGCCTATCAGTAGTGCTTCGCTCTTGGCAACGACCTCAACTTCGCGCAGATTGTTGCTTATAAGCGTGCTGCCCGAGCTTACGATGTCGAAGATTCCGTCGGCAAGTCCAATGCCCGGACTTATCTCCACGCTACCTGTTATTACGTGGATGTCGGCGTTGATGTTGTTATCCTTCAGATACTTTTTCAGAATATTCGGGTAGGAGGTTGCAATACGCTTGCCGTTGAACCATTGTGGGCCTGTATACTTCACCTCTTTTGGGATGGCGAGCGACAGACGGCACTTGCTGAAACCCAGACGCGAGAGTATTTGGACGTTCTCGCCACGCTCCATGTATTCGTTTTCTCCTACTACTCCGATATCGGCTACTCCCGAAGCCACGCTCTGCGGAATATCGTCGTCGCGTAAATAGAGCACTTCCAGTGGAAATTTTGAGGACTGCACCAGAAGGGTGCGTTTGCTTGTGTTTACCTTGATGTCGGCTTCCGAAAGCAGCTCCATTGTATCGTCGAACAGACGACCTTTTGACTGTACTGCGATTCTTAACATAATATTAAATTATAAATCTGATTAAAACTTAGTGCAAAAGTAACTTTTTTTTAGGTATTACGCAAGATTTGTAGTAATTTTGTAAAATACTCAATAGAGAATATATGCATATACGTTTAATATTCACCGTTTTTTGTGTCATTTGTCTCGTAGGATGTGTCGAAAAGAAGACACAAGAGCTTACACCGTGGGGTGAACCTGTCAATAATGACACTTTAGCAACTACTGGAAATTTTGCTATTGGCGACATCCAGGAGAGTGGCGAAATGATAATGCTCACGATGAGTGGTCCAGATACTTACTTTGATTATCATGGACAAGGAATGGGAACGCAATTTCTGCTGTGCGAACGCTTCGCGCAGCATATTGGTGTGTCGCTACGTGTGGAAGTGTGTAAAAGCGAGGACGAGATGCTGAAAAGACTAAAGAACGGCGATGCCGATGTTATAGCATACCAGATGCCAATAAAACATGCAAAGGGAATGATTGCGTGTGGATATAAAGTCGATTCGCTCAAAACCGCATGGGTCGTGAATGCCAATTCGCGAGAAATTGCCGATTCGTTGAACAAATGGTATAGCCCGTCGCTATTGGCAAGTATTCGCCGTGAAGAGCAGCTACGCTATACCACGCAAAGCGTAAAGCGGCATACCTATGCCCCGATGCTTAACGCCAAGACAGGAACAATATCTAAATACGACCATCTGTTTATGCGCTATGCTCCCGTGGCACGATGGGACTGGAGACTACTTGCTGCACAGTGTTATCAGGAGTCGTGTTTCGACCCGAAGGCGGTTTCGTGGGCAGGCGCATGCGGATTGATGCAAATAATGCCGGCTACAGCAACGGAATTGGGCTTGCCGGCTTCGAAGATATATGATCCGGAAGAGAATATCTATGCGGCTGTGCGATATATTGCAAAGTTGAATTCGCGCTTTCAGGATATACGCGACCAGCGCGAACGCCAGTTCTTTATACTTGGAAGCTACAACGGCGGGGCTTTTCATATACGCGATGCAATGGCTCTTGCGCAGAAACACGGGCGCAACCCGCACCGTTGGGATGACGTGGCTGAATTTGTGCTCAAACTCAGTTCGCCCCAGTACTACAACGACCCGGTTGTGAAATATGGCTACATGCGCGGAGAGGAAACGGCAGGCTATGTGAGTCGCATACGCGATCGATGGGCGCAATATCGCGGGGTAGCACGTAGTGGAGGACATGCAGGATTCACTCCTGGAGGAACACCTGGAGGCGACGTTCCACATGAGGCAAGGCATAAACATAGGTTTAAACTATAGGCAGGATGCATATTTATAACAATGTAGGGAAAGGGTCCGTTAGTCTTGTATTGCGTTGTCTTCTGTTAAATTAACATAAATATGAGTTTATGGTAAAAACATTTCTTTATTATTAAGAAAAATATCCTTAACTTTGCAACCCAATAATTTCAATTCACATAAAGTCTAACTTTATTAATTACATTTTTAACATTTAAAATTTTATGTCAGATTTAAAGAACGTACAGCCATTGGCAGACTTCAACTGGGATGAGTTTGAGAACGGTGGCAACTCAGAGGTAAGCAAGCAGGAGCTTGAGAAGGCCTACGACGAAACCCTTAACAAGGTGTCTGAGCACCAGGTAGTAGAGGGTGAGGTAATCTCTGTAGACAAGAAAGAGGTTATCGTAAACATTGGCTACAAGAGCGATGGTATCATTCCTGCATCTGAGTTCCGTTACAACCCAGACCTCAAGGTAGGCGACAAGGTTGAGGTTTACGTGGAGAACCAGGAGGACCGCAAGGGTCAGCTCGTTCTCTCTCACAAGAAGGCTCGCTTGAGCAAGAGCTGGGAGCTCGTTAACGCAGCTCTCGAGAACGAGGAGGTTATCCAGGGCTACATCAAGTGCCGCACTAAGGGTGGTATGATCGTTGACGTATTCGGCATCGAGGCATTCCTTCCGGGCAGCCAGATCGACGTTCACCCAATACGCGACTACGACGTATTCGTAGGCAAGACAATGGAGTTCAAGGTTGTTAAGATCAACCAGGAGTTCCGCAATGTTGTTGTTTCTCACAAGGCCCTCATCGAGGCTGAGTTGGAAGCACAGAAGAAGGAGATCATCAGCAAGCTCGAGAAGGGTCAGATCCTCGAAGGTACTGTTAAGAACATCACTTCTTACGGTGTATTCGTTGACCTCGGCGGTGTTGACGGACTCATCCACATCACAGACCTCTCTTGGGGCCGCGTAAGCGATCCTCACGAGGTTGTAGCTCTCGACCAGAAGATCAACGTTGTTATCCTCGACTTCGATGACGAGAAGAAGCGTATCGCTCTCGGTCTGAAGCAGCTCACTCCGCACCCATGGGATGCTCTCGACGAGAACCTCAAGGTAGGCGACCACGTTAAGGGTAAGGTAGTTGTTATCGCTGATTACGGCGCATTCGTAGAGATCGCTCCGGGCGTAGAGGGTCTTATCCACGTTTCAGAGATGAGCTGGAGCCAGCACCTCCGTTCAGCACAGGAGTTCCTCCACGTAGGCGACGAGGTAGAGGCAGTTATCCTCACACTCGACCGTGCAGAGCGCAAGATGTCTCTCGGCATCAAGCAGCTTAAGGAAGATCCATGGGAGGCAATCGAGGTTAAGTATCCTGTAGGCAGCAAGCACACTGCTAAGGTTCGCAACTTCACCAACTTCGGTATCTTCGTAGAGCTCGAAGAAGGCGTTGACGGACTCATCCATATCTCTGATCTCTCTTGGACAAAGAAGGTTAAGCATCCTTCAGAGTTCACACAGGTTGGTGCAAGCATCGACGTTGTTGTTCTCGAAATCGACAAGGAGAACCGTCGTCTCAGCCTCGGTCACAAGCAGCTCGAGGAGAATCCTTGGGATACATACGAGTCTCTCTACACTCCGGGTTCTGTACACACAGGCAAGATTACCGAGATGATGGACAAGGGCGCTGTTATCACTCTCAACGAGGGTGGTGAGGGCTTCGCTACTCCTAAGCACCTCGTTAAGGAGGACGGCACACAGGCTCAGCTCGGCGAGGAGCTCGAATTCAAGGTTATCGAGTTCGTTAAGGAGACTAAGCGTATCATCCTCTCTCACAGCCGCACATTCGAGGCTGGCAAGGAAGATGTTAAGCCGGTTCGCAAGCACACAGCTAAGAAGGAGGCAGCTCCTGCTATCAACAACGTAGCAGCTTCTACTACTCTTGGCGACCTTGACGCTCTCGCAGCATTGAAGGCTAAGATGGAGAAGGGCGAGTAATTGTCACTCGAAAATCTTCGATAAGATTAAATAATAAAAAGGAGGCAAAGCCATCAATGGCATTGTCTCCTTTTTTCGTTTAGTTATTAGGTTGAATACAGATTCTTGATGAAGAAAATAATCTTAACTGTTATAGCAACGTTAATTGTAATAACTTCGCATGCAAAAACCGAAGTGGGTGATTCTGTCGATACGCCTAAGTCTTACAAGGTGTTATTGGCTGGCAGTCCTCTGCTTGTAACAGGCTTACTTATGCGTGGCGAGGACACTCATTTCAGAAACCTCCGTAATGACTATATGACGGAACGCGGTCATAAACTGGAGAACTACTCGCAGTATTTACCTGTGGCGGTGTTGTATGGTTTGAAGGCTGCTGGAGTGGAGAGTCGTAGTTCATGGGGACGCATGATTGCGTCGGATGCTTTGTCGGCGGCGATTATGGCAACTGCTGTGGAGTCGATAAAGCGCACTACTAAAGAAGAACGTCCGGATGGAACAGACAACCGTTCGTTTCCTTCAGGTCATACAGCAATGGCGTTTATGACAGCTACTATGCTTACTAAAGAGTATGGCCACATTAGTCCTTGGGTTGGAATAGGTGCCTATACAATAGCAACAGGCACGGGTATGATGCGTGTAGCCAACAATAGGCATTGGGTGAGCGACGTGTTTACAGGTGCAGGAATAGGTATAATATCAACAGAGTTGGGATATTATGTGGCAGACATGATATTCAAAAATCGTGGTTTAGGCAAGTTAGGTATTAGCGACACATTTTCTCGTATGGACAACCCTTCGTTTGTAGGTATTGGACTTGGAATAAACCTTCCGCTTGGCAATTACAAAGTTGACGATAGCCATGAGTCGCGCATCTCAAATGGTTGTACAGTTGGCGTAGAGGGCGCGTATTTCTTTAATACACATTTGGGTGTGGGTGGCAGCCTTGCGGTCCAAAATACCCATATTATCACAAATCACACGTTAGCAGAGGACAATCAACAGGAGTCGTATATGCTCATGGTAGGACCGTATGTGTCTTATCCAGTCACATCTCGCCTGCTTATAGGTAGCAAACTTCTCGCCGGTTGCGTAGGCTACCGACGCTTTGATATGACAGATGGATTATCCATCCCCGAGGGTGTGTCAGTATGCTTGGGTACCGGCGTTTCGTTTACATACAGGTTGCGCGAGCAATACGGCATGAGGCTTTTCGTTGACTATAATGTCATGCAGCCTCATAGCCTTAAAACTAATGAATGGGGTAGTGCTCTTGCCTTTGGCACGGTGTTTTGTGTGAATTTTTAGCTGGCCCTTATTCGTGGTGATAGCTTTCGCCTTTGATTATTGTGCAGGCACGATAGAGTTGTTCGGTGAATATAAGACGGACCATTTGGTGGGAGAACGTCATCTTTGATAATGAAATCAGTTCGTTTGCTCTTTTGTAGACAGCTTCGGAAAAGCCGTATGGGCCACCTATGATAAAAACAAGCCTGCGGGCTACCTGTGTACGCTTCTCAAGCCATGTGGCCATTTGCATACTTGTGCGCTCTGTGCCTTTTTCATCGAGCAAAACCACGGTATCTGATGGCTGCAGAAGCTTGAGTATTTGTTCGCCCTCAAGTTGTTTCTGTTGTTCTTCTGAAAGGCTCTTTGTGTTTTTAATTGCCGGGATGGTATTGATGCAAAAAGGCATATAGTGAGTAATACGCTCAGTATAGTCCTTGATACCGTTGACGTAAAGCTTTTCGTGGGTTTTGCCTATGAGAATAAGTTCAGTTTTCATACTCCTCCTTTCGCTTAGGGTTCATAGGAAACCATCCCTTCTTCACGCGGTTTTTCTGCTCAAAAATTTCTCCTATACTCCATAGGCAAGAAGCTCCGCATACACCAAGAAGAGCCGAAATGGCTATATTTGCCACAAACATAGCACTGGCAATAAAAAGCAATCCTGCGATGAGGAAAATCCACCAAAGACGCGTGCCAAAATAATACTCAACCTTAATGACTATAGGATGAAACAGTCCTATTATAAGAAATGTGCTTATGGCAATTATTAAGCCAGTAAAATACAATTGATTCATGTGTAAATTGGATTTGTGATGTACAAAATTACTCAAAATTAATCAAAAAATCGCTTACAGTAGTAAAATAATTGGAGAAAGAATAAAAAAGACTAGAAATATTTTGCCAACCAAACGAAAATTACTACCTTTGCATCCGCTTATAAAAGCAGCTAACGCTTAATAATACAGCTTTATCACAAAAATAGTTTAATGAAGAATGACAAAATAAAAAACCAGTACCGCGTGAACGAGCAGATTCGCGTTCGGGAAGTACGTATAGTAAGTGACGGTGAATCAACTGTTATGCCTACACGTCATGCTTTGGACATGGCGAGAGAGCAGGGGGTGGATCTTGTTGAGATTTCGCCTAATGCACAACCGCCAGTTTGTCGTCTTATAGACTATAGCAAATTCCTCTATCAGCAGAAGAAACATGCTAAGGAGATGAAAGCAAAGCAGGCTAAGGTTGAAGTAAAGGAGATTCGTTTCGGACCACAGACTGACGAGCACGACTATAACTTCAAGTTGAAGCACGCACAGGAATTCCTTAGCGAGGGCAACAAGGTGAGAGCTTATGTGTTTTTTCGCGGACGCTCAATCCTGTTTAAGGAGCAGGGTGAAGTTCTCCTTCTTCGTTTTGCCAACGACCTTGAGGAATATGCAAAGGTAGAGCAGTTGCCAAAGCTCGACGGCAAGAAGATGTTCCTCTATCTTGCGCCTAAAAAGGCTGGTGTCGTGAAGAAGAGTCAGCAGAAGCTTGACCGCGAAAAACGCGAAGCCGAGGCTCGCGCTCCGAAAGAGAACGAGGAGAATGCAATGCCTGCAAATGGCGGACTTCTGGCAAATGCCAAAGTGAGCGCCGAGGCTTTGAAGGCTCTCAAGGGCGAGGAATAATAATCCTCAATAAACAAAAGACAACATGATAAATTGTGCGTAACGCCTGGTATATGCGTTGCCACATATAATAAATAACAATTTAAATAAACAAAAAAATGCCAAAAGTTAAGACTAACTCCGGTGCAAAGAAGAGATTCCGCTTTACCGGAACAGGTAAGATTAAGCGTCATCACGCTTACCACAGTCACATTCTGACTAAGAAAACAAAGAAGCAGAAGAGAAATCTGGTTCATCAGACAATCGTAGACAACAGCAACCTCAAGCAGGTTCGTGATTTGCTCTGCCTCCGTTAATTTTATTAGTCAAACATTTAAAGGAAAAAGAAAACTATGCCAAGATCAGTCAATCATGTTGCTTCTAAAGCAAAGAGAACAAGAATCCTGAAACTCACCAAGGGTTACTATGGTGCACGCAAGAATGTTTGGACAGTAGCCAAGAATACTTGGGAAAAGGGTCTCACATACGCTTACCGCGACCGCCGCAACAAGAAGCGCAACTTCCGCGCTTTGTGGATTCAACGTATCAATGCTGCCGCTCGTCTTGAGAACATGAGCTATTCTACACTTATGGGTGCTCTTCATAAGGCAGGTATTGAAATCAACCGCAAGGTCCTTGCTGACCTCGCTGTTAACAATCCTGAGGCTTTCAAGGCCATCGTTGCTAAGGTTAAGTAATTTTTACTTAGAGCAATAAAAGAAAATATTAAGGGGTTTTACTTCCCTAAATATTAAAACATAAAAAACTCGTTGTACCTCCTTGTTAGGGTGTGCAACGAGTTTTTTGTTTCTACTTATTCATGAACCTATGACTTTACGTCGTTATAATTGACTTTATAAGTTATAGATAACTAATAAAGTTTGATTTCTGCCTAGGGTCAAAAGTATTTCTGCCTAGAGTCAAAAGTGTTTTTGCTTAGAGTCAAACATGCGTATGTTTGCATCTGTATGTCTGTAGTATATAAGCCTGAGTTATTCTTCAAGGTTTGACAGGCTATATACAAACCTGTGCAAGAAGTTTGATGTTGCTTCTATTGGTGAGAAGAAGAAGTAGCGCAAGCAGTTGTTAACAGTTTTCATCATGGCCTTGGAGTTGTTGGCAATGAATATTGTTGACTTTTGACTAATTTTCCATTCCTCAACATCAATATGAATAGGCTTTTCGAGTGCTTGAATAGCAAATTTGGCTGCGCTAGGCTCTATACGCTCAACAAAAGGAATCTCTTCGTTTTGAAAATCAAAAATACTGATTAATATGCTGCCTTCAAGCTGTGCCATACGAGAAATGTTGAGTTTGTGAAGCCATTTCTCTAATTTTATGAAGTCAACTTTGTCGCCGTCTGTGCGTAAATAGATGCCTATCTTTAATATATTAGCAAACGATAGTCCATATGTCATTATGTTTTCAGAAGCCTGTACTATGATGTCGAGCATATTTAGAGTCTCGATGGAAGAATCCTCGGCCGAAGGTTCTTTTTCTCTGATTTTCTGTAGTCTAGAGTTTAGAATTCTGTTGCACATATGCGACAGTCCTGCGTCTGGCAGATTCTGTGTAGTGTCCTTGTATTTAATTATTATATCCTTGGGTATTGCGTCTATATTGCATTTGTTGGAGTAGATACCTTTGTTTATGAAGTCCACAACATTATGGATATAGGCTACATGAAACAGAATGTCCCATTTGTATCTTGACATTGGCTCTACGTTGGCAGGCTCGCCAAATGCGCCTGCCATTATGAGCTGTAAGAAATTTCTCTTAATTATGTCCATAGTTTCTCGGATTTTTTAGTGTGATTTATTAGCACTTGGTTATGAGTAACGTCTTGGCAAACGCATGGTTATTGCCATTATCACGCACACAATCAGCGCAAATGGATAATATAGATAGGGTATGATACTTATAGGATTGATTTTGGCAAGCCCCGACGCCATTAGCATTTGCGCTCCGTAAGGAATGATTCCCTGCATGCAGCATGAGCATGTGTCGAGCAAACTTGCAGTTTTTCTTTTGTCTATGCCGAATTTCTCACTAATTTTACGTGCTATACCTCCAACCGAAATGATGGCTACAGTATTGTTTGCTGTACATACGTCGATGCTGGCTACGAGCATTCCGACAACCGCCTCGGCTCCACGTCTTCCGTGGATATGCGATGATATTTTCTCGATAATGTAGTCGATGCCTCCCTTGCTTTTCACAATTTCAAACATACCGCCGGCAAGCATTGTTACGATTATTAATTCGCCCATCGACATTATGCCGTCGCCCATGGAATGAAACCAGTCAAACAGTCCGAGACATCCCGATGCTATGCCAATGACACCAGTGAGCAGAATTCCGATAGATAGTACAATCATGACGTTCATTCCTGCTATAGCTGTTGCGAGGACAGCGAAATATGGTATTACTTTAGCAAATTCTATAGAGTTTGAACTTGTGATAGGCTTTAAATCCATTCCGAGACAGGTGTAGACAAGAAGTGCCAATATGGCAGCAGGTGATGTGATGAAGAAGTTGACACGAAACTTGTCTTTCATACTGCATCCTTGCGAACTTGTGGCAGCTATTGTTGTGTCGGAGATAAATGAGAGGTTGTCGCCGAAAAATGCGCCACCTACCACCACTGCCGTCATAAGGGTAATGTTTGAGCCGGTAGTTTGTGCCAATCCTGCCGCAATAGGCACAAGGGCAACTATTGTGCCGACACTTGTGCCGATAGACAGGCTTATGAAGCATGTGGCAAGAAAAAGTCCAGGCAGCACCATGTTTTGTGGAAGAATTGATAGCATGAGGTTGACAGTGGCATCCACTGAGCCTATTGACCTTGCGCCGTTGGCGAAAGCTCCGGCAAGTATGAATATCCACAGCATGAGCATGATGTTTTGTTTGCTTGCTCCATTATTGAAAATTTCTATGCTTTTTTTCAGACCAAATTTTCTTGCAGATATGCTTATGGCATAAATGCTTGATATCATAAACGCCACACTTATAGGAATTTTGTAGAAGTCGCCGGCAACAATAGATGTTACAAGATAAACTGTGAGGAATACGAGGAGTGGGCTTAATGCTAAAATACCTTTTCTGTTTGTCATTATATAAATAATAAATGTGCCAAAACCTTGAACTGTATGTTGTTCTTGTTTTGGCACAATATGTTTTTATGATGCTTTTATTTACAATTGGGTGCGGCGATAGAAGTCCACATTTTCTTTAGTTAGCAACTCTATAGGCATATAGTTGACTGGTTGGACTTTCTTGCGCAATACAATAGCTTTGAACAATGTGTCGACACAACTATAACCTTGCTGATAGCCGTGCTGGGCTATAAGGAACGAGATGCTTCCTTGTCGCAGACATTCTGCATTTTTTGCTACCATATCGTATCCCATAATCTGTATGTCGCGCATATTGTTTCGCAATAGGTATTCGCCCACGATATGGGCTTTAGAGTTGAGGGTGATACAATGGTGGACATCAGCGTGGCTTTCGAAGAATTCCTTAAGCATAGCGTCATATTCATTTCTTGTGCCTTTAAATGGAAGGCAGAGCTCGGTTATTTTTACACTTGGGAAATGATCGTGCATGTAGTGGCGGAATCCTACCTCACGGTTTACCTGCTGTTTGCTGGTGACGTGTCCATTCTTTATGCGCTTGAGAAGCATTATTTCCTTTTGGTCAGCAGCGATAAGCATGAGCATCTTTGCTGCGAAATATCCGCTGCAGAAAGAATCCTGGCCAAAAAATGAGAGAGGTTTCAAGTCGGGCAAGTATGAGTCGAGCAGTATGAATGGAATCTGTCTATTATGTAGCTCGTCTGTAAACTTGCGTGTGGTATCTATTTCTACTGGAACTATGATAACTCCGTTAGGGTTGGAGTCAAGGCACTCTTTGTAGCAATTTATGAATGAATCGTTGTTGAAACGCTCATAATACATTAGTTTTACGTCGATATGGAAATCGCGTCTTACTTCAATGGCTTTTCTTACTCCTTGTTCTATTTCCTCCCAATAAGCTTCTGATTCATGTTGTGGAATAAGCATATTGAACACGTAAGACTTATTGTATGCCAATGCGCTCGCATAAACATTTGGCTGATAGTTCATCTCTTTGAGAGCTTGCTCAACCTTTTCTCTTGCAGGTAATGAAACATTTGGTCTGTTGTGCAAAACCCGGTCTACTGTGCCTACGGAAACACCAGCTCTTTCAGCAATATCTTTGATTCTTATTTTTTCCATTTACAAAACGTTGCAATTTGCGATTCTTGATTCTCTATTTGCTTTTAGTGGTATGCGCTATTTTTATTTGCAAAGATACGATAAAAACTTGAATTGTGTGAAAGCACAGGCTTTTTTTTTGTGTGTCAATGAAAATATTGTTACTTTTGTATGTTCATTTTTTGATAAACACTAAATTTATCGTATATGAGGATATTTCGAACTGTGTGTGGCATGTTGCTCGTTGTGGCTTCAATAATTATGTCATCGGCAATAACGTCTTGTAGTAAGAGCGTTGACGCATTACGTGTTGACGCTCTCAATACTGCCGCATATAGTTATCATTATCGCAATCTTGACTCTACACAAATATATGCGTCGGCTGCTTTGTCATTAGCCGAAGGCTACAATGATGGTGAGGCTGAGGCTTTGAACAATCTTGCCTTTGTGTGCATTGCCCGTATGGACTACGTCCAGGCGAAAACGATGTTGGATAAGGTTTTTCGTGTTACTGATAATCAGATTGAGCGTCTTGTGGCTAATATCCAGCTTATGCGTCTATGTCAACGTCGCTCTGACAATAAGGATTTCTATCATTATCGCCAACGAGCTATAAGTTGTATGCGCAGGTTGCGTGAGGACAACAGCATGCTTTCGCCACGTCAGCGCAAGCGTATGGTTTATGCAGAGTCAGAGTATTCGATTGTTCTTTCTTCTTATTTGTACTATGTAGGTCAACATCGCAAGTCGGCTGAAGCTATAGATGAGATAGATCCAAGTGGACAAGTAGTGAAGGACACCGCACAGTTGCTTGCCTATTATTATAATGTGGGGTCGGGGGGCATTCTGTCGGCGCAATCTCACTTCGAACTAATACAGTCGGAGTTTGACTATCTTATGCGTTGTTATCTGCTGTCGCGTCAGTATCATTACGCCTTTTGGGAGGCTAATTCTATGCAGGCGTTGAGTGAGCATATTCAGAACCGTGCTGACCGTGAGTTTCTTATGGGTTCAAATGTTCAGGAGTTCGATTTCTTAAATGTCGACATGATGCCCGACAGTCTTCTGGCTGGCAATCTTGCTCAAAGGGCTTTGGGGCTGTTTGATAAATATGGTGACATTTACCAGATTGCAGGTGCATGGCGAACATTGTCGGAGTCGTTTCGTGCCATTGGCGACAACCAGTCAGCATTGGTTTGCTTGAACAATGCTCTTACAAACGACACTATTATCAATGCGGCTCCTGACCTTGTGGCATCAATAAGAGAACAGTTAAGCATAGTCTATTCTGCTATGGATTGTAAGTCGGAAAGCGACTACAATCGCAATATTTACCTTGACCTTCAGGAACGTACGCGCCAAGACCGTCAACTCGAAGCGCGTGTAGAGCAGCTTGACAATTCGCTCCGGCAGCTAGACGTAATGATAGGGCTTGTATTGTTGGCTATTGTTGTTGTTGTTAGTCTGCTTGTGTATTTTGGTTATATGCGCCATAAGCATAATAATGGGTATTCGGTTGATATATTGCGGCAGCCACTGGACTTGTTGAAGAAACAGTTTTCTGAAGAAGAGCGTATTTTTAATGAAGAGAAAGAAGAAATGGAGGAGACGGTTGTGGTACAGTCAAATCGTCTTTCACGTTACCGAGAGCGTAATATAGAGCAACGGGCTAAGGTGTTGCTAGCCTCGTCGGTGTTGCCTCTTATCAACCGTATGGCTCATGAGGTAAAATGTTTGCTTAAAATGTCGGCTGTTAGTGATGCGGATGAATGTGAGGCACGTTTTGTCTATATATCTCAAATTACGGATGCCATAGAGAATGCCAACCGCCAGTTGACTCATTGGATACAGTTGCGGCAGGGCGATTTCTGTCTTAACATTGAGAGCTTTCCTGTGCAACGTTTGTTTGATACTATTCATGGAAGTAGTTCTAACTTTCGTATGAAGGGGGTGAATTTAGAGGTGATTGCTACTGATGCAGTAGTCAAGGCTGATTTTACTCTCACCTTATTTATGCTCAATACTCTTACCGGAAATGCACGACGTTTCACTCCTGATGGTGGACTTGTAAGTGTATTTGCCACAACAACGCCTGAATATGTGGAAATTTCGGTTGCAGATACTGGGAAGGGTTTGTCGAAGGAACAGGCGCGTGAGGTATTCTTGCGTCGTGTAGTCAATGACAGCAAGGACACTTCAAAGGAGGGAGGTCATGGCTATGGACTTATAAACTGCAAAGGTATTATTGAAAAATATCGCAAATTGAGTTCGTTTTTTAATGTGTGTACAATTGGGGTAGAGAGTAATGAAGGCAAGGGAAGCCGTTTCTATTTCCGTCTTCCATTAGGTATGATGAGGTGCCTGGCTTTTGTCATTGTGACACTTGCGTCTGTAATAAAGCTTGTTGCAAGTCCAGCTTATACTGCAGATGATAAAGTCAGACAGCTGTATTCTCGTGCTGGAATATATGCCGATAGCGCGTATTTTTCTAATGTTAAAGGCGATTATGTTCGTACTCTTATGTTTGCCGATAGTTGTATTAATGTTGTCAATGAAGTGTACCATAGCACAAAAGGCAATAATAATGGAGAATTTTTGCTTATGTGTCTTGATGGTGATTATGCCGCTACAGCAGCAGAACTAGAGTGGTTTAGCCGTGGAGACACGGTTGACTATAGTGTGATTCTTGACGTGCGCAATGAGGCCGCTGTTGCCGCCCTTGCTTTACACCGTTGGAGTTTATATGCTTACAATAACGCTGTTTATACACAGCTGTTTCGTGAGTGTAGTGCCGACAATTCTCTGTCGTCGTATGTGCGTTCAATGCAACGTGCCGAAAGCAACCGCAACGTTGCTATAATTGTGCTTGTAGTTTTGTTTGTAGGCATTTTCCCTGCTTATTATTTTTTGTATTATCGTCATAGAATGTCCTATTATCGATATATTGACAATATCAATGCGGCGAATAAAGTGATTGGCAATAAAACAATAGATTCTGTAGAGAAGTTGGCGCAAATACATAAGATATGGGCTTTTAAAGATAACCGTAATGGTTCTTGTCCGGAAATCTTACAGAAACTCTATGATGAAATGTGTGAGTGTCTTGAGGCTGATGTGAAAAATGCCAGACAACGGCAACGGGATGTTGAATTGTTGCATGATGAGAATACTCACCTGTCACTTGACGGCGATCGCTACTATGTTGTCAATAATGTATTAGACAATTGTCTTTCGTCGCTTAAGCACGAGACGATGTATTATCCTTCGCGACTTAAACAACTTGTAATGAATGGCTATAATGCCGACAATGTGGCTATGCTCGACCAACTTGTGGATTATTACAGGTTGTTGTACACTACTTTAATATCTCAGGCAGCCAACATTATAGGGAATAATATGGTTACATTTACAGGTATTAGAGACGAATTTGACTATCTGTTTGTGTTGTTGAAAAAGAAAAATACTGGTAAGAAGCTTCAACTTGACATCGATAGCAAGAATAATGAATATATATTGATAAGTGTCTCTTTACCTGGCTATAAGGGGGGTGATACACGACTGTTTTCAACATCCACTCCAGATGTCGACTTTCTTGTATGTTGCCAGATAATGCGCGATTTTGGCGAGTTCACAGGATCACGTGCATCAGGCATATTCGCCAGAAATGTTTCAGGCAAGCTGGTTGTGGAACTGAAGATGCCTCGGGCTATATGGGATATGGAAGATTGCGGAAAAAGATTTGTTGATAAAAACAGAGATAATGTAAATGTTGTGAATTCTCAATAAATGTAGTAACTTTGCATCTGAAAATAATAAAGAAAAATAAATATGGCAAGACAAAACAGTAATTTCCACACAACGCAGGGTGGCGATTATGCCCAATATGTTGTAAATGCAGGCAACAAGGCTCCTTTACTTGAGTTTTTGATAAATAATGTCAGCGAGAGTCGCAATAAACTGAAGGCCACACTACAAGGACGTGGTATAAAGGTCAACGGCAAAGTAGTGACGCAGTTTGATACGCAGCTTAATGTTGGTGACAAGGTTATGGTGAGTCGCCGTAAGAATAACAATACTTTCAAGAGCCGTTATGTGAAGATTGTATATGAAGACCGCTGGATTGTGGTAGTCGAGAAAAATATAGGTATTCTGTCTATGGCGGCAGGACACTCAACCCTTAACGTCAAGTCGGTGCTTGATGACTATTTCCAAAAGTCACACCAAAAATGCCGCGCTCATGTTGTTCACCGTCTCGACCGTGACACGAGTGGACTAATGATTTATGCCAAGGATATTGACACAGAGCAGATTCTTGAGCACAATTGGCATCAGATAGTATACGACCGACGTTATGTGGCTGTTGTGAGTGGAGAGATGGAGAATGCTGAAGGAACTGTGGCCAACTGGTTGAAGGACAGTAAAGCTTACGTGACATATTCATCGCCTGTTGACAATGGTGGTAAGTATGCTGTCACACACTATCGTGTGCTCAATCGCACTACGGAACACTCTCTTGTGGAGTATCGTCTTGAGACAGGACGTAAAAATCAGATACGTGTGCATTCGGCAGATATGTCGCATCCTGTATGTGGTGATGTGAAATATGGTAATGGTGACGACCCACTTCATCGTCTGTGTCTTCATGCCTACATGTTATGTTTTGTCCATCCTGTAACGGGTGAGCGCATGGAGTTTGCGACACCAATACCTACATCTTTTAAGAGTCTGTTTAAGTAAATTTATTATATGGTGTGTGTCAAAAGAAATTACAATGATTTATATTCTTTATAATTTCTGTTTTGACACACACAATAAACTCTTTATCCGTCGATTTCCGACAGTTCAAGCCATCTCATTTCTTTATCTTCAAGTTCTTCTTTCGCCGTTGGCAGTCGTTTGCTCTTTTCTGTAAGTTCGTCAATGGATAGTGTTCCGCTACATAGAGCTTTCTCAATATCCTTTAGCTCTTTTTCAAGTGCAGCAATATCCTTTTCCAGTTGTTCAAACTCGCATTTTTCTTTGTATGTTTTCTTGCGTCGTTGTTCTCCAACAAATTCGCGCTTTTCCTTTTTATCATTAATTGTTTTATTGGCAGTTGATTCCTTAGGCTTTAGTGATTCCCATTCTCTGTATTGGGTGTAGTTACCTGGGAAGTCCTTGATTTCGCCTTCGCCTTGGAATACAAGTAGGTGGTCAACAATTTTGTCCATGAAGAATCGGTCGTGCGACACGATGATAACACATCCTGGGAAATCCTGTAGATATTCCTCAAGTACTTCGAGTGTCTGAATGTCGAGATCGTTTGTAGGCTCGTCGAGAACGAGAAAGTTGGGGTTATGCATCAGTACTGTGCATAAGTAGAGTTTGCGACGTTCGCCGCCACTTAGTTTATAGACGTAGTCGTGCTGCTGTTCAGGTGTAAATAAGAAGTGCTGCAACAGTTGTGATGCCGTGATGTGTTTGCCTCCTCCGTAGTCTATGTAGTCGGCAATGGAGGTGATAACATCAATTACTTTCTGCTGTTCGTCAAACTTCATTCCTTCTTGCGAGAAGTAGCCGAAACGCACGGTCTCGCCAATGTCAAACTTTCCACTATCTGGTGGCACCATGCCAAGTAGCATTTTTATGAATGTAGATTTGCCAGTGCCGTTGTTGCCGACAATTCCCATTTTCTCGAAGCGTTGGAAATTGTAGTAGAAAGCCTTAAGTATGATTTTGTCGTCAAACGCTTTTGACACATATTGGCATTCGAATATTTTTGAGCCAATGTATACATTCTTAGATTTCAGTCGCATCTGTCTTTCCTCTATGCGTTGTTTAGTCTTGCTCTCAAGGTCGTAGAAGGCCTCTTCGCGATAGCGTGCTTTGTGGCCGCGTGCCTGTGGTTGTCGCCGCATCCATTCAAGTTCTCGTCTGTAAAGGTTGTTAGCGCGTTCTATTTCGGCCCGGGTCACATCGATTCGTTCTTGGCGTTTTTCCATATAGAATTCGAAATTGCCACGATAGGTGTAGACAGTCTTATCGTCAAGTTCAAGTATAATATTGCAAACACGGTCAAGAAAGTAGCGGTCGTGTGTCACCATGAGTAGTGTTTTGTTGCCGCGTGACAGATAGCCTTCGAGCCATTCAATCATCTGTAAGTCCAGGTGATTGGTGGGCTCGTCGAGTATCAGCAAGTCTGGTTCGGTTATCAGTACATTGGCAAGAGCTACTCGCTTTTGCTGTCCTCCGCTTAATTGTCCCATTGGCTGCGAAAGGTCTGTGATGCGCAATTTAGTGAGCACCTGTTTTGCTTTTAGCACTTTTTCGGGATCGCTATGGTGGTTGAAGCATGCGTCGAGCACAGATTCCTCTGGGTCAAACTTTGGTGCTTGTTCGAGGATTCCCACTTTTAGATCGCGTTTGAATATTATGTCGCCCGAATCATAGTTCTCCTTACCTGATAGTATGGAGAGTAGTGTCGATTTGCCAGTGCCGTTTTTGGCTATCAGTCCCACGTGTTGTCCTTCTGCTACAGAGAACGAAATATTTTCGAATAGCACGTGAGCACCGAAAGCTTTTGACACATTTTGTACGTCAATATATGGAATCATAGAGATGGGTTTGTGTTTATTCTTTATTTTCGTTAAGCGACTTCAGAATTTCATCAATGTAGTTGAGTACTTCATCGCGTCCTGTTTTCTTTTCTGAGCTTGTGATGAAGTAGGGTGGCAGCTCCTCCCATTGTTCTTTGAGCGAGTTCATCCATTTTGCAGCGTTTTGCTTGGCGCGTACAGGTCCAAGTTTGTCAGCTTTCGTGAATATTATAGAAAATGGAATAGAGCTTTCGCCGAGCCAGTTAATGAAGTCGGTGTCGATTTTCATAGGGTCGTGACGTATGTCAATCAGTACAAATGTGTTGACTAACTGTTTGCGTTGAAGAATGTACGACGTAATCATTTGGTCGAGTTTCTTTTGTACAACCTTTGATCGCTTAGCAAATCCGTAGCCAGGGAGATCTACAAGATACCACTCGTTGTTAATGATAAAATGGTTGATGAGTAGCGTCTTGCCGGGAGTGGCTGATGTTTTTGCAAGTCCTTTGTGGTTGCAAATCATGTTTATGAGACTTGATTTGCCTACGTTTGAGCGTCCGATAAATGCGAATTCAGGTTTTGTGTCCTTAGGGCACTGGCTTACAGTTGCCGATGATATGGAGAATTCTGACTTCTTGATATCCATGTGTTATATATATTAATGTGTGGTTTATTATAAAGAAAATGCAAAATTAAGAAAAAATGCCAATATTGCCAACCCGTATTCTCTTTTTTTAATATTCTAGATATGGGGTTAAGCGTTTTATGTCGCTTTCTGTGAATACTTTTAGAAGGCATATTTCTTTTATATTTTTGATATTGCCGTGTAAGCGTCGGTAGTCGGCAATGGCTCGCGCTTGATAATAGTTGATGTACGGATGGCGTCGTAGTTGCTGCATTGACATCCTGTTTACGTTGAGTTTCTTGATGTTTTCTGCATCGATGTTTATGTATTCAAGGGAGTTTACAGGAAAGCCTTCAATCTCCAGTAGTTGCTGCTTCGACGTGAATCCTCCTAGTTGGTTTCTATAGCGTATTATTTGTCGTGCATAGTATGAGCCAATACCTGGTATTTTTTTTAGTATTGTTGTGTCAGAAGTGTTTATTTTTACGTACTCGCCTTTGTTTATCTTTGTAGAATAGGTGTTGTATGTAGTGACCTTGTGTTGTTCCCGTACTGTTGTTGGAGCTTGTTTTTGTGTTACTTCCACAAGAGTAGAGGCAGGTAGATAGTCTTTTGAAATCCTAATATATGGTGCAAGACGACGGTAGTCTTTTACTGTCAATCCATAGACCTTTGCAAAGTCCTCTTTGCTTTGGTAAACTCCTCCTTGGGCACGGTATTTATAAATATTGCGCACTTGCCATTTGTGTAGCCCTAGACGCATTAGTTGTGTACTGTCGGCTGTATTGGGATCAAAATAGAATGTTTCCGTTTTCTTGTCAGTTAGGTTCTCTTTGTGTTTATGATTGTCTGATATGTCTGTTTGTCGGTTGATTGATAGTGTTTTGTCGTTTTGTGTAATTTTATGTTTAGTGGTAGTGGGGTTGCTGTTTGTGTCAATTTCTGATAGAAAAATTAATAATGAAATTACCAAGAGAGTTATTGTGAGAATAAATAAACAGGCTCTTCTGTCGCTTTTAGGCAGATAATGTAGTTCCTTTAGGTTGTCGATGATACTCATAGTTGAAGGTCTTAATATTTTTTTAAAAAAACAACAACGGCGACAATACATGAAATATGTTGTTGCCGTTGTTATTCTTGTCATTTAACGCTTGTTGTTTGTATGATTTTACTTTATCAAGTCCACCGAGCGTTTCAAGAAAGAGTCGAGAGCTGCTCCCTTCAGCATGCCGTTCTGTAGTAAGGCGAGGTCAATGAGTTGGTGTACAATTCTGTTGTCCTTTGCATAGGTGGCGATTATAGAGTTGCGTTTTGTGTGCTGTTCCTCTATAGATTTCTCTGTTGACTTCACGTCATCTTTCTCCTCCTGTGTGATTTCTTCAGGTTTCTTCTTGCCCTGTTCTTGATGCAGAATGGCGAGACGTGCCTCAAGTCCCTTGATTTCGCTGTCGATAGGTTTCAATTCTTCTGCACAAGCCGACTTTTCGTCGGTCAGCACATTTTTGATGAGTGTGTGGTCGCTGTTCAGTACGAGATTGAAAGCGTCGGGCATTTGTGCATAGAATGACATTCCGGCCTGATACTTACTTGCTTCTTTCATGCGTCGCATGTATTCGCTTTGAGTGATTATAACAGGTAGGTTTTGTTCGCCAAGTGCTTGTACGTCGACGTAGAATTCTGTCTTCTCCAGTTTTGGCAACTGTGAGCGGAACGCCTCTGTCAAGTTGTCTTTCTCTTCTTTTGCAAGTTCGCTTTCCTTGTTGTCTTCCTTCATGATGAGTCGGTCGACAATATCGGCATCTACTCTTGTAAAGCGTGTCTTTTCCAATTTCTGTTCCAGCATAGAGACCATAGGTGTGTCGAGCTGTCCGTCAAGAAGCAATACGCTGTACCCCTTTTCTTTTGCTGCCTCAATATAACTATATTCTCCCTCCTTGTCGTTGGTGTATAGGTATACGATGTTGCCTTCTTTGTCGGTCTGATTGTCTTTTACAAGAGTCTTGTACTCGTCAAATGTGAAGTATTTGCCTTCAACGTCTTTCAAAAGAGCAAAGTCTTTTGCTCGGTCGTAGAAATCTTCCTGCGACAGCATTCCATAGTTGATGAATATCTTCAAGTCGTCCCATTTCTCCTCGTATTCCTTACGGTTCTCCTTGAAGATTGCAGCAAGACGGTCGGCAACTTTCTTTGTGATGTATTTTGAGATTTTCTTCACGTTGGCATCGCTCTGTAAATATGAGCGGCTTACGTTTAGAGGAATGTCTGGCGAGTCGATGACACCGTGGAGCAGGGTAAGAAACTCTGGCACAATGCCTTCTACCTGGTCGGTTACGAACACCTGATTGCAGTAAAGCTGGATTTTGTTACGTTGCAGTTCGATGTTTGACTTGATTCGCGGAAAGTAGAGAATTCCTGTCAGATTGAACGGATAGTCTACGTTTAAGTGAATCCAAAACAGTGGTTCGTCTTGCATGGGGTAGAGTGTTCGGTAGAAACTCTTGTAATCTTCGTCCTTAAGTGTGCTTGGAGTCTTTGTCCATAAAGGTTCCACATTATTTATAATGTTGTCTTCCTCTGTGTCAACCTGTTTGCCGTCTTTCCATTCTGTTTTCTTGCCGAAAGCCACAGGCACTGGCATAAACTTGCAGTATTTGTTGAGCAATGCTTCAACTTTCGATCTCTCTAGGAATTCTTTGCAATCGTCGTCGATGTGGAGTATGATGTCGGAACCACGGTCGATTTTGTCAGCATCCTCTATTTCAAATTCTGGACTTCCGTCGCAGCTCCACTTTACGGCCTTTGTTCCTTCTTTGTAGCTGTGTGTAATAATCTCTACCTTTTTGCTCACCATAAATGAAGAGTAGAATCCTAGTCCAAAGTGTCCGATGATGGCATTCGCGTTGTCCTTGTATTTGTCAAGGAAGTCGGTTACACCCGAGAAAGCAATCTGGTTGATATATTTGTTTATTTCTTCCTCGGTCATTCCAATGCCTCGGTCGCTTATTGTCAGCGTACCTTTGTCGGTGTCAAGACTTATGCGTACAGTTAAATCGCCAAGGTCTCCGTTGAAATCGCCTCTTTCGGCAAGCGTTTTTATCTTTTGTGTCGCGTCGACGGCATTTGAGACCATCTCGCGAAGAAAAATCTCATGATCTGAGTAGAGAAATTTCTTGATTACTGGGAAAATGTTCTCGGTGGTTACGCCGATATTACCTTTTTGTGCCATAATTCTAAACTTTATATTTTATCTTTTGCTATTTGTTTTATATCCTCATAAACAAATTCTGTGCCATAAAATTTGATTTGTACGGTATCGAGAGTGATGTATGCTGGAATTTAAGAGATATACTATCTATCTTATTCTAAAGATAATATTATTGCTGTGTTTCAATTGTCGTTACATAGCATAGATAACAATACTTTTTATTTCCTGCTGTCAAAACGTATGTTTGCATGCTAAAACACTTGGTGATACTGTGTTGGCTGTTGGTGTCTGTAAGAACGTATTGTTCATACATTCCAACAGTGGACCGTGTTCTATATGTAATGAGCACGGAGTAAGTACGCTTACCCTAAAAAGTCTATTGCTATATACCTCTTGCTTTGTAGATAGTCTCCTTGGCGGCGTTAATTTCCTGAAACTTTTTCTCAGCAGCTTTACGTACATCCTCTCCGAGTGTTGCCACACGGTCTGGGTGGTGTTTTAGTGCCATGCGTCGATAGGCAACCTTCACTTCGTCGTCTGTGGCTTCAGCGGTGATGCCAAGCACTTTGTAGGCGGCTTCAATACTTGTTCCACCAGACGATAGATTTAGCATAGAGGCTATATCGTCGGCTGAAATGCCGAGTTTTGACGCTACGAAATATAAAGCGTCAATCTCACTTTGTGGTACATTGCCGTCAGCTTGTGCAATCGTCACAAGAAAATTGACTAGTTGTAGACGTTGTGAATAGTCCATGTTTTGGGCTATTTCGGCGCAAGCCTCACTTATTGTGTTTCTGAAAGCCTCTTGTCCCATCTGCTTCTGTCGCTCAAATAGGCGCAGTAATATCTCTTCGCCCTGTTTGACCGCTATTTCACCGAAGTTGCGACGCAGGAAAGCGCGTACAAACTCCATTTCTGAATGCATCACCTTACCATCGGCTTTAATAATGTAAGAAGCGAGCACGAGCAATGAGAAGAGGAATGAGTTGCGCTGTCCCTCTAATTGTTGTTGTGTCGTGTAATTATCTTCATCGCTGAATCCTTCAGCTCCTTTTTCAAACAGCCAGCCTATTGCATAGCCGGCGAGTGCTCCTAGCGGTCCTCCCGACATAAAGCCGAGTACTCCGCCAAACCATCTTCCTACTCCCATGTTTAATTCTATTTTTTTGTTATCTTTAAATTCTTTTTTACTACTGCAGGGTTGCCAGCTGCCATTGAGTCAGCTGGGATGTCGTGTATAACGACGCTTCCTGCTGCTATGATGCAGCGCGGTCCTATGTTTACACCTGGACATACCGTTACTCCTCCTCCTAGCCAACAGTTGTCACCTATGCTTATAGGATAGCATGTTTCCACTGGTTTCATGCGGTCGCGGTAGTCGATAGGGTGTTGGGGGGTGAAGAATTGACAGCGAGGACCTATTTTGCAATGTGCTCCAATTCTTATTTCTCCTCCGTCGAGCATAATACAGTCGTAGTTAATAAAAGTGTGCTCTCCAATGCTGATGCCGTGTCCGTGGTCGCAGTGAAATGGAGGAGTTACTGCCGACGTTTTAGGCAATCCTGGGATAAGAGTCTCAATTGTCTGTCTGTATTCGGGCGACGAGAGAGTCATGTTCGATAGTTTTGAACACAGTTTGTTTGCTCTTGTTATGCTGTCCATCAGTAATGGAGATTCGAAACAATACAGTTGCTGGTTCCGCATTTTCTTATATTCTATTGAATTTTGTAATTTCTCGTTTTCAATCATGTTTTTATTGTTGTTATGGGTTGTTTATTTCTTTATAATCAGGGATCTCCCTAAGAAAATCATATTTGCGATTCTCATAATCCATCCGGCAGCAGTAATGCTGTAATCCGTTACTCACCACAAGGTAATCCACGTGGAGCAACAAGTTGTAGACTGCAATTTGGTCAAAAACTTTCTGCGTAATACTTATAGTGGGAGCCTTATATTCGATAATCATTCGCGGTTGCAGCTGTCGATCGTAAATTACGCTGTCGGCTCTCAATTTCTTGTTGCCTATGCTTAGTCCGATTTCGTTTGCCATCAAGGCTGCTGGGTATCCCTTATGTGATGTCAAGAAGTGTACAAAGTGCTGGCGCACCCATTCCTCAGGTGTTAGAGCCACATAGCGGCGGCGTAGAATGTCGAATATTCGTGGCTGTTCCTTGGTTCCTGATAACTTTATTTCGAAAGTTGGTAGGTTTAATCGAATCATTTTCGTAATTTTGCTTTTAAATGTCGCATAAGCGGCATACTGCATACAAAATTACATAATTTAAATGATATTTACGAGCTAAAAGACGGCTTGTTAATGTATTTTTACACCTTATATATATTTATTATGGCAGAAAAGAAATCTATGGCTACGTATGAGTCGATTATGCGCGACCTAAAAGCCAAGAAATATGCCCCTGTTTACATTCTTATGGGTGATGAGTCGTATTATATCGACAAGATTGCAGACTATTTAGCCGAGAGTGTATTAGACTCCGACGATTGCGACTTCAACCAAACCATAGTGTTTGGTGCCGACACCACGGCAGCCAAAGTGGCAGACCTTTGCCGTGGTTATCCTGTGATGCCATCGTTGTATAGAGTGGTGATTGTGAAGGAGGCACAGGCTATGAAGTCGCTTGACGCACTTGAACGTTATTTCGAGAAACCGTTAGGCTCTACTATTCTTGTTGTTTGTTATAAAAACGGTACTATCGATAAGCGTAAGAAGTTTGTTGGAAAGGCTCAGGCGGTGGGAGTTGTGTTTGAGAGTAAGAAAAAACGTGACTATGAACTACCTGCGTTTATTGAAGCTTATTTAAAAAACAATCATGTAGCAATCGACCCGAAGTCGTGTTCGATGATTGCTGAGCATATAGGGGCTGACTTGAGCCGACTCATTTCAGAACTTGATAAGGTGATGATTTCACTCCCCGACGATAACCGTAGGGTGACTCCAGAGATAGTGGAGCGTGAGATAGGAGTGAGCAAGGATTTTAATGTGTTTGAGTTAAAGACTGCCCTCATCGAGAGGAATATTTTTAAAGCAAATCAGATAGTAAAATATTTTGACAAAAATCCAAAGGCAGGTTCACTCTTCTCCTGCTTACCTTTGCTTTATGCCTACTTTCAAATTCTTATGGTGGCGTTCTATGCCCCCGACCGTAATAACGATAATAGCCTTGCGGCCTATTTGGAACTTAAGTCGGTATGGGGTATTAAGGATTATCGTGCTGGTATGCGCAATTTTACTGCGATGAAGACTCTTCAGATTTTGTCGAAAATAAGGGAAATTGATGCTAAAAGTAAGGGTTTAGACAGTCTGAATACATCGACTGGTGACCTTATGAAGGAGTTAATCTTCTTTATTTTGCACTAAAACAGCTGATTTTTTGGCTGGTTTCGTCTGGAATAAAAAAAAACGCGAACCTCTTTTTTTAGCCTAATTCCTTAATCATCAAGGGAGTTAGGCTTTTTTGTATCCTCTGAGAATGACTTTTTTTTGTGTTGTAAAATCTCTGGTCGGAATTTTTTTAGTATTCGTAAAAATCGAGATTTTGACTCTTGTTAAATATAAACTTTACTAAACTTAACATATAGAGATGTAAATCTACAAATGTAAAAGATATTAAACTGTAAATATTAATACATAAAAATAAATAATATCTTGGGAAAATAAGTGACTTTAGGATTGTAAAAAATTAAAATACGAATTTACAAAGATAGATATACAAATATAAATGGATAATAATCCAATTATTTAGAATGTATTATAACATGCTGAAAATAAGTGATATAATAAAAACTACTAAAGTAATAAATAATACTATAATTTATAATATAAGGTATTTCTAACAATTATATATAAGAAGGTACTTTTTACTGTTTGTTTAGGTGGTTGTAAACCAATTAGTTGTAATAATTATCTTCAGTAATCATTAAGAACGCTTACGTGTACATTACTTTATAATATGTATAGATTGAATTATTCGATTGTTTTTCTGCTTGTGGAGTTGTTGATTAATTATTTATATATATAAATCTTTAAATATAGAAAATAATATTTGCAAAATTTGCACATCTGAATTATTTAATTTAATTTTGTAAATGATAATAAATCACCGAAAAACGGTAAAACCATTATTCATTAGTATGAAAGACAGAATAAAGAGAATAATAGAGTCACAGCACATGACTCAGCAGGAGTTTGCCGAGACCATAAAGATTGCTCCAGCAACACTCAGCAGTATTTTTACTGGGCGTACAGCTCCATCGTTGAAAATAGTTGAAGCTATAAAGAGTCGCTTTCCTGACATCTCTACAGATTGGTTGATGTTTGGTCGTGGTGCTATGACCGACTACAAGTTGCCAGAGGCAGTGTCGTCGTTTAATCCTTCTTCCTCCCCCATGGCACAGTCGGTGTCTGCTCTTGACGGCGTGGTCGGCGACATTACAGTTGCTGGTAAGACTGTAGAGGTTACTGGAGACTCTAATTTGGTGTCTTCTAAGGTTGAAAGTCAGTCGGCAGGAGCTACGCAACATAATACAACTATTCAGGGGTGTCGCATGACCGATGATCGAACATCAACTAATAGTTTTAAAATAGTAAAAAATTATGACACAAACGAACGTAAGATAGCTGAGATTCGCATCTTTTACGATGATCAGACATGGGAGACTTTTGTTCCTAAGAAATAACGAGAATCAATTTTAATAACGAGTAATCAATTATACATTAATGAACGTATTTACAAGAATCATTGCTGACACCCTTTCGCTTCCTGTTAATGGCGTAGAGAATACCCTTGAATTGCTGGAAGAGAACTGTACAGTGCCGTTTATAAGCCGCTATCGCAAAGAGCGTACTGGTAATCTTGACGAAGTTCAGGTGGCAGACATAGCTTTAATGCGCGAAAAATTGCAGGATGTAGCCAAACGTAAGGATACCATCATTTCTACTATCAACAATCAAGGCAAGCTCACCGACCAGCTGCGCCAGCGCATCGAGCAATGTTGGAATATGTCTGAACTTGAAGATCTTTATCTTCCTTTTAAGCCCAAACGCCGCACAAAGGCTGATATTGCTCGTCAACAGGAATTGGAACCTTTGGCGAAGGTTATTCTAATGCAACGTGATAAAAATCCATTTAGAACGGCTGAAAAGTACGTTAAAGGCGATATTAAGTCGGTAGAAGAGGCTGTACAGGGGGCTAAGTTCATCATTGCCGAGACTATAAATGAGAATGAGGATGTGCGCAAGGCGGTAAGAAGTGTCTTTAAGCGCGAAGCAATAATCTCCTCAAAAGTCGTGAAGGCTAAGGCGGAGACCGATGAAGCCCAGAAGTATAGCGACTATTTCGATTTCTCTGAGCCATTACGTCGCTGCTCCTCCCACCGTCTGCTTGCTATGCGCCGTGGCGAAAAAGAGGGGTTTCTGCGCATCAGTATCTCAGCAGATGAAGATATGTGTTGCGAGAAGATTCGTCGACTGTATGTTCTTGGTCGTAGCGAGTGTGGGCAATTAGTAGCCGAGGCTGTCGACGATGCCTTTAAGCGTCTTTTAAAGCCATCGATAGAGACCGAGTTTGCTTTGTCGAGCAAGCAAGGGGCCGACAAAGAAGCTATTAGTGTGTTTTCTGAGAATCTTCGACAGTTACTTTTAGCTGCCCCGTTGGGACAGAAGCGCGTCTTGGGTGTTGATCCGGGTTATCGCACGGGATGCAAGGTAGTGTGTCTTAATGCACAGGGCACGTTACTTCATTTCGAGGTGATTTATCCTCATGCGCCCAAGAACGACCGTTCGGGTGCCGCTAGGCAGGTGCTTGCAATGGTGAAGAAATACGACATAGAAGCTGTTGCTGTGGGTAATGGCACAGCGAGTCGCGAGACTTCGGCATTTTTCAAGGATATTAATCTCGATTCTAAGATAAATGTATTTGTAGTTAGTGAGGATGGAGCTTCTGTCTATTCGGCTTCCGATGTTGCTCGCGAGGAATTCCCTAACGAAGACGTAACAGTACGTGGAGCTGTATCAATTGGACGTCGTCTTATGGACCCTCTTGCTGAGCTTGTGAAAATTGATCCTAAGAGCATAGGAGTTGGGCAGTATCAGCATGATGTCGATCAGGTCGAATTGAAAAAGAGTTTGGATATGGTTGTGGAGTCGTGCGTCAACACCGTGGGCGTAAACCTCAATACGGCGAGTCGACACCTGTTGATGTATGTTAGTGGTCTTAATGCCACTACAGCAAAGAATATTGTGGATTATAGAAAGGAGAACGGAGCGTTCAAATCGCGTGCCGAACTTAAGAAGGTGCCGCGTATCGGACCTGTTGCCTTCGTTCAGTGTGCAGGTTTCCTGCGTATTCCTGGTGCGAAAAATCCGCTCGATAATAGTGCTGTACATCCAGAGAGCTACGATATTGTAATGGCAATGGCAAAGGATAAGGGTTGCTCAGTGGCTGAACTTATCGACAACAAGAATCTTCAGAAAACAATTCATCTAAAGGATTATGTTACAGACACTGTGGGAATGCCCACGCTTACCGACATCATGGCTGAGCTTCAGCGACCTGGACGTGACCCTCGTGCTGCTGTTGAGGCTTTTGAATTTGATCCTCGTGTCCATGAGATTGATGACTTACAGGTCGGAATGCTCCTCCCTGGTATTGTCACCAATATCACCAACTTTGGTGTCTTCGTAGATGTTGGTGTTCATCACGATGGTCTTGTTCATATATCCCAGTTGTCCGACCGCTACGTCAAGGACCCGAATGAAGTGGTAAAGCTCCATCAACACGTTGTTGTGAGAGTGACAGAGGTAGATAAAAAGCGACAGAGAATATCCCTGTCGATGAAAGAATAATAATAGGAGGTACGGCTTCATGTCGTACCTTCTGTGTTTAGTATGCTCGGCACCAGCATTGTCTAACGGGCGAAAGTCCCGAGTAAGTCCTAATAGTGGAAATTACATAGCCAAAGGCAAGGGCGTCCATCGTGAGTTGGAATCTGAAAGAAGCCGGAGGGCAAGCACTGACCTAACGAACAGAAACTTCATATAAGGCAGATGACCGTGGGTAAGGTTTCAAACAAGCCAAAGCCCTATTGAAATGGTCGTATCATGTCTTGATACGAAGAATTTATCACCTCGCTAATATGAATACTTCCCCGACCGAAACTGATTCTTGCCGATGAGCCTACGGGTAATCTTGACTCAAGGAATGGTAAGGAAGTGATGGACTTGCTTTCGGAATTGCACAAGGAGGGCACAACCATCGTGATGGTGCCCCACTCCCTACACGATGCGAATTATGCAGATAGAGTAATTAATATGTTTGGTGGAGAGATTGTTAATCAGGTAGAAATGTAGTAAGAATAAGGCTATGGCGTTCTTGCCATAGCCTTACTACTGGTATGCTCGGCACGAGCATTGTCTAACGGGTTGAGTATGCTACTTTAATGGGGCGTGTCTCGAATAGCACCCCAAATAGGAACGCCGTATGCGGAGTCGCATGTACGGTGGCGTGAGAGGTCGGAAAACGAAAGTAGGAAGAAAATAATTTCGTTTTCCTCTTGCTCGATTAACCGTTAGATTTTTTCCAATGCCTGTTTGATGTCGTCCAGAATATCCTCAATGTCCTCGATACCCACCGACAGACGAATTAAATCGGGTGCTACCCCAGCTTCTTTCAATTGCTCGTCCGACATCTGTCTATGCGTATGGCTTGCCGGATGAAGCACACAGGTGCGGGCATCTGCCACATGTGTCACAATGTTTATCATGTCCAGCGAGTCCATGAATCGGATGGCAGTTTCGCGGTCACCCTTCAGTCCGAATGCAATCACACCACACGACCCATTAGGCAGATACTTTTGGGCTAGCTCGTGATATTCGTCGCCATCTAGTCCGCTAAAGTGCACCCATGCCACTCTCTCGTCTGCCTTCAGAAATTCAGCTACCCTTTGTGCGTTGGCACAATGCTGTTTCATGCGCAGGTGCAGTGATTGCAATCCCAGGTTCAATATAAATGAGTTCATAGGAGCTGGTATAGACCCAAGGTCGCGCATTAATTGAGCCACAAGTTTTGTCATATAACCCATTTTGCCGAATTTCTCTGCATAGGTTAGTCCGTGGTAGCTCTCGTCGGGAGTGCAGAGTCCTGGGAATTTGTCGGAATGTGCAAGCCAGTTGAAATTACCGCTATCCACAACGCATCCACCAACCTGACTTGCTGTGCCGTCCATATATTTTGTAGTGCTGTGTGTTACAATGTCCGCTCCCCATTCAAATGGACGACAGTTGATAGGGGTGGCAAATGTATTGTCCACAATCAGCGGTACATCGTTCTTATGGGCTATGTGTGCAAACTTTTCTATATCAAGTACTGCGCACCCAGGATTGCTTATTGTTTCTCCAAACATCACCTTCGTGTTGGGACGGAATGCCTTCTGAATCTCCTCTTCCGAGTCGTTGGGGTTGATAAATGTACATTCAATACCCAATTTCTTCAGCGTCACGCCAAACAGGTTGAATGTTCCGCCGTAAATTTCGTTGCTTGTCACGATGTGGTCACCAGCCTCACATATGTTGAACACAGCATAAAAGTTGGCTGCTTGTCCGCTGCTTGTAAGTACGGCACCCACGCCACCCTCTAGTTGAGCTATCTTCTGAGCCACAGCATCGTTGGTAGGGTTCTGTAGTCGTGTGTAGAAATAGCCATCCTTCTTTAGGTCGAAGAGCATAGCCATCTCCTCAGAATTGTCGTACTTGAATGTAGTGCTTTGGATTATGGGTACCTCAATAGGCTCTCCATTTTTAGCCTCGTAACCTCCCTGTACACAGATAGAGGCTGTTTTAAGATTTTTCTTCATCTATTATCCTTTATTTATGTTTATGTGTGTTGCTTTATTTTTTATTTTAAAGCGAAGGTACAAATAAAAAAATGATTTTTGTTACTTTTCGTCGTGCTTTTTTTGAGAATAGCGAAAAGTGAGCTATCTTTGCAACATATTTAAACCAAAATAGAGCCATAAAAATGAAAAAGATACTTTTTACTATGCCTGTCGCGCTATTGGCAATGATGATAGGGACTACAGTAGTAAGTTGCTTTGCCCCGTCCTATAAGGATGGCGACACAGTGGCGGCGTCGGTGTTTGAGCCAGCTGACACAATTTTACTTTCCAAGAAGAAGGTTCCCGACTCGTTGAGGCAGACATCATCCTCCATTATCGACAGTGTTGACATCTTTTATGTAGGTACAGGATCGACAAGAAAGTTCCTGCAACTAGTCTCCTATCCTTCGAAGCGCGATACGCTTGTCTATGGCAAGACCCGTCATATTAAGGTTATAGGTAGTGCTGACGTGAATAATATCGTGCGCGTCAAGTTTTATTTGTTCGATGGCAAGGACTCGCTGGTAAGTAGTGTGGAACAATTGTGCATGGAGCAGCAATAGTCCTGTGCATCTCTTCATTTCACATATGGTACTTATTACTTTATTTGTGTTGGAGTGTAGCCAATTTTTGCGGTAATGCTCTACTATAATTCGCAGATAACGCTATAGCCGAGCGTATGAACGGAATCTTGAAAACTGAGGTCGTTTATAATGAGCACCGTTTCAAGAGTCTATAGTGTTGTAGGCTTGATGTTGTAATTAAATCATTAAGAATTAGAAAATAATGAAATTAAGCCAATATAATCAGAAGATAAATATCAAATTATGTAGAGGTACAGACATGCTATTTTTTCCTTAATGACTTAATGATAACAAAATATTGATTCTGTATATGTAGGGCCTTTTGTATAATCATCTCTGCCTTTTATCACTTCATATCGGATAATCCTTATTTTGATTCTCAAATCGTAGCCTTTGTACATCTGCAATGTATGATTGTTATCTGCGTATGTAGAATCTTTGCAATGTAAAAAACGAGACATGCGCGCATCCCGAACAAATCCCGAAGGAATCCCGAAACAATGACAGATGAATTCTGCGCGAAAAGCCCCTAGGGAACTCAACAGTTGTAATATGTAACTTTACAACAGTATTCTTGCAAGACTCTTGAAATATAGTTTTTCAGAAAAACAAAAACTCGTTGTACATCCACACAAAGAAGTACAACGAGTTTTTATTTTTAATATTGGGTGTTTTGATACACCATCTTTTATTATCCTATTTTTTATACAAGATACTGCGAACTGATACTTTCGTTGCTGATAACGCGACGTATAGTCTCAGCGAACATATCAGCCACAGAAAGTTGCTTAACCTTAGCGCAACGGTTGGAGTAGGGGATAGAGTCAGTGAAGACAATTTCCTCAAGTGCAGAATTTTGTACACGCTCTGATGCAGGACCAGACATCACACAGTGTGAGGCACAGGCGCGAACGCTAAGTGCTCCAGCAGCTTTCATCACGTCGGCAGCCTTGGTTATGGTGCCAGCCGTGTCGACCATGTCGTCGACAACAACTACGTGTTTACCCTTCACATCGCCAATAATCTGGATGCTCTCAACTACGTTGGCACGTGCGCGTGTCTTGTTGCAGAGCACAAGTGGGCAACCGAGATATTTGGCGTAGGTGCTAGCGCGCTTTGAGCCGCCTACGTCAGGTGAAGCAATTACGAGCTCGTCGGCCTTGATGTTGAGGCTCTGCAGATATGGCAGAATCACGCCAGAGGCGTATAGGTGGTCGACAGGAACGTCGAAGAAACCCTGAATCTGGTCAGCGTGCAAGTCCATTGTGATAAGGCGGTCAATGCCTGCAGCCGAGAGAAGGTCGGCAACGAGTTTGGCTCCGATGCTCACACGTGGTTTGTCCTTGCGATCCTGACGTGCCCATCCGAAGTAGGGGATTACAGCGATGATGTTACGGGCAGAAGCACGCTTGGCGGCATCAATCATCAGGAGAAGCTCCATGAGATTGTCCGAGTTCGGGAATGTACTCTGCACGAGGAATACGTCGCGTCCGCGGATTGACTCCTCGTAAGACACGGCAAACTCGCCATCTGAGAACTTAGTGACTACCAAGTTGCCGAGTGGGCAACCTAGGCTCTGGCAGATTTTCTCTGCAAGGTATCTCGTGTTAGTTCCTGAGAATACCAAAAAAGAGTTTTGTTCACTCATTTCTTAATATGTTATTAGTTACGGATTAATTATTCTGTAGATTAACACACACATGTTTAATACACAAGCTTTTTAAGCCGGTCGAAGTGAGCAAGTAGCTCCTTGAAGTCGCGCTGGTGGTGGATGTTGAAACGACTCCACAAATCGTCGCTTATCACAACTCCACCGAAACCGAGGTCGCGCGCCATTGAAATGTTGTCGATGGTCATGCCCCCAAGTGCGTAGACGCGCTTGTCGATAAGCCCACGGTTGGCCGCTGCCTCAAGTTGGTTCATGTCAAGCTGTTGCCCCGGTTCGGCTGATGGCGAGGGGAATATGTCGCCCAGAAACACATAGTCCGACTGTTTCTTGACCTCCTTTAAGTTGTCGAGTTCACAGCATGTGCGGCTTATGCGGCCCTTATAGCCCACGGGCGGACGCTGTGTGTTGTCGTCGAGGTGTATTCCTGCCAAACGGTACTCGTCCTTCAAGTAATAATGCCCGTGCACGGTAATTTTGTTGTATGTGGAGTCGGGTAGTAGCGACAGAAGACGCTCCGAGTATATCGGTGACGATTCTGGCTTATAAAGGTGCAAGTTGTCCAGCCCGTTCTCGAATAGGGTGGCAAGTATTTTGTCTTCTTCCACGAAAAAGGTGGATTTAGTCATTATTGCTAACTTCATAGTCCGTTTTCTTATTTTTAATTGCAAATGTATACATTTTATCCCAAACAAACAATTTTATTTGCTACAAAATCGTGTCATGAGTGAAATATTATTTAAATATTTAATTTTGACATCAATAAAGACTTGGATTGTCAGTTTTTTTTTATAATTTTACAACTTGAAATTAAGCCAAGAATCGATTACAGCGAAAATAAACGGCATTTCGGGCGATTTTTCCCAAAAAGAGAAATATAACATTACATCTATAATATAAAATGGACGAAAATCAGACATTTGATCAGGACAGGATTCTGAAAATTAACATTGAGGAGGAGATGAAGTCCTCTTACATCGACTACAGTATGTCGGTGATTGTTGCCAGAGCCTTGCCTGACGTGCGTGACGGATTCAAGCCCGTTCACCGCCGCATACTATATGGTATGCTCGGCATAGGAAACACAAGTTCAAATCCATACAAGAAGTGCGCGCGCGTGGTAGGCGAGGTGCTAGGTAAGTACCACCCACACGGTGACTCTTCTGTTTATGGAGCACTTGTGCGTATGGGTCAGAATTGGAATATGCGTTACATGCTCGTTGATGGACAGGGTAACTTTGGCTCCGTGGATGGTGACTCTCCAGCTGCTATGCGTTACACCGAGTGCCGACTCTCCAAGATGGGCGAGCATATCATGGACGACCTCGACAAGGATACCGTTGATATGGATTCAAACTTCGACGACACCCTGTTGGAGCCATCGGTAATGCCAACAAAAATCCCAAACCTGTTAGTAAATGGAGGCAACGGTATTGCCGTGGGTATGGCAACAAATATCCCAACACACAACCTGGGGGAGGTAATTGACGGATGTTGTGCCTATATCGACAACCCCGACATCGATGTGGAAGGACTCATGGAGCATATCAAGGCGCCCGATTTCCCCACAGGAGCCTATATCTATGGATTGGCTGGAGTGAAGCAGGCATATGAGACAGGACGTGGACGAATAATGATGCGCGCCAAGTCGGAAATAGAGAGTGGTGACTCACACGACAAAATTGTAATTACTGAGATTCCTTACGGAGTGAACAAGGCCGACCTTGTTGCTGGAATAGCCGACCTCGTGAAGGAAGGTAAAATTACCGGCATCTCAAATGTCAACGACGAGTCGGGACGACAGGGAATGAGAATTGTCGTGGACGTGAAGCGTGATGCTAACGCCAACGTGATACTCAACAAACTTTACAAGATGACAGCGATGCAGTCGTCGTTCTCGGTGAACTGTATTGCGCTCGTGAAGGGACGCCCACGCTTGCTGACGCTCAAGGAATGTGTTAAATACTTCGTGGAGCACCGTCACGACGTAACAATACGACGCACAAAGTTTGACTTGAAGAAGGCCCAAGAGCGAGCACACATTCTGCAGGGACTAATAATCGCATGCGACAATATTGACGAGGTGGTGCACATCATACGTGCCTCGAAAACGCCAAGCGATGCGCAGCGCAACTTAGAGAAGAGATTCGAACTCGACGAACTGCAATCAAAGGCTATAGTAGATATGCGATTGGCGCAGCTTACTGGTTTGCGCATGGACCAATTGCATGCTGAGTATGAGGAACTAGAACGCCAGATTGCATACCTGCAGCAGATACTTGACGACTCAGAACTGTGCAAGAAGGTGATGAAGGACGAACTCAACGAAGTTAAGGATAAGTATGGAGACGAACGACGTACCGAAATAAAACCCTTCGAGCATGAGTTCAACGCCGAGGACTTTTACCCCAACGACCCTGTGATTATCACTGTGAGCCATTTGGGATATATTAAGCGCACACCATTGAGTGAATACCGCGAGCAGGCACGAGGAGGTGTAGGATCAAAGGGAGCACGCACACGCGAGCAGGACTTCACCGAATATATCTACCCCGCAACTATGCATCAGACCATGCTTTTCTTTACACGTAAGGGTCGTTGCTATTGGCTAAAGTGTTACGAGATACCAGAAGGCGATAAGAACTTCAAGGGACGCGCCATACAAAATATGCTCAACATCGAGGCTGACGACTCTGTCAATGCTCTGCTGCGACTGCGTGGATTGAACGACGAGGAGTTTGTTAATTCACACTATGTCGTGTTTGCTACAAAGAATGGTACTGTTAAGAAAACCTGTCTGGAGGCTTACTCACGACCACGAACAAATGGTGTCAATGCAATCAATATTGCAGAGGGCGACGAGGTGGTGGACGTGCGACTGACTAATGGCAAGAATGAAATAATACTGGCCAACCGTAATGGACGAGCTGTGAGATTTGACGAGAATGCCGTCAGAGCTATGGGACGTGTGTCGACTGGAGTGCGTGGAATGCAGCTCGACGGTGACGACGACCAGGTGATAGGCATGATTATCGTCAACAATGCCGAGACAGAAAATGTTATGGTAGTAAGTGAAAATGGCTACGGAAAACGTTCACAGGTAGAGGAATACCGCAAAACCAATCGTGGAGCTAAAGGCGTGAAGACATTCTCCATAACAGAAAAGACAGGACGACTCGTGGCTATCAAAAACGTCACCGACGATAATGATCTTATGATTATCAACAAGAGCGGAATAGCAATACGACTCGCTGTTAGCGATTGCCGAGTAATGGGAAGAGCCACGCAAGGCGTTAGACTAATAAATCTCTCTAAGAAAAATGACGTGATAGCAAGTGTCTGCAAGGTGATGAGCTCAGAAGTGGAGGCTAAACTCGCTGACGAGCAGACAGCTACAGCAGATGAGCAGACAGCACCACACGCCACTGACAAAGCAGAGCAGACAACAGAACAAAAATAAAAAAAACAAATTAACAAAACAACAATTCAATTATGAAAAAATTATTCATTATGGCAGTTATGGTAGCAGCTACTGCATCTGCCTTCGCCCAAGACGTGAAGAGCGTACTCAAGGCTAAAGACTATGCAGAAGCAAAGAGCCTGCTCAACGCCTGCATGTCATCACTCAACAACGAGGACAAGGCTAAGGGGTACAATAAACTTGTGGAGCTGTCGCTTGCAAAAGTAAACAAGGAGAACGGTGTGATGTCAGAGAACCAGATGATGCAGCAGATGGGACAGAAGGGTGACAAGCCGGTTGACACTGAAGGTATGTACAACGCCTTGAAGAACGCTCTTAACGATGCAGCCGAATGCGATAAGTACGACCAGCAGCCTAATGCAAAGGGAAAAGTGGCTCCGAAGTTTCGCAAGAAGAATCAGAACGCACTTTGGCCGCTGCGTGTACACCTCATCAACGCTGGACAGGATTGCCTTCAGAAAGAAGATAATAACGGAGCACTCGGCTATTTTGATGCTTATGTAATGAGCAGCAAGGCACCCATGTTTAAGGATTACGACAAGGCTAAGGAGCGCGACCAGTATTTGGGTGAGTTGGCGCGTGTAGCAGGAGTAATCGCTTTCCAGAACCAGGACTACGACCGAGCCAATATCTACTGCGACGTGGCTCTCGCCGACACAGCTTCATACAAAGACGCTCTTACCCTCAAGATGGCCATGATGCAGCAGCAGATGAAAACCAAGGAGGACTCTGTTAAGTGTCTCAAGTCGTTCGAGGCTCTTTATGCAAACGATAATAACAACGAAATTATCTTTACAAACCTCGCTACTCTTTATGGAAGCCTCGGAATGAAGGATAAGCAGATGAAGTGCATCGACGAGCGTCTTGCTGTCGACCCAAAGTGCTTCACTGCTTGGGCTGTTAAGGGACAGGCAGAGATGAACGATGGCAAATGGGATGAGGCTATAGCTGACCTTAAGAAGGCTAACGAAATCAAACCTAACGCCCTCGTTTTGACATGGCTCGGATTCTGCAACAATAACAAGGCTGCCATTGAGCAGAATGCCAATAAGCAGAAGCAGCTTCTCACCGAGACACAGGGATATCTGGAGAAAGCTCGCGAACTCGACCCGACTCAGCAGGAGGCAAGCTGGAGTTATCTGCTCTATAACACCTACTATAACCTCTATGGTGCTGATGACGCACGCACTAAGGAACTTGATCCGAACAAGTAATATTAGACAATATAACTAGGGTGTGCAGGGGAAAATAATTATTCCTTGTATACCCTTTTTCTTTTTTTTAATGTTTCATTTTTTACAGGGATATCATGTTAAGGAATTTGTTCTTCACCCTAATGCTTTTTATGATGCCGCTCGCTATGATGCAGGCGCAAAAGAAAGAAATAGCACAAGCCAAAGATAATGTAAAGGCAGGAAAAGCACTGTCAGAGGCTGAGGCTTCGATGCGAAAGTTGCTCGCCGACTCAGCAAACAAAAACAACGAGAAGATTTGGCTTGTGCTTTTTGATGCAGTCAGAAAACAGTTTGAAAACGTGAACGAACAGATGTACCTAAAGCAGAAAGCCGACACAGCCAAGCTATTTGCAGCAAACTACCGCATGTTCGGAGTGCTGGAGGGACTCGATTCCATAGATGCTTTACCCGACAAGGATGGAAAGGTAAAGTTGAAATACCGCAAGCGAAATGCAGAATATCTCAACGCCTTCCGAACCAACCTATACAACGGAGGACTTTTCCATATGGCAAAGGGTGAACACAAATTGGCTTACAACTATTTTGATGCCTACGTGGACTGCGCGCGCCAACCGCTATTTGGAGTGTACAACTATATAGATAAGGATGTATTACTACCAACAGCTGCCTTCTACACAGTATTTAATGGATACAAGAATGCCAATCCGCAACAGACTCTTAAATACGCTGCAATGGCACAGAAGGATAGCGCAAGGTTAGATCTTGTATATCAGTATATGGCAGATACATATTGGGAAATGAACGACACACTGAAGAGTTTAGAAATGATGGAGAAGGGTTTTGATAAGTTCCCGAAGTCGGATTATTTCTTCTCGCATCTGTTTGACTATTATTATAAGATTGGCGACACAAACAAGTCTTTGTTACTGTGCGATAAAGCTCTTCACGCTGACACATCGAGTGTGACTGCTATGTTCGCCAAGTCTACTGTACTGCTTGCGCTGAAACGCTATGCAGAGTGCATTAAGGTGAGCGACAGTATTATTGATGTTGACGCTAAACATCCAGGTGCCAATCTCAATGCCGGACTCTCATACTTCAACCAAGCGGTAGAAATCGACAATGCAAAGAAACGCTCGCGTGAAGACAGAAATAAAATGATGACACTCTACCGCAAGGCAATGCCTTATCTACAAAATTACCGTAAACTTGCTCCCGAAGAAAAGGAATTGTGGGCAATGCCTCTTTATACAATTTATTTGAACTTGAATATGGGAAAGGAGTTTGAGGAAATAGACAGGTTAATAAATAAGTAACGGTTTAGAATTATCACTAAATCTGCTGGACAATCATAAGGTATGACAGGGATGCCATACTCTCCTACAGATGCCGCTTATATATAAAAAAGATAAATATGAACACATACTAAAGTGTTAGAATAGAAATAATCGTATAAAGTCAAATTGTTGCCTCTTCACAGAAAGATATTTGTTGCCGTTTATATCTATTACGTGAAGAAATAATAAACGTTCATTACAGGGATTTAATTATGTTCCGTGTAATGAACGTTTATTATATTTTATATTATTAGTGTCTTGACTCTAATGCTTTACAGGTTGTTAAAGTCAACTACCTGCTCCCTTGGCTTCTTGGGTTCCTTCTTCTGAGGTTGTTCTGTTCCTTCTTCTTGCATAGACTGTTCTGTATTAATTACAGAACGTTCTATCGGATTACCGTCCTCGTCAAGCATAATTTCTTCTTCTACGTCTATGCTGTCGCGTTGCGTAGTGTCGGCTTTTGCTCGTGGAATATAGCTCTGGCAGTTGTACATTGACGAGAGAATGTCTGCATCTTTTGGATTGTCAAACTTGGCTCGGTATTTACTGAATGCAGGATCTTTGAGCACAGCATCGAGGAAATATCCGCATATCGGTAAAGCCGTGCGTGAACCTTGTCCAAGAGCACCCGTACGGAAGTGAATGCAGCGATATTCGCCACCAACCCATGCACCTACTACAAGTTTAGGGCTTACGCCCATAAACCATGCATCCGAGTGGTTATTGGATGTTCCCGTCTTGCCACCCCAATCTGTGTCGCGGTATTGTCCCACATAGCCGTTGAGACTCATCGACGTGCCTCCGGACTCGCGCAGACCACCCATCAATAACTGTTGCATTAGGAACGCGCTCTTGTAAGGAATAACCTGTTCTTCGTTTACTGGAGTAGAGTAGATTTCTCTACCCTTACGGTCGACGATGCGTGTGACAAGCTGGCGCTTAACGTATTTGCCGTCGTTGGCAATAGTAGAGTAGGCGTTGGCGAGCTCAAGAAGGTTGATGTCGCTTGAGCCGAGTGCCAAAGCAGGAGTCTCGTCGAGCGGACTTTCTATGCCCATTTTATGGGCTGTCTCGGCAATGCGCGTTATTCCCATTTCTTGTCCCAATCTTACAGCCACGGAGTTGATACTTCGCGCAAAGGCACTCTTCAGTGGGATTGAGTCGCCAGAGAATGATCCATTAGCGTTAGTCGGTGCCCATGTCACTTCTTTGCCAGAAGCCTTGTCGAACACCTGCATCGAAAAGTATTCGTCGCGGCGTTTGTCGCATGGTGTCAGTCCTTGGTTCATAGCCTCGGTGTAGACAAAGAGTTTGAATGTAGAACCAGGCTGGCGCATGGCTGTTACCTTGTCATATTTCCACGACCTAAAATCGATGTCGCCTACCCAAGCTTTTACAGCTCCTGTTTGCGGCTCCATGGCAACAAAGGCACAATGCATGAAGCGTACCATGTAGCGTATGGAGTCCATTGTTGAAATCTCGCGCTCGATTGTGCCGTGCTCGTAGTCGAAGAGCTTCACTTTGTGAGGGCGGTTAAGATAATACTCAATGGAGTCGGGGTTGTTTGGGAAGCGGGCAAGCAGATTCTTATAAACAGGCTGCTTTTGTACAATTCCCTCAATAAAGTTAGGAATTTCGTTGTGTTCCTCATCTTGCCAAGGATTTTGTTTGCCCCAATGGTTGTTGAAGTTCTTCTGCACCTGCTTCATCTGTTTTATTGCTGCTTCTTCTGCGTATTTCTGCATACGCGAGTCGATGGTGGTGTAGATTTTTAAACCAGAAGAGTAAAGGTCATAACCATTGTCGCGACACCAATCCTTTAGCTCTGCTGAAACAGCTTCACGGAAGTAGAGAGCTTGACCGTCATAGTTGCTCTCCACACTATAGTTGAGCTTTATTGGATTCTGACTCATATCGTTGTATTCCTCGTGAGTCAAGTCGCCATGTTTCAGCATGTTGCTGAGCACCACGTTGCGTCGGCGCAGCGAGTTTTCGGGGTGCGAGATAGGGTTGTAATAGGTGGTTGCCTTAAGCATTCCTACAAGCACAGCTGCCTGATCGGTTGTTAGCTCTTTGGGCGTGCAGTTGAAGTAGGTCTTGCAAGCAGTCTTTATACCGAATGCATTGGATCCAAAGTCGACGGTATTGGCATACATTGTGATTATTTCCTTCTTGTCGTGTGTCAACTCAAGTTTGGTGGCAATAATCCATTCTTTCGACTTCATTATAAGCATTCGCACGCCAGGAATCTTGCCGAGCAGACCAGTTGAGTAGTCGGTGCGCACACGGAACATATTTTTGGCCAACTGTTGTGTTATGGTCGATGCTCCGCGAGCGTCGTGGTGGAGTACTGCGTCCTTGGCTGCTCCCACAAGTCCAGGATAGTCAATACCGTGGTGGTTGTAGAAACGCTCGTCTTCGGTGTCGATGAGAGCCTTGAAAAATGCGGGGCTTACGTCTTCGTATTTTACTGGTGTGCGGTTCTCGTTGAAGAACTTGCCTATTAGTACACCGTCGGCACTATAGATTTCAGAAGCCTCGTGAGTCTCCGGATTCATAATGGTGTAGAAGCCGGGCGACTTGCCGAAGAGCCACAGGAAGTTGATGTCTACCATTCCTAGGTAGATAAAGAACGCAACTATACATGATGCGAATCCTACAAGTGTCTTTGTGTACCAAGCTCTGCCATGGTAAAGTCCTTTGTACCATGACCAGTATGCTTTTGTCTTGGAAAGACACCAGAAGGCAAATTTCTTAAATTTTTTCATCTTGTGAGGTTTTTGATTATCTGCTTTTCATGCAAAAGTAATAAAATACTTTAATCTATAAGCTTGTTGTCTATATAATTTATGATTTCTTTAATGTTATCTGGGTTGAACCAGCTGATTTTCTCGTCACGCTTAAACCATGTGAGCTGTTTACGACAATAGCGGCGGGTATTACTCTGAATCTTGTAGATAGTTTGCTCCATGGTTGTCAGGCCGTCGAGATACTCAAACGTTTCCTTGAATCCCACTGTATTTAGAGCGTTAAGGTGGCGTTTGTCGTAGACAGCTAGTGCCTCCTCTACAAGTCCGTTGTCTATCATATTAAGCACACGTCTGTTGATGCGGTCGTATAGAATTTCACGCTCGCGTGTGAGGCCTATTTTTATAATATTGAACGGACGTTCTTTCTTTTTGTTTTGGCGGAATGATGTGTAAGTCTTTCCTGTCATGTGGCATATTTCAAGGGCGTGGACAATGCGACGTGGGTTGTTTTGGTCGACTATAGCCCAATGTTCTGGGTCAAGAATCCGTAGCTCCTCTACAAGGGAAGGCAATCCTTCTTGTGCAAGCCTTTTCTTCATCCAATCACGAGTCTTATTGTCGATAGTGGGGATGTCATCGATTCCGTTGCATACGGCGTCGATATACATCATTGAGCCTCCACTCATTAGGGCTGTGTTCGATTGCTTGAACAGATCGTTGGTAAGAAGCTGCATGACATCCTCTTCGAACAGCGAGGCACTGTAGTAATCGTTGATGTGATGATTGCCCACAAAATAGTGTTTTACTCGTTTTTGCTGGTCGACTGTTGGAGCGGCTGTGCCGATGGGAATCTCCGAAAATATCTGCCGTGAATCGGAATTGATAATGGGAACGCCAAGATGCTCGGCCACTTGAAGGCACAATTCGGTCTTGCCGACACCTGTTGGACCAAGAATTACAATGATTTTTTTTGCCATAATGCGAATAATCAAAAAGAGGAGGGCGTGTCACCCTCCTCACAGTCTCTTTGATAAATTCCAGTTTCTTTACTGTTGTTTACGCGAGTGTTATCTAATAATTCCTCTCTTGGACGATTCCACAAAGTCAATTATATACTGAACTTCTTTGGTCACATCAAGATTCTTCTTGATTTCGTCTATTCCCTCAGACATTATTCCTTTGGAGTATAGAGTGCGATAGGCGTTGTGGATGAGGTCAATCGACTCGTTGGAGAATCCGCGGCGACGCAGACCAATCAAGTTCAGTCCGCAATATTTAGTAGGCTCCTTGCCAGCGATGATGAACGGAGGAATATCTTGGCTAAAACGACAACCTCCTTGAATCATTACATAGCCTGCTATTCGGCAAAATTGATGACAGAGCACATTGGCTGATATGATGGCGTTGTCGTCAACAATCACCTCGCCTGCAAGTTTGGTGGAGTTGCCGATGATGATACCGCTGCCAATCTCGCAATCGTGAGCAATGTGCACGCATTCCATAAGCAGGTTGTTTGAGCCTACCACAGTCTTGCCTTTAGATGCCGTGCCTCGCGAAATTGTTACGTTTTCGCGGATGCTGTTGTTGTCGCCTATAAGACATACTGTTTCCTCGCCACGGAATTTCAAGTCTTGGGGCTTGGTTGAGATACTTGCGCCAGGCATGAATTCATTGCCATTGCCAATGCGTGCGCCTGTGTTTATCGTAACGCTGTTCTGTAGAGTATTGTTGTTTCCAATCTCTACATTCTTGTCAATGTAGCAAAACGGACCGATAATATTGTTGTCGCCGAGCTTTGCCTCTGGATGAACGTATGCTAATGGACTTATTTTGTTCATTTTTTTAATTCTTTTTTTATGTCTTTTACAATCGTGCGTTTATTGTATTTTTTATCGTACGCTTATTTGTTTTTTACGATTTGTGCTGTGAATGTTGCTTCCGACACAACATGGTCGCCAACAAAAACATAGCCTTTCATTGATGAAATTCCATGGCGTAACGGAGCGAGCAGCTCAACTTTGAAAAGGAGAGTGTCGCCAGGTACAACCTTTTGGCGGAACTTCACGTCGTTGATTTTCATAAAGTATGTCGACCAACGCTCTGGCTCTTCAAGCGTGTTGAGCACGAGCAAGCCGCCACATTGTGCCATTGCCTCAATTTGAAGTACGCCAGGCATTACTGGCTCCTGAGGAAAGTGTCCTGTGAAGAACGGCTCGTTGGCAGTGACGTTTTTAACGCCGACTATACTTGTAGCACCAAGGGCAACTACTTTGTCAACAAGTTGCATAGGGTAGCGGTGTGGAAGAAGCTCGCGGATTCGATTGTTGTCCATTATCGGCTCTTCGTTGGGGTCGTAGATGGGAGCCTGGATTTCATGCTTACGTATCTCGCGGCGCATTTGGCGTGCGAACTTGTTGTTGATAGTGTGACCTGGACGAGTGGCGATAATGCGACCCTTAATAGGTTTACCGATGAGTGCCATGTCGCCGATGATATCGAGAAGCTTGTGGCGTGTGCATTCGTTCTCCCAAACAAGTGGCTTGTGCTGAATGTAGCCAAGTTCATTAGCATTGCGGCGCTCCACATGGAGCATGTCTGCAAGTGAATCGAGACGCTCCTGAGTTGTCTGCTTCTCGTAGATTACGATAGCGTTGTCAAGGTCACCTCCTTTGATGAGGTTGGCTTTCAGTAGAGGTTCAATGTCGCGTACGAATACGAAAGTGCGTGCAGGAGCTATCTCCTCGGCAAATTTATCAACACGGTCGAGCGTGGCAAATTGCGAGTTAATAAATTTACTGTTGAACGAACACATAGCAGTGAGCGAGAACTCTTCATCTGGCAGGATAGTGATGCATGAGCCTGTCTCTTCGTCCTTCACCTCTATCTTGTGACGAATCACATACCAGTCCTTTGGTGCGTTCTGCTCTTCCACTCCTATTTCTTCGATTTTCTGCACATACATAGCTGCGCTTCCGTCTAGGATTGGAAATTCAGGACCGTTGACCTGAATAAGACAGTTATCGATGCCCATTGCATAGAGGGCTGACATTCCGTGCTCAATGGTTGAGACGCGAACGTCTCCCTTACCGAGAACGGTGCCGCGTTGTGTGTCTACAACATTTTCTGCAATTGCTTGTATTGTAGGCATTCCGTCAAGGTCTATTCGCTGTATCTTGTATCCGCTATTCTCAGGGGCGGGGTTGAATGTGACAGTCAGGCTCAAGCCTGTGTGCAATCCCTTACCGCACAACGAGAAACTGCCTTTGAGTGTTGTCTGTTTTGACATATTATTATTTTTTTATTAGCTTTTCAATTTCCTTTTTCATGCTTTCCACGTCCTTGTACATTTCCGGAAGGCGACGAAATATTGCCTGTGACTTGAAATAAGAGCGTGGGTTCATAGGAGGTGTGCCTATTAGTTCTTCGCCACCCTTCATGTTGCCAGGTACTCCCGACTGTGCACCAAGGAAAGTCTTGTCTCCAATTGTTATGTGACCTGCAAGCCCCACTTGTCCGCCGAACATACACCATGAGCCAACTTTTGTACTGCCGGCAATGCCCACTTGAGCCGACATTACTGTGTTCTCACCAATCTCTACATTATGGGCTACTTGAACGAGGTTGTCAAGCTTAACTCCCTTGTGTATGATAGTAGAGCCCATAGTAGAACGGTCAATACAAGTGTTGGCCCCTATCTCCACGTTGTCCTCTATAGTAACAATGCCTATCTGAGGGATTTTGTCGTAGCCGTCAGCTCCTGGTGCAAATCCAAATCCGTCTGCTCCTATAACGCTGCCGGCATGAAGTGTGACGTTGTTGCCAATCTTGCAGCCTTGGTAGATTGTAGTGTTGGGATAGAAAATACAGCCATCGCCAATCTTAACGTTGTCGCCAATTACTGCGTGTGGGTAAATCTGGCATCCGTCGCCTATGACAGTGTTCTCACCAATGCATGCAAATGGACCAACGTAGCAGTCTTTTCCGAGTTTTGCCGATGGGGCAACATAAGCCTGCTGAGCTATGCCCGTCTTCTTAGGCTTGCTTGCCTCATAGATTTGCAGAAGCTTTGCAATGCTTTCATATGCATTTTCTACGCGGATAAGTGTGGTTGTGACAGGATGCTCAAGCTTCACGTCGTTATTGACGATTACAATTGACGACTTTGTATCGTAAATATAATGGGTGTATTTTGGATTGGATAGAAACGAAATTGCACCTTTGACGCCTTCTTCTATCTTGGCGAATGTATGGACTGTGGCATTTTTGTCGCCTTCCACTCTACCGCCGATAACACCGGCTATTTGTTCTGCTGTAAATTCCATTTTTATGTAATGTCTTTTTCTGATTTTACATTAATAAAGAGAGTATGTTGTGGCTGGAATCAGATGATTTTCAACCACAACATCGCATGTTATTTTTGCAAAAATAAGAATTTTTATTCAGATAAAGCCTTTTGACAATATTATTTTGTCGATTTTACAGTAATATTGCTATATTTGGCTGAAATATAGTCGTGTATTGACCGAATTATGGCTTAAATGCCGAATTTTTTCAACTCATTATCCATCTGCTCTTTCAGCTCTTTTGACTTCTGTGCTGCCACTTCAGCAAAGTCTTCACCGTTGGAAGCGTAGATGATGCCACGTGAGCTGTTTACAAGCAATCCGCATTCCTTGTTCATGCCGTATTTGCACACTTCTTCGAGCGAACCTCCCTGGGCTCCAACACCAGGAACGAGCAGGAAATGTTCGGGAACAATCTTGCGAATATCCTCAAACATTCTTCCTTGTGTGGCTCCAACTACATACATCATGTTGTCCTTGGAACCCCAGTTTTGTGACGAACGGAGGACTTTTTCGAAGAGACGTTCGCCGTTCTTGTCCTCTGTGAGTTGGAAATCGTGACTACCCTTATTGCTTGTCAATGCGAGCACGATAACCCATTTCCCATCATAGCCTAGGAATGGGGTCACACTGTCTTCTCCCATGTAAGGAGCTACTGTCAGTGAGTCGACATCGTATTCTTCAAAGAAGGTGCGTGCGTACATTGCGCTTGTATTACCAATGTCGCCACGCTTGGCGTCTGCAACAATGAAGTGATTGGGATAATTCTCTTTGAGATATTTCACTGTCTTCTCGAACGAGATGAGTCCTTTCACACCGAATGCTTCATAGAAGGCGAGGTTTGGTTTATAAGCCACACAGTAAGGAGCTGTAGCATCAATTATAGCCTTGTTGAAGGCGAAAATCGGGTCTTCTTCATTAAGAATGTGTGTCGGAACCTTCTTGAGGTCGGTGTCGAGACCTACGCAAAGGAACGAACGCTTGGTCTTTATCTGATTTACTAATTCTAATCTGTTCATTACTTTATGTTTTTTACAAAATGACTATATAATTATTGCTTGCAAATGATGTTGTAATTGAAGATTACAATTCATTTTCTTTCATCTTCTCTGCATTTTCAGCCACTGTGAGTGCGTCTATCATTTGTTGGATGTTGCCACCCATAAAGCCAGGAAGATCGTATACGGTCATACCTATGCGATGGTCGGTGACACGCCCCTGAGGAAAGTTGTATGTTCGAATTTTTGCAGAGCGGTCGCCAGTTGATACGAGAGTTTTACGGCGGTTGGCTATGTCGTCAACATATTTCTGGTGCTCTTTATCATATATATATGTACGCAAACGCGCGAGTGCTCTTTCCTTATTCTTTGGTTGGTCGCGGGTCTCAGTACATTCAATGAGAATTTCCTCCACCTCACCTGTATTTGGATTTTTCCACATATAGCGGGCACGAACACCAGACTCCACTTTATTCACGTTCTGTCCACCTGCACCTGAAGAGCGGAAGGTATCCCATTTAATTTCTCCCTCGTTGATGTTCACCTCGAAAGGGTCGGCTTCGGGAAGAACGGCTACGGTAGCTGCCGAAGTTTGCATACGACCGTTGGATTCTGTTACGGGTACACGTTGTACGCGGTGAACCCCCGACTCATACTTCAATGTGCCATATACATTGTCGCCACTTACTGCAAAGCAAATCTCTTTAAAACCGCCTACAGCACCCTCGCTTTCACTAGTTACTGACACTGTCCAGCCCTTTGACTCGCAATACTTTTTGTACATCATGAATATTTCGCCGGCAAAGAGGCAAGCTTCGTCGCCACCAGTACCTGCACGAACCTCCATTTGTACGTTTTTTGCATCCTCAGGGTCTTTTGGCACAAGTGCAATCTTTATCTCTTCCTCGAGCTTTGGCTGAAGTTCTTCGTTTATAGCAAGTTCCTCGCGCGCCATTTCCTTCATGTCAGCATCCTGTTCGTTCATAATGATGTCCTTTGCCTCAGCAATGCCGTTAAGACAAGTGATGTATTGCTGACGAAGTTTCATTATATCCTCAAGGTCCTTGTACTCTTTTGTCAGTTTAACGTAACGCTGCTGGTCGGCAATGACAGAAGGGTCGGTGATGAGAGTTGATACTTCCTCATAACGTGCTTCTAGTCCATCGAGTTTTTCTAATATATTATTGTTTTCTGCCATTTGTTGTTTTTTTAGTAGACAAGTTGTTATTATTGCCCAACTATATAAGATTAATATTCAAATTCACCATATTCCGACTTGATGAGTAGCGAGCGCTTGCCCTCTTCGATGTGACCAACAATTTGTGCATCGATGTTGAAGCTCTTGCTTATCTCTATTACTTTCTCGGCAATTTCAGGACGTACGTAAATCTCCATGCGGTGACCCATGTTGAAAACTTTGTACATCTCTTTCCAGTCAGTTTTGCTCTGCTCCTGGATAGCGCGGAAAAGCGGAGGAACTGGGAACATGTTGTTTTTCACTACTCGGCAGTTCTCGCCAACGAAATGCAGCACCTTTGTCTGTGCACCTCCCGTACAATGAACCATTCCGTGAATCTCTGGACGCAACTCGTCAAGCAGGCGCTTGATAACTGGTGCATAAGTGCGGGTGGGTGAGAGAACAAGTTTTCCTGCGTTTACTGGCGATCCGTCCACATTGTCGTCAAGGCGGTAGTTGCCACTGTAGACAAGTTCTTCTGGGACAGAATGGTCGTAGCTCTCGGGATATTTTTCGGCAAGATATTTTGCAAATACATCGTGGCGTGCGCTTGTGAGTCCGTTAGATCCCATGCCTCCATTATACTCCTTTTCGTAAGTGGCCTGTCCAAATGAAGCAAGACCAACAATAACGTCGCCCGGACGGATATTGGCATTGTCAATCACATCACTACGTTTCATGCGGCATGTGACAGTTGAGTCTATGATAATGGTGCGTACAAGGTCGCCGACATCAGCTGTCTCACCACCTGTGGCATAGACTCCAACCCCCATGTTGCGGAGGTCGGCAAGCAACTCGTCGGTGCCGTTGATTACAGCAGAAATAACCTCACCGGGAATAAGCATTTTGTTGCGTCCGATGGTGCTCGATACAAGGATGTTGTCGACTGCACCCACGCAAAGCAGGTCGTCGGTGTTCATTACAATTGCATCCTGTGCTACACCTCTCCAAACGCTCATGTCTCCTGTTTCTTTCCAATAGAGATAGGCAAGCGATGATTTTGTGCCTGCACCGTCTGCGTGCATAATGTTGCAATACTCAGGGTCTCCGCCGAGAATATCGGGAATAATCTTGCAGAAAGCCTGTGGATAAAGACCTTTGTCGATGTTCTTGATAGCGTTGTGAACGTCTTCTTTTGCTGCGCTTACGCCGCGCATCATGTATCTGTTGGATTTGTCCATTATTGTGTGTATTTATTTGATTCTTTATGTTACTGTTTTTTATATGTTGTCAAAAAAAGTCTGAAGTTAGCACTAAATGAAATCTTGTGCTTGTTCTTCGCCGTTCCAGAAGTCCCAACTTGCAAAAGCTTGTAATAGGAGCATTTCAAGACCGTTCTTGGTGTTGGCTCCGTATTTAGTACCTTTCTTCATAAATAAGGTTTCATCTGGATTATAGATGAGATCATAGAGTATAGTGTGGCTGTCCATTGCTTCGTATGGAAGTTCTGGACATGTGTCGACTTTAGGATACATTCCTAGAGGAGTACAATTTATAATGACGTTGTATTCTTTCACAACATCTGGTGTTACCTCATTGTAGGTTATGCATCCTTCTTTTTTAGAGCGGCTTACAAAAAGAGTTTCAAGTCCAAGTGATTTAAGTCCGAACTCTATTGCTTTAGATGCGCCGCCTGTTCCGAGAATAAGTGCTTTTTTATGGATTTTTTCAAGCATAGGCTCAATGCTGCGTGTGAATCCTATTACGTCGCTGTTAAAGCCTTTCAGGATGGTGTTTCGACCTTTATGAGAAATGCGTATCACGTTAACCGCTCCTATGGCACGTGCCTCAGGACTAAGTTCATCAAGGTAGCTTATAACCTTCTGCTTGTATGGTATGGTAACGTTAAGACCGCGCAGTTCGGGGGTAGAAGCGAGAATTTCAGGCAAATCATCAATTTGCGGTATCTCGAAGTTTATGTAGCGTGCATTGATACCCTCGTTTTCGAATTTCTCGTTGAAGAAACTGATAGAGAAAGAGTGTCCCAATGGGTAGCCTATGAGTCCATACTTGTCCATAATGATAATTATTTATGAAATTGAATAAAAGTAATGCTATTTTGTTGCGAGGTACATTGTGCAGATACCGAAAGTTAATCTTTTGAAAGAAGCCTCGGTAAATCCTGCCTTTTTCAGTATGCCAACCATGCGCTCTCCTTGCGGAAATGTTTCGATAGTGGCAGTTAGGTAGGAATATGCAGTCTGGTCGCCAGATATAATACGCCCGTATACAGGAAGCACCGTGTGTGAGTAGATGCTGAAAAGTTGTTTCATAGGAAAACTGACGGGTGTTGTGAGTTCCACAATACATAAATGCCCACCAGGTTTAAGTACTCGACACATCTCTTGCAGTCCGCGGTCCAAATCTTGGAAGTTTCGTATACCAAACGCAGCAGTCACGGCATCAAAAGTATTGTCTTCAAACGACATGTTCATGCAGTCTTCTTTACAAAAAGAAATGATGCTGTCAAGTTTTAAAGCTTTTGTTTTTCTACGTCCGACTTCCATCATGCCCTCACTAATGTCTGCACCAATGAGCCGTTTTGGCATCAGCATATGTGCAGCCTGTATTGCAAAATCGCCTGTACCAGTTGCGATGTCAAGCATTGTTTGAGGTTTGAATGGGGCAAGGCGCTTTAAGGCGTATTGTCGCCACAACTTGTCAATGTTCCACGACAGGCGGTGGTTGAGCTTGTCGTATGAGTGGGCGATGTTGTCGAACATCTTTTCCACTTGTTGCCCCTTTTCTTCGGTGTCGTTGTAGGGTTTTATTCTCTCTTGACCGTATGTCATTTATAAATATTGATATTAAATGTTAATAGGATAGGGGTGAGTTGTTTGGATGTGGACATCGTGCATTAGTTTCCCTTTTTTGTAGGTAGCTTTTGCCTTATTAGTCCTGATTTTATAAAAATAGGGTGTAGAATATTTGCCACTAGACAATGTTGTTTGCCCAGTGTCATACATCCTGCACCCTTATGGTTGTCGCTACTTGCGAGTGGCGAGATATGCTGCCACATTTTTCTCAATTCGAGCTGCAATATCGCCTTCTTCAGCTGTTTTGTCAAACTTTTCGCCAGTAATATGTTCGTAAAGTTCAATGTAGCGCTCGCTTACGCTTTCTGCATATTCGTCAGTAATTTCAGGCATAGTTTGTCCTGGCTCGTTCATAAAGTCGTGCTCTATGAGCCATTGGCGTACGAATTCCTTTGAAAGCTGTTTTTGGGGCAAGCCTTTTTCGAACTTCTCCTCGTATCCGTCAGCATAGAAGTATCGGCTTGAGTCTGGGGTGTGAATCTCGTCAATAAGATACACCTTTCCATCACGCTTTCCGAACTCGTATTTAGTATCAACAAGGATAAGTCCACGTTGTGCAGCCATTTCCTGTCCACGCTCGAAAATCTTGCGTGTATAGTCTTCCATAATGGCGTAATCCTCAGCACTTACTATGCCTTGAGCGATGATTTCTTCCTTTGATATGTTGAGGTCGTGGCCCTCGTCAGCTTTTGTCGTAGGAGTTATTATTGGCTTTGGGAAACGCTGGTTCTCTTTCATGCCTTCTGGAAGTTTTACACCGCATAATTCGCGGCACCCATCTTTATATGCGCGCCAGGCAGAACCGGTAAGAATAGAACGGATGATCATCTCTACACGGAATCCCTCACACTTGAGTCCTACGGTCACCATAGGGTCGGGAGTCGCGAGTTTCCAGTTGGGACAGATGTCGGTTGTTGCGTCAAGGAACTTGGCTGCAATCTGGTTCAACACTTGTCCCTTGAAAGGAATTCCCTTTGGCAGGATAACGTCGAATGCCGAGATTCTGTCTGTGGCTACCATGACGATAACATCGTCGTTGATGTCGTACACGTCGCGTACTTTTCCGTGGTACACGTTTTTCTGTCCTTCAAAATGAAAATCAGTCTGTGTAAGTGCTTTCATAATTTCTTGAAAATATATAGTTTATATTTGTTTTATGAATCCTTCTCTTCTTTTTTTTCTTTTATGCTTTTTCGCTCATCTTCGCGTTTTTTGTCGTACGCTTCGTATGCGTTGACAATACTTGTGACGAGTTTGTGACGCACGATGTCTTTCTTTCCGAGAGCTACGAATCCTATGCCTTCAACACCGTTTAGAATCTCGAGTGCTTCTGTGAGACCGCTTTTTTGCCCTCTTGGCAGGTCTATTTGTGTCATGTCGCCAGTGACAATCATTTTAGTGTTCCATCCCATTCTGGTAAGGAACATTCTAAGTTGCGCTGGTGTTGTGTTTTGTGCCTCGTCAAGTATCACTACAGCGTCGCTTAGCGTGCGTCCGCGCATAAATGCAAGCGGTGCTATCTGTATTACGTTTTTTTCCATCATGTCTTGCAGCTTTACTGCAGGTAGCATGTCCTCAAGTGCGTCGTAAAGAGGTTGTAGGTATGGGTCGATTTTATCTTTCATGTCGCCTGGCAGGAATCCGAGCTTTTCACCTGCTTCTACGGCTGGACGCGATAAGATTATCTTGCGTATTACCTTTTCTTTTAGAGCGCGCACAGCAAGTGCTATACTAAGATATGTTTTGCCCGTGCCTGCTGGACCTGTGGCGAATATCATGTCGTTGTGCTCATAAGCGTCAACAAGTTGTTGTTGCTTTTCGCTCTTGCACTTGATAGGCTTGCCAGAGATGTTGTATACAATTACTCCTTTTACGCCATCAGCTTTGGTTTGGCGTCCTTTTATTATATCAAGAATGTCCTCGTCGCTGATGTTGTTGTATTTGAGTACGTGACGGCGTATCTTTTCTACGTTTTCTTCAAAAACCGCCATTTCTTCTTCGTCGCCAAGCACTCGTATGACATTGTCGCGCGCCACAATGCGCAACTTTGGGTGCAACGACTTTATCATCTGTAGGTGCCCATTGCCAACTCCGTAGAATACCACGGGGTCTATGTCTTCTAATATTATATGCTTTTCTATCAAAATCTATTAAATGTTGTTTTGGATGCAAAGGTACATTTTTTTAGACAAAGTAGAAAATAATTTGCCACTATTTTGGCGGTAAATGTATTCTTGTGTACCTTTGCAACTGTTATGAATGAAATTAAAAAGAAAAGATATGAGCAGGCATTGGCACTTGTAGTGATTGTCCTTGCCTTTTTTCGTCTTGTTTGCACCGAGACGCCTAATGTTAATGGGTATGCTCTAATAGCTTCGGATACTTCTACTTTGCATGAAAACTTGCAAAGTGAAAGTGGTAAATCTCCAAATGGGTCTTTGCCGCTCAATGATTCCCTTTATATTGCTAATGAATTGTCGGATAACAGTTCACACGAGAAAAAGCCTTTTGGACGTCATTCAATGTTCTTTAATGCCGACGGAACTCCAGTAAAGAATCGTATTTATAGTGTGTCAAATTTTGGCAAGGCTTTTCCCGATCAGAATGATGTGCAGCTTATTGCAGCAACCAAACATGGTGTAGAAGCTGTGAATGACCGCGAGGATGCCGAGCGCCGTAAGTCGGAGCTGGTCTATGTTGGTAGTAGCCCTTTTTATCATGTTGATCGTTTAAAGAGCAGTATACCTTATCTCGTGCCTCGTGCTGCGGTGCTGTTACAGGATATAGGTCGTAACTTTTTTGACAGTCTTCAGACTAAACAGATTCCCTTACACAAAATAATTGTGACTTCCGTATTGCGCAGTAAGGCTGATGTAGCCAGACTACGCTTGCATAATGGTAACGCAACTGAAAATTCTTGTCATCTTTATGGTACGACATTTGATATTTGTTACAATCGATATCGAACTGTTGAGGACCCAGAAGGACCGCAACGCCGCCGAGTAAGAAATGATTCTCTTAAATGGGTGCTGAGTGAGGTTCTTAACGATATGCGTCGCAATAAGCGTTGTTTAGTAAAATATGAGGTGCATCAGGGATGTTTTCATATCACTGTAAATTAGATAAGTAACAACTTATTTATCCGACATTTAGAGTGTGCATAACTCTGCAAGCTAAAATGTTTTTGATTATAGGCAGAAACACTTTTGCCCATAGTCAAAACACTTTTGTCCATAGGCAGAAATCTAATACATATGTTATCTATAACTTATACAGACAATAGAAACAATGCTTTCTCATATGTTCGAGAATAAGCATGGATGTCTATAAAGTTGCTTTGTGTATCCCTCTAAATGCCGAATGAACCGAAAGACTTCTGTTTTCAATAGTAGTGCTGAAAATAAAACTAAGTAACATGTCATAAGTCCTTTAGTAATATTTCCTTTTGTTTGCTAAGGTATTCCGATCTGTTTCCTATTGTATTTCGCCATTTTACAGTGTTGAGAGAGCGGACATCAAGGTTGAGTGTCCACCTTCCGTCAGCTTCCATTCGGTCGATAAGTGTGCCCACAGAAAGGCGTGATAAGCATTCTGCTGGTTGGTATCTTACGGTTTCGCCCTTGTCCCCGCTTGTTATCTCTGTTAAAATATGTACGTGTGTTAATTCGTAGAGTAATTCACTTACGATGCGTATGGGTATGCCTGTTTTAAGCTTAAGCTCAAGAGCAGAATAGGATTTGCCGCCATTGGCAAAACGACGACAGATGTTGCTCGCGAGTATAAGACACAGCAGAATTTTATATCTATGGCTTAAATCTTCTGTTTTTGCGCGGAAAGCGAAATCTTCCATATTTTGGCTCGCATAACACAATTCCGCTCCAAATAAGCAAATAAGCCATGATATCTGTACCCAAAGCATGAATAATGGTAGGGCTGCGAATGAGCCGTAAATCGCATTGTAGCTACTTACCCATATTTGCGAATGTATGTAGAATAACTGTAAGCCTTGCATGGCAACACCAGCAAGGATACCTGGCACGATGGCGCAAGATAGTTTCACCTTTGTATTAGGCATAAATACATATAAGGCTATAAAGACTCCAGACATTAGGATGTATGGCATTATTTGTAGCAGAAACTGCATAAGAGGACCTATGAGCATAGTTCCCTCTATTTGTCGAAAGACAGTGGCGAAGAAAATGCTCACTCCAGAAGTGATAACGATGACAATAGGCACAAGAAGAAACATCGACGTGTAGTCGGTTATTGTGCGGAAAACGCTGCGAGGTTTCTTTACTTGCCAAATATAGTTGAACGTTTGTTCAATGTTGCTGATAAGCATTATGACTGTGAATAGCATAAAAATCAAGCCTACTCCAAGAAAAAGACCGCTCTTAGTATGGATAAGATAAGAGTTTACAAATCCAATGATGGTTTCAGCGGCTTTTGGTTGGCTTGAAAATGACTCTCGAAACCATACCTCAATAAACTTATTGTAGCCAAATCCGCGTGCTATGGCAAATACGACGGCGAGAATTGGGACAATTGCAAGCAAAGTGGAGTAGGTGAGAGCAGCAGCTGCACTTGTAATACGTTTTGCTGTTGTGAACTCAATAGCAAGAATTAGTTTCTTTATAATTGAAAGTGCAAAATATCGTATAGCAGTCGTGTCCTCGCGACGAATTCGCCAGATTTCGGTTGTCGTAAATTCGAGAAAACGCTTTATAAATACTTTAATGTTCATATTTTCCAGTTTTTTAAGGCTGTTTTGACTTGTGTTTTCGTTAAACAGTAAATTTCGATTACAAAGATAGTAAAAATAGTCGATATAAGGTTAGATTGCGCTAAAAATCCTAAATTCATTTTGCCGTTTCATGCAAAATTATTAATTTTGGCAAGTATAATCAAAAAGTATATAAGAAGTGAAAAATTTTATATTATCTACAATATTTATATTAGTATTTCATTCAACTTTGTGTGCTCAGAAAATAACGCTTGGCTCATGTCTCACTCACGACGGTGGTCAGTATAAAGGGCAGATGCAAGGTGGTAAACCTTATGGAAAAGGAAGTACTGTGTTTGAAAACGGTGATACGTTCGAGGGTGAATATATAAAAGGTAAGCGCCAAGGACAGGGTGTATACACATTCTCAGACGGAGAAAAGTATGAGGGAGAATGGTTTCAAGATCAACAGCATGGATTTGGTACGTTTTGGTTTATGAACAACAATAAGTATGTTGGCATGTGGTATCGTGATTATCAGCAAGGACATGGTGTAATGTACTATTATAATGGCGATGTCTATGATGGTTATTGGTTGCAAGACAAACGCCAGGGTAAGGGAAAATACACTTTTGCAGGAGGTGCATACTACGATGGAAATTGGAAGGATGACCAGAAGTCTGGTAAAGGAGTCTTTGTTTGGGGAGATGGAACAACATATGATGGTATGTGGATGGGAAACCAACGCTCAGGTAAGGGCACAAACAAATATGCCGACGGTGATGTATACACTGGTGATTGGTTGAATGACATCCAAAACGGCAAGGGTATATATAGATTTCAAAATGGCGACGTTTATGAAGGCGACTATGTGCAAGGGGAACGTACTGGTGAAGGAATCTTTAAATATAAAAATGGGGATAAATATGTCGGCCATTTTAAAGATGGCGACAAGGATGGCGAAGGAACGTTTACTTGGAAAAATGGTGACATCTATATAGGTTCTTGGAAAAACGACCAACAAAATGGACGAGGTAAACTCACTAAGAAGAATGGTGACGTTTTTGAGGGTGAGTTTAAGTCTGGCAAAGTAGATGGACAGGTGATAATCCATTTTGCAGATGGGTCTAAATTCAAGGGTGTGTATAAGAACGGCAAACGCAATGGAGACGCCATCGAAGAAACAAAAGACGGTAAAAGATTTGAGGGCTCATACATTGATGGCAAGCGTGATGGTAACTTTGTTGAGAAAGACCGCAATGGTACTATTGTCGCACGTGGACACTATGAACACGGAAGACGCTTTGCGGAATGACGTATTGCAGTATGCGCACATAACAATATAGATAAATACTCTTTAAGATACCTTAAATTAGCAGACAATGTCTTTCCGTATATTCTTTATATTTTTATCGTGCGCACACGCATGTCCGCACGATGA